>NZ_CP021983.2:5115000-5415000 GCF_002075285.3 Halomicronema hongdechloris C2206 | reverse complement strand
CTATCCACTGCCTGAACTCAAGGCCCAGTTACAGGATGATCCTGACCCGCTGTCGCGGATTGACGCAGCGGATGCGATCGCAAAAAAAGGCAATCTAGAGGCCGTCAGGGCGCTAGCTACTGCCTTAGAATCAGATCCCTTCTGGGGAGTCCGAGCCGAGGTGGCCGAGCAGCTGGCCTCTGTCAAGCTTGATCAAGCCGTCGATAGCCTCATTAACGGGCTGGCTGACGTCCATCCACGAGTACGCCGTGCCGTCGCCAATGCCCTAGGCCAGGTGAAAACCATGGCTAGCTATCAGGCGCTATACGCCCTACTAGACTCGGGAGATCCGAGCTACTATGTCGAGGCAGCGGCGGCGGAAGCCCTGGGTAAGGTTGCCGCGACTCCCCTAGATGGACAGTCGCAGCAGCCGCAAGGTCTGCAAATGTTAGAGCAGGTCCTGCAAGAGCGCGCCGGTTGGAATGAGACCGTGCGTTCTGGGGCGATTAGGGGCGTAAGCCAATTCAAGACCTCGGAGGCGGCTCTGACACTGCTAATGCCCTACACCCAGGCCGGAGTCCCCCAACCTCTAAGGCTCACAGCCATCCGCGCCCTGGGCAAAATCTCCACCGGCCAGGGCAAAGCAGCCATCGAACGGATTCTAGATCAGTTAGATCTGCTGTCGCGCGAGACCTTCTTCCTGACTCAGGTAGCCGTAGTCAGTGCCCTCGGCAGCATGGAAACGCCAGGAGCTATCAAAGTGCTGCAATCCCTCGCCGATCACACCCCCGATGGCCGGGTGCGCCGCCGGGCCGAAGAGGCCGTCCAGACAGTGCAAAAAGCGATCGATAAGGATGAAGCGGTGCAGACCCTGCAGCAGGAGATTGATGAACTGAAGCGAGCCAACCAGGACCTCAAGAGCCGCTTAGAGAGTCTAGAGGCCAAGACCAAGACCAACTCATCCGCTGGCTGAGGACTTGCCCCCGCCCTGGTAGGGACGGGATATACCGCATCCCTACCAGGGGCTCAGTATTGACAAACGGTGCCGTTGTCCAGATGGGATATCAGGACTAGACGCCAACCGAACGACGACTAACCGCCTGCAGGGCCTCGGCTAACTGGCGCACTACCGCGACCATGGCCACATCATTGTCCAGCCTGTTTACGGCAGATCCTACGCCGATGCCCGCCGCCCCGGCAGCGATGGCCATGGTTGCAGTCACGTGGGATAGGCCTGAGGCACAGAGCACGGGAACCTCAACCGCTCGAGAGATTTCATAGGCGGCAGCTAGGGTAGGCGCGGCTTTTTCGATCAGGCCTAGGGTGCCACCGTGGCTTGGCTGACTGCTGGTGCCGCCTTCGGTCTGAATCAGGTCAGCACCCGCTGCCACTAATTCCTCGGCCAACTGCACCTGCTGATCTAGAGGCAGGATATGGGGGACAGTCACCGATAGGGGCACATCGCCCACTAGGGTTCGGGTGCGGTAGGTTAGCTCTAGGACTTCCGCAGCTGCAAACCGCCGTCCTTGAGCATAAAACGCATCGAAGTTACCAATCTCAAGCATGTCGGCCCCGGCCTCTAGGGGAGTCAGAAAGGCCTCCGGCTCTACGGCAGAGACGCAAATGGGCAAATCGCTGAGGCGACGGGCCAACCGCACTAAATTGGCATCGGCGGCGATATCGACGAAAGTGGCGCCGCCCTGTTGGGCTGCCCGTACCACGGCGGCGACCCGATCGGTGTCAAAATTAGTCAATCCACTGATAATTTTGAGGGCTCGTCCTTGGCTCAGGGCAGCTTGAAGATGGGCATGCATAGTCATGATCTAAGTTCTGTCCTAGGGTGCTGTTAAATGGCATCTGATTTATTCTGCCATTGGGCTGAGAAGATATTTGGAAAGTACCCTGCAACCTTGCTCCAGACTGGATTCTGGCCAACAGAGCCATACGCTCTAAAACGCTTGCCCTACAGGGCTTTCAGCCGAGTTTTCAAATGTCCTCTGAGGCAAGCGATCCAGGTATTGGGAATTCTGCTGCCAGCTGAGGGGAATGAGTCGATCGAGTACTCTGCTGCCGAGTCCTAGACATTGAGAACAGTTACAAACCATTGCAAGCTACAGCATCCCGGGGATCTCCTCAGTATCCTCAACAGGTGACCCCTTTGGGAGGAATGCTCCATGGCCAGGGTGCCTCAGGCTGGCGTTGCCATGATTAAACAATTTGAGGGCTGTCGTCTGGAAGCCTATCCCGACCCCCGCACTGGCGGCAAACCCTACACCATCGGCTGGGGCAACACTCGCAAGCGGGATGGCAGCCCCTTTCAACTCGGCGAGCGGATTAGCCAGGCAGAGGCTGATGCCCTGTTGACCTGGCATGTGGAAGCAGCCTTCTTGCCCCCCCTAGAGAAAATTCCAGTCTGGTCTAGCCTAACTGAACCGCAACAGGGCGCCATCCTCAGTTTTGCCTATAACCTGGGAGCCCATTTCTACGGCAACCGCGGCTTTGAGACCATTACTCGGGTCTTGCAAAAACGCCAGTGGGACCAGATTGAAGCCGCCCTGGTTCTCTACCGCAACCCCGGCAGCAACGTCGAAGAAGGGTTGCTGCGACGGCGACTGTCGGAGGCGAATCTATTTCTCTCGGGCACCTCCGGAGTATCTCTCAGTGCAGCCGGACGTGACTATCTTGCTAGTGGCCGCACCTATGGCTCGGGGGCCCGCTTGAGCCAGCAGGCCCAGGCCTATCTGCAGGGGCGTTCTAGCCCGGTGGCCACGGCCCCGACGACGCCAACGGCCACTGATCGCCGTACCCTGTATCTCACTAATCCCTACCTGCAGGGAGAAGATGTTAAGCAAGCCCAGGAATGTCTGCACCGCAAGGGGGCAGGGCTGGTGGTAGATGGTGTCTTTGGGCCGGCGACGAAGCTGGCGGTGGAACGCTTCCAACAGGTCAATGGCCTGGCTGTTGACGGGGTAGTGGGGTCCAAGACTTGGAGTTGCCTGCTGATGCGGGTGCTGTATCTAACAGAGCCCTACCTTACCGGGAACGACGTGCGTCAGGTGCAACAGGCCCTGGCCAAGGCAGGTCAGCGGGTCAGTATTGATGGGGTCTTCGGTCCCAATACGGAACAGGCTGTGAAGCAGTTTCAGGCATCCCAAAGGCTCGTGACCGATGGGATAGTCGGTCCCAAAACCTTGACTCGGTTGAACATCGGCTAACCTGGCCTATGCCAAGGGCACTATAGCGATGCTCTAAATCACGGCGATAAAGGCTAATTTTTCTCTCCTCCTATGTATTCAAGTGTATTCAAGGTAGTTCGAGTAACCAGACCTAGGGGTGAGTGGGGGGCGTGACATCATTGGAAAGATTGAAGAGTTTTTCCAGGTTTTTGGTAATCCAGGCCACCGGGTTCTTGTCATACTCTGTGGTGTTGAGTAATCCCATGTGCCGTAGCTGCAGCCGGTGCTGGGAGAGCTCTTCTTGGTGGCGCCCCATGGCTTGCACAATCAGCTCGTAGAGTTGGGGTTGGTCTTTGAGAATCTTCTTGAAGCCCTGGGGACTGACGGCGAAGACGGTGGTGTCTTCGATGGCGTGCACGGTGACGGTGCGAGGGATACCCAGCATCAGAGAAAATTCCCCGATAAATTCGCTGGTGGTGAGCACGGTGGGGGCATGATTGAGGCCATCCACGGTGTAACTGAGGGCCCCAGCCAAGATGATGTAGAAGGCATTGCCTGGATCTCCGGCTTGGTAGAGGGTTTCGCCCATCTTGAGATGGCGGCGGGAACCCACTTCAACCAGCTTGCGCAGTTCGATCTCGCTACAGTTCTGGAAGTAGGAAATTTGTCGCAGCAGATCGCGGGTAGAGACAGGACGCTTGAGGGATCCCCCAGCCATCTCGTCGGGGAAGGGAGCCTGCAGGGTGACGTGGTGCGGATAGCGCTCCAGGGATGATTGCACCACCAGGTTGGGATTGCGATGCCATAGATCCAGACGGGGAGAGGCTAATTTGATGCCATGCTGGCGCAGGTTTTGTTCGACGATGAACCGCAGGGAGCTTTCGGTGATGTATTTGCGATCGATTTGGGTGACCCAGACCCAGAGCTGAAAGTCTAGGGAATATTCACTGAAGCCGACGAAGTAGACTTCCGGGGCGCGCTCGTGGGAGACCGTCTCTTCTAGGTAGGCGGAGTCCATCAGCACTTCAATCACAGCTACGGGGTCACTCTCATGGGCCACTTGGATGGGCAGGGAGACCCAACCTTTGGTGTGGTGGTAGGTCCAGTTGATGACTTTATCGCCCACCAGGTTGCTGTTGGGGACGATGATGTAGCGCTCGGTGATGGTGCGAATCACGGTGGAGCGCAGGGAAATCTCGGCCACATAGCCGGAGAGTCCTTGCCATTCAATGAAGTCGCCCACTTCTAGCTGCCGTTCTACTAGTAGGGTGATGCCGCTGATGAAGTTGCGGACGATGTCTTGCAGGCCAAAGCCAATGCCAATACCGAGGCTGCCCGCGACTACCGCCAGGGAGGCCAGGTTGATGCCGACGGCTTGCAACAGTGCGATCGCAAGCAGCACCCCTACCCCATAGCTGCTAATGGTAGCGATCGATTCTCGGGTGCCCTGCCGCAGCCCGAGCTGCTTCAAGATCACCCGGGTCAGCAACCGCTTCACAATCAGGGTCAGGGTCAAGACAACCAGCAGTACCGCCAGCACCTGCAAGATGGTTGCCAAGGAAATCACCGACCCGCCGATGCGCAGCAGGGGAGTGGTGAAGATGCTGCTAATAGCCGTTAACAGGGTGACCATAAAACACTCAATCGGACTCGAATGCTGACCCTGGTATGACGCCAGGATTCAGCAGACAATTCAAGACAACTTAGCAAGGCAACCCGAGCTGACTCCTACCTCCCGCCACTTCGTCCCTTGGGCGATTGATAGAGTTGCCTGCCAGCCCATCAGAACAACCCTAAATTATCTCGCCAAAGCGAGCATCACAGACACTGCGGAATCCAGTCAGTCGATAGATAATAGCAGGCCATCGCCGTCTAAGCCCACACCGTGAAAACATAGACGAAATAGGCACCGTAGAGTAGGCCCACCAACCCCACACTCAGCCGCGCCGGCCAAGCCTCGTATCCTAGGGCCAACCAGATACTGAATACCAACACCATGAGAATTTCCAACCCGGTCACAATCTGACCGTAGTGGTTGGGATCCCAGTAAGACACCGGACTATGGAAGCGCCAGTCGGAGAAGGGAAAGAAATGGCGATGGGCATCGTGATGGTGCAGCGGCAAATCCCCCAGCACATGCAGGGCCATGCTGGAAAACAACAGCATCCCCAGTTTGGACCCGGCCCAGGCAGCGACCAGCCACCCCAGCAACATCAAGGGCAGGGAATTAAACAGGTCGATGAAATTTTGCCAGTGGGGCTGATGGTAGTTCTGGCGCCAGATCACCATCTCCGGAGTGCGCCGTATCACCTTCTCGATGAAGTAAAAGATAAACATGGGGGCATCGGGCAAGATGGCACCGATGATGACGGGCGTCAGCACCGGAGCAGCATCCTGACGGCCCAGGCAGAGCAGATTGATAATCACATGGGCCGGGGTGTTCATGGACGGTCATCACGAGTTTACTTAGGCATCATAGCGACTTTGTCTAGAGAACTGGAGGGTGCCGTGCCCTGAGCCGGTTTAATGGATAAAGGCGTGGATGAGCTGGAGCAGCATGGGGCAATATTTCGCTACGGTGGCGCGTGGTCTGGAGACGCTCGCCGCCGAAGAACTGGTGGCCTTGGGGGCCCATGGGGTAGAGCCCCAATTCTGCGGCGTTGCCTTCCAGGGACACGTGGAGCTGCTATACCGAGTGAATCTCTGGGCGCGGCTGCCTTTTCGGATTTTGGTGCACCTGGCTCAGGTCCCCTGCCAGGATGCCAAGGCCCTCTATCAGGGAATTCAGCGCCTGGACTGGTCGGCCCATCTGACCCCGGCCGAGACCCTGGCAGTGCGGGTGACGGGTAAAAACCGACAGCTCAATCACAGCCATTTCACCGCACTGCAGGTGAAAAATGCCATCGTCGATCAGCAGCGCCACTATTGGGGCCGGCGCTCCAGTGTCGATGTCCAGACTGCCGATGTGCAGGCGAATGTGCATATCCAGCGGCAGCAAGCTATTGTCAGCCTGGATAGCTCCGGTCGCAGTCTGCATCGCCGTGGCTATCGTCCTGCCGTGGGGGCAGCCCCGTTGAAGGAGTCTCTAGCAGCAGCTCTGGTACGATTGACGGGTTGGCAGGGCGATGTGCCCTTGCTCGATCCCCTCTGTGGTTCCGGCACCTTGCCTTTGGAGGCAGCTCTGCAGGCTCTGGATGTGGCCCCAGGATTGCTGGATAGCACTTTCGGCTTCCAACGCTGGCCCGATTTTGATGCCAACCTCTGGCAAGCCTTACTCCAGGAGGCCCAGGCCCGCCGTCGCCCGAGTCTACCGGTGCCGATACTGGGATGCGATCGCAACTCCGATGTCATCCGCCAGGCCCGCCACAATGCCCAAGCCTGTGGCTTAGCCGACCAGGTGCGGTTCTTCCAGCAAGCGTTAGCCACCCTAGACGCCCCAGCCGATCAGGGCATCATCCTCTGCAATCCTCCCTATGGGGAGCGGATGGGCCATCCAGCCGAGCTAGCGGACTTTTACAGGCTATTAGGGGACGTGCTGAAGCAGCGATTCAAGGGCTGGACTGCCTTTATCCTCAGCGGCAATAAGGAATTAGCCCGCCACATCGGTCTCAAATCGGCTCAGCGGTTTCCGGTGTACAATGGCTCCTTACCCTGCCAGTGGATGAAGTATGAGCTCTACTGACAGGCGATGGATGTGGTGCACAGGCAACCGCGTTCCCTAAACCTGGTGACTATCCTCTCGCTGCCAGGATTGTTGCCACTTATCATTGCCATTTGCGATCGCAACCCAGTCATCGCTGTTGCCGCTGCTATGGCTGAGGGATAATGAACTACGGCAGAGCCAAGAGCAAACGGCGCGGTTAAGCAACGGTCCCGATGCTGGGTCTGCCACCGACGATGCATCCAAATCCATGGCCTACTATATCTCTCCCCGCTTCCTCGATCGACTCGCCGTTCACATCACCAAGAACTACTTAGACCTGCCCCAGGTGAAACTGCCCCTGATCTTGGGCATCCACGGTCGCAAGGGCGAAGGCAAGACCTTCCAGTGCGAGCTGGTGTTTGAGCGCATGGGGGTAGAGGTGGTGCATGTCTCCGGCGGCGAGTTGGAAAGCCCTGACGCCGGCGATCCGGCCCGGTTGCTGCGGCTACGCTACCGGGAAGCCGCCGAATTGGTGCGGGTGCGGGGCAAGATGGCGGTGTTGATGATCAACGACCTCGATGCCGGGGCCGGTCGCTTCGACGCCCTCACCCAATACACCGTCAACACCCAGCTGGTGAACAACACCCTGATGAATATTGCCGACAACCCCACCAACGTGCAGTTGCCCGGCAGCTACGACGAGACCCCCCTGCAGCGCATTCCCATCGTCGTTACCGGTAACGACCTGGCCACCCTCTATGCGCCCCTGATTCGTGATGGCCGCATGGAGAAGTTTTACTGGGAACCCGATCGCAATGACCGCATCGGCATCGTCGGCGGCATCTTCGAGCCCGATGGCCTCAGCCAGCAGGACATCGTTACCCTGGTAGATACCTTCCCCGATCAGGCCATTGATTTTTTCGGGGCGTTGCGATCGCGCATCTACGACGAGCAAATCCGCGACTTTATCCATTCCGTCGGCGTTGATCAAGTGGCCCGCCAAGTGGTCAATACCAAGACCCCGCCCACCTTCCACAAACCCGATTTCAGCATTCAGCACTTGCTAGAGGTGGGCCACGACATGGTGCGGGAGCAAGGCCGGGTGCGAGATATGCAACTGGTGCGAGAGTATAACCAGGCCCTGCGGCAAGGAAGCCCGGAACCAGCACCTTCCCCCTCTGCGCAATCGTTTTATCGAGCCTATGAAGGAGTTGCCTCGGGCAATGGCAGCCAGCAGACTCCTTCCCAGCACCGAGCCTCCTCGACTCGGCTTGACCAAGACACCCTGAACCAAGTGCGGCAGTTACTCAACCAGGGCTATCGCATCGGCCTCGAGCACGTGGACGAACGGCGCTTTCGCATGAATTCTTGGAAGAGTTGCGCTACTTTGCAGACTGACAATAGCGATGAAGCAGCCATGGCCATGGAGCAATGCCTGCTAGATCATCCCCAAGAATATGTGCGCATGATTGGCATCGATCCCCAAAAAAAACAACGAGTTCTGGAGCAGATCATTCAACGCCCTCGCTAAACGGTCCAGAGCGGCTCATTTGTAGGGGGATACCCCCTTGGTATTTTCGAAAATAAAGGGCAATATTGAGATAGCAGTGCGTTGTCGGCTCCTTGTGTGAAAACTCTTCAACGCACTTTGGCTCTGGTCTGGGGGGACCAGAGCCATTTTTCATGGGCAAGGCTGGGGAAACTCAGTCAACCGCTTCGAAAATCTGCGCTGCCGTCACAGACCATGAACTATCTAATCGCTGCAATGCTGGAGATTGAATCTGAGCTTGTCCAGAAAACCGGCCAACCTCCTGGTAACTGCCAGATTCCAGCTGCAATACTGTGATCACCTTGTCTATCGGATCGATCAGCCAGTACTCCGGAATGCCTCGAGCCGCATATTGGCTACGCTTGCGATCATAATCGCGCTGGCGATTGCGCTCACCTAGAGACACCACCTCAACCACAAGCGACGGCGGCAGCATATCGAAGGTAATGGTCAAGCGCCTTTGGGTTAGTTCCAGATGCTCTGGTCGTAACACGACCAAATCAGGGTAACGATTAGCCGGATCACCGGATTGCAGGACAGCAACCTGCAACTCGCAGGCATGGGGCTGAATCAAGCGAAATGAGAGACCAGCATTGACGAGTTGCAAAAACAGATAATTAGCCAGGGATGTATTGGGTTCTGACTCCGGTGGCAACTCGATTAATCTCCCATCAATCAGTTGGTAGCGCTTATCGGTATCATCATCCCGGTTTAAGTACTGTTCAAACGTCAGTCGCTGGGCTGTAGTCATCGTTGACGTTCTCGAACGCGTTGATCTTATTGTGGCACTTCAGGTAATGGCTAAGCCCCAACCTAGCTGATGTAAGTCAAGCCCGAAAGCAAAGCCTCTTCACATGAGAGAAAATGTAGTTTGTGATACAGGTCACGGTGACTCCCAAGGGGAGTCACCAGCAGTAGCTGAAATTATCACCGATTTATAGAGAGGCAGGTCACTCCCTAATCCCGGAGTTCACGAGAGGATAAATCTTGTCTACACAAGACCTTTCCAAACAAGGAGCCCCCAATCATGCAACTCAAATCCCAAACCATTGCACTCTCTCTATTGACCGTGGCCGCCCTCGGTGTAGTTGCGGCCCCAGCAGCCTACGCTGAGAAGGTCGACTTCGACGAACTGCGCGAGGAAAACCTGGATAAGGACGCCGTCAACTTCGACATCCTGCGCCAGCGAAATCTGGAGAAATCCGAAAAGGTCGATTTCGACGAACTGCGCGAGGAAAACCTGGATAAGGACGCCGTCAACTTCGACATCCTGCGCTAAGCGCGACGAAGGTTAAGATGTCCTCGGGCGCTGTTACTACCCCCTAGGCAGTGCCTCGTTAATCACCCGCTAAGCCCTCGGCTGTCTTCGGCCGGGGGCTTAATCATGATTTTGTCTATTGAGCTACATGACATAGCTCTCATGGAACCAGAAGCCTAGGGATTCGCGTGAAGATACAGTACCCATCAAGTTGATAGCAGATGGATGGGATGTTTTTTAGGCGCAACTTCTCTGTCAATCGGCTCAGGAGGTTTGATCTGTTCTAACTGGCGGTAGCAGCTGCCCGACTAGAATTTGTATCTACGGCTACCGCGAGGTTAAGGTAGGCAAAACTGTCAGAGATTTCTGATCACGGAGAGCAATCCCTGTAGATCTAAATCCGTGGACAGTTATAGATGCTCACACCTCGTTATGAGACGTTGGACTAAATTTATCGCCCGGTTTTTCGTGGGCCTAATGGTGTTACTGGGGCTCAACTGGGGCCTGCAGGCATCGGCTCAGTTTCGCATCCCGGGCATTCCCGATATTCCTGTCGATGTTCCGGTGGAGGTACCAGGCCTAGAGGAGCTGCTGGCCAAAGAACCAGCCCTCGCCACCAGCCTAGAAGATGCCCAGCAAGAGATTCCCTTCCTAGATAATTACCATCCCAGCCAATACAAGGCTCTGCGGTTGCTATCCCTGAGCGATGGCCCTCTGGGCCGGTCTTTAGACCATCGCAACAGCTTTCAGGTCCAACCAGGAGACTACGCCTTCCACGCCCAAAGCTATTGCCTACGGGCTGGCACCCACGGCCCTGGCCGCGGTGACGGCTACCTCTATGCCCCTCTGAAGGGGAGCGCCGCCGATATTATTCAAAACGTGTTGCGGCGCTCAGTCGATCATCCTGAAATTCGCCAGGAACAGGTGCAAGTGCTGCTTTGGGCCATCATTGCCCAGACCGATTTAGCGTCCCTGCCGCCGGAGCGGGCGCAGGTAGCCAGGACCCTACTCACCGACACCGAATTCAACCGCCTCAGCAGTGGTGCCCTGGGGCAAATTCCCGACGAGCTGTTGCAGCGGGCCCTGCGAGAACTACCACCAGTGGCCCAGCAGGTCTTCGAAGCCAAGGCCCGCATCCGCAGCACCATTACCCAGGCCAACAGCACTTTCGAAGATCTAGAGCGCATTGCCGTGCTGCTAGGGGAGGCCCCGCTGGGCGAAAACAGCCGGGAAGTCCCGGCCCAGCGCTGGTCCTACCATCCCGATGGCTACTTCGTGCGATATTCCCCGTCGGGGTATTCCCAGACAGAAATGCACGTCTCCGTACCGGAGCCGATTCAGCTGACCCGGGACAGCCAGGGCCGCATCACTACCCTGACTGACCGCAGCGGCAACCGCATTGACATCCAGTATGACGACAGCCTTGCCCCACTGACCGTTGCTGGGGATGACGGCGTTAGCGGCTACGCCATTCGCTCAGTTCGCCTACGCCGTGATGAACTATTGCCACCGGAAGAGATTCTCTCTTTTGATCGAACCTGGAGCGATCAAGGCTGGACCCTGGTGGGCGTGCCCAGCGGTGATGGTCGCCCCCAGGCCAGCGGACGCTATGGTGATGCCGCCACTCGCTATCGGCAGGCGACTCGCTATCAACGGCAGCAGGCCAGCGTCTTCAATCAAGTAGACATTGCTTCCAATACAGCGGCACTACAGGACTTGGCCGATATCTACCACTTAACGCAGGCCCTGGAACCGGTAATTGCTCCCCCAGCAAACAGCTGGCAAGCCGATCAGCTCACCCTGCTCACCCGAGCCTGGCAGTATCAGCTCTGTCGCTATGCCGGTGCCTGTAGCGCCGTTGCCAGCCGGTCTCGCGACACCCTCTTGGCCTCCGCCCAAGGCATTTACCTGGCCCAGGCCAACCAGAGCATGCCCGGTAATGATGGCACGCCGATCGACCCTTCTGGGGGGGCCGCGGTGCCTGGTAACACTAGTAAACAGCGTCTGGGCGCATCCAATCGTCCCATCCCCGAAGATCAGATCCCGCCCGAGGAAGATCCTCAGTGCCAACAGGTGGCCCAGGAACTGGCAGGACTGAAGCGCAATCAGGATGCCTTCCACAATGAGTTAATTAAGCAATCGGCTCGCAGAAACGGCCTCGATAATGGCTATGACTATAACCGGCTAGTCAAGGAGTATATTGCTCAGCAGCGGGCTCAGGGGGACGACTTTGACTATAGTACCGACAATCAACGGGCCGCCGTAACAGCGGCTCAGGAGGCTGTTGCTGGTTCCAGTGACACGGGCGGCAGTGCTCTACCAGTACCGGCTTATACCGATGCCGACACCTGTGAAATCAAACACGATCAAACCCGAGAAGAGTTTGTGGCCGCAGGTAAACCTGGCGTGATCTATGACGCCTATGTGGCCCATGAACAAGTGCACCAACGCACCTGTAATCAGAATCGGGACCCGGATGGGGACGGCACGGTAGACAATCCCGATGGCTATACAGACCACATGGCTAATATCGATAATTACAGCCAGGATGAGCTCGACGCCTATCAGGCGTCTATCGATCGGTTGCAACGATGGTTAGATGAACACTGCTAGCTGGCGAGTAGCGTAGGGTGGGAACTGCCTGAGTCTGTTTGAGGCGTGTTGAGGCAAGCCTTGACGGCAATGCCCACCTTAGTTGCTATTTGACTAGGCCCTCTGACCAAGGCCAAGAACCTAAACAGCGTTAGTTTATGTCCAGGCTCGATAGAACGTGGTCTCCGGCCAGTCTGCCGCCGTGCGTTGGGCGATGGCAGCCATGGTGGCTTCATCTAGGGGCTGAAACTGACGTACCGCCATCACATTCTGCTCCAACTGGGCCGCATCTTCCGCAGCGACCACGCAGGACCGCACCCCCGGCACCGACAGACTATAGCCCAGGGCTTGATCAAAGCCCTCCAGGCGACCCGGTTGCAACAGCTTGCCCCAGGCTGGCACCTTCATAGCAATAACACCCAGGTTTTGCTCTCGGGCCAGGGGCATCACCGTGGTGATAAAGGACTGGGGATGGTGGATTTCAGCCGCATTGACTGGGATCAAGGTGGTGTCGAAGCGGTAACGGCGTAATCCTTCCATAATCACAGCTGGGTCATGGTGGCCGGTAATGCCCGTCAATCGAATCAGCCCCTGCTCCTTCGCCTCTTGGACGGCATGAATTGCTCCCTGGGGACCAAAGATTTCCTCGGTTTCGGCGGGTAGAGAGACATGATGGAGTTGCCACAGATCTAGGTAGTCTGTGTTCAGCCGTTGCAAAGAGCGCTCCAATTCTCGCCAGGCTCCATCTCGGTCTCGCGCTGCAGTTTTGCTGGCAATAAACACCTGATCTCGATAGGGGGGCAGCACCCGGCCTAAGTTCTCTTCACTAGGACCATAGTCTGCTGCCGTATCGAAGTAACGAATCCCCAGCTTTAGGGCAGCATCCACCAGAGCTTCGGCTTCTTGTGATCGCCCCTCCTGGGACAAGGGCGTGCGTCCAGCCCCCCCCAGGCCGAAGATGGGCAAGACCACATTGGTACTTCCTAGGGAACGCTGGGGGATGGGCTCCGTCTGCGGCAGCGGTGTATCGGTAGCGTTGGATTTACCGTGGAGCTGGCTTACGGCTCGACCGCCGATGATGCTACCAGCGACCGCCGCCCCAGCCAGGAAGAAATTCCGTCGTGTTTGTTTGCCCACCATGGTTTTTCTGGCGTTGCCATCGCCCCAGAAGCTGCAGTGGTTCCATTGTAGCCGGGGTGCTCAGCTGCCAGAATAACTCCTAGAAATATCCTGGTTGACCAAGGTTGCGGTATTCCTGGCGGACTCTAGAATCGTCATTAGACCACTGCCAGGATGAACGGCTCCCCCTACCCAATACAACCGATCAACGACGTCCGAGCAAAGTAGTTCATTAGGATCATTTACGATGTTCTCAACTCGGGCCAACGAGACAGCGTCAAATGGAGCAGACCCTAGGAATGCAACCTGCCTGTCCTAAATAGTGATGGGATAAACGCAAGACTTTGAGCGACTGGATACTCTCGCATGTTCTTGAGCTAACTTACAACTCCTGGGATCTGCAACCCTTTGCCCAAGACTGCGGCTACGAAGGTCCCCCCTCCAAATGGAATGAAAACCGCCGCTTGCTACTCCGCTGCGAACTCGACGCCGCCTACTTCCATCTCTACGGCATCCAGCGCGACGACGTTGACTACATCATGGAAACCTTCCCTATCGTCAAACGCAAAGACGAAAAAGCCCACGGCCACTACCGCACCAAAGACACCATCCGCCAAATCTACGACGCCATGGCCACTGCCATCGCCAGCGGCCAACCCTACCAAACCCTCCTCGACCCACTCCCCACCGGCCCGAGTGTAGCGCATCCGCCGAGGGAGTCGGGAGTCGGAAGTCCGTGAGTAGCGAGTACGTGCTAATAGATAGTTGAAATTGTTTTGCCTAGAACATAGCCCCGGAGACAAACCATGCCCGAATTTGAGCAACTGAGAGACGATATTTCTACTCTGCCTGCCATAGCCCAACAGCTCGTGGTAGATTTCGTCGCCTTCCTGAAGCAGCGCTATTCCTCACCCGAGCCTACAACCCACCAACTCTCAACCTCGAAGACGAACCCTTTGTCGGCATGTGGAGCGTTTGCGAAGCATCTCTGAAGGAGACTCGCCCCGAAATGGCAGATAGCACTGCATGGGTAAGGCAAATTCGTCAACAACACTGGCGCAGTTGATATGGCTCAAATTCTGGTCGATACAGACATTCTCATTGATGTCGCCAACAACGATACGATCGCCATAGAGCGCCTGGCTAACGAGAGCCAAGCCTCTACCCTGACCGTTTCTATCATCACCGTCATGGAGCTAACTGTCCGATGCCGCAACAAAACCGAACTACAGGCCTAACGCTGCCTGGCTCAATTTCAAGTGCTGACGCTAACTAGCCAGAGCAGTGAGATTGCCACCCAACTGCTTCAAGAGTATTTCCTCAGCCACGGTCTTCTAATCGCTGACGCTCTGATTGCTGCAGCCGCGATCGGCAATGAAATTCCTTTACTCAGCAAAAACCAGAGCGACTTCCGCTTTATCCAGCAGCTTTATCCAGCAGCTCGATCTGCTTAGATACCCTTCATTACTCTTTCCAGTTTTTGAAATGCCAACAACTTAGAGATAAGCCTATGGATATTGTTACCCAAATTGACGACAACCACGCAAAAAAGCTGGCTTACATTCAACAGCACACCAATCAAGACCTGTCTGAAATCTTGAACCAGGCCATTGACCTATACTACGAGCAGCTTAACCCACCCTCCAAATCTCCTCTGGAGGTGCTGCAAGAAGACGGCTTAGTGGGCTGCTTCGAGGGCGATTCTGACCTATCGAGCAACTACAAACTCGGTCTTTGGTCCCGTTGAAATTGCTACCGACGATGTCATTGTTTGAATTCCAAAGTTACCTTATTTACGACCACCATGCAAACCTTAAGACTTCGAGCCCACGTTAACCCTGATGGCAGCGTCCAGCTTCAAATGCCTGAGCAACTAGCTAACCAGGACATCGAACTCATCCTGGTGTACCAACCCGTTGACTCATTCGATCAGCCCGCCGAGCCTGCTACTGCCGAAGAGGATCCGCTAATTGGGCTTTTCTCTGGTTCTCCAGATCTGTCCACCCAGGCCAAAACCATCCTCGAACAAGACATCACCCCAGACTCCGGGTTCACATGGAAGCAGTCTTAGCGGATAGTGGCTTTGTTGTTGCCCTGGTCAACAAAGCAGACCCCAGACACGTTGAGGTAAGAGCGGTTTACCTACAATTTCCTCAAATTTTGCTGCCCCAAGTCGTGCTCGTAGAAGTTGCCTATCTGGTAGGCCGTGACGTAGGCATACCAACCGTCGTCGCCTTTTTGAAAGGTATCCCTGCCAGTCGCTTTGTCCTTACCGCATCCACCGACCCGGACATCGCCAGAGCCGCCAATATCGTAGAGCAGTATCTCGACAGCAAAGTTGACTTTGTCGATTCCACCATTATGGCAATGGCCGAACGATTAGCCATCACAACCATCTTGACCATTGACCAACGAGACTTCCGAATCTTTCGACCCAGCCACTGCGAGAGTTTCAGATTACTCCCCTAGCGATAACCCTAAGAAGTAGCTTCTTCAAAGCCCTTGATCCATGCCCGAATTTGAGCAACTGAGAGACGACATTTCTACCCTGCCTGCCACAGCCCAACAGCTCGTAGTAGATTTCGTTGCCTTCCTGAAACAGCGCTATTCCTCATCAGAGCCCACAACCCACCAACCCCTCAACATCGAAAACGAATCCTTTATCAGTATGTGGAGCGTTTGCGAAGCATCTCTGAAGGAGACTCGCCCCGCAATGGCAGATAGCACTGCATGGGTAAGGCAAATTCGTCAACAACACTGGCGCAGTTGATATGGCTCAAATTCTGGTCGATACAGACATTCTCATTGATGTCGCCAACGACGGCACAACAGCCATTTCGCTGATGCTCTGATTGCTGCAACCGCGATCAAAAATCAAATTCCCCTACTCAGCAAAAACCAGAGCAACTTTCGCTTCATCCAGCGGCTTGATGTGATATCACCGTTGAGCCCGCACGGCCCGAAACATGCCGAAGCGGCATAGGCCGCTGCCAAAGGCTAGGCGCATCAGCAACAGGGTAGGCACTTCCCGCAGGGATTTCACCAATCCTGACGGCCCAAATTTGATCAATCCCTGGGGCCGGACGATGCCTTGCCAGATGGAGTCTAACCAGGAAGGTAGGGTGGCCTGGGTCCAATCTGCCGTTTCCACCGAACCAGCTACCAGGCCGGTGGCTTCTAGGTGTTCGGCAAAGCCTTCAATGCTGGCGAAGGCCGGATGGGACCATTGATCGAGCAGTTGCCTCATGACCAGAGGCTCCCAACCGGTTAGGGGCCGTTGCCGATCGTCCCGTTGGTTCCAGTCGGCCGCTACTAGTATCCCGCCGGGTTTCAGCACCCGCAGTAATTCCTTGGCGAATACTGCCTTGTCGGGCATGTGGGGCCCCGCCTCGATGGACCAGACCACGTCAAAGCTGCCGTCGGGGAAGGACAGGGCCATGGCATCGTCTACCTGGAACCTGGCATCTAGATCGGGCGGGGTGAGCTGCTGAGCCCGTTCCACCTGTTGGGGACTGATGGTCACCCCCAAGACGGAGAAACCGTAGTCTCGGGCCAGGATACGGCTACTGCCGCCGATGCCACAGCCCACATCTAAGACCGTCGTGCCTTTAGGCAGTTGATCCAAGCGGCCCCAACGGACCATTTCGTGGACGAAGTCGGCTTTAGCCCGAAGAAAGTCTTTGCGACGCGGCGGATCCCCGTAGTGACCCAGGTGAATATGGTCGCCCCAGTAAAATTCCAAAATGCCATCGCTAGTCCACTGATCGTAGGAGCTGGCGACGGTGTCGGCGGACCGGTAGCGGCGGGCCGTGAGCAGATAGCTGGTCACTCCGACGGCCACAAGCACCAGCAGGATAGTGAGGACAAGGAATACAGTCATTCAGGAACGTCATGGTTCTTAACATTGCCTCCATTGTATAGAGTCTTGGCCAGATAGCTGCTGTATTCATCTACTGGCCACAGCGGCCAATGTACCGAACCGTCAGCAGGCCAGGTTTGAAAGGGCCCTGGAAAGGGTAGAGAGTTGTCGATGGGATTGCCGAAGAAGTCGGAACTGGGGAGAGGCAGGGATGGAATCGGCAAACGGGACATCACGGAAACATCTTCCAGATCAAGCGAGGGCGTGAACGTCCGGAGTGCGATCGCACCTTTCTCGACAGCACCGTTGACGACCTCACCCGCTGCAATGGGTGGGGCAACACTGTGACGATCATTGCCAGTAACCACGCGCCACCAAGGCAATGAAAAGGATAACCGTTCTTGCCAGGCATCATAGTTAGGGGCTTCCTGCTCGGGCAACTCGCCGCGGGCAAACGCCTCACGCAGGGTGTTGACCAGTTGCGATCGCTGCCCATGGTCGGGACGATAGTTCCAGACAAACCGGTGAGGTTCCTGTCCCTCCCACTGCCAAGCCGTGCCACCAATGAAGAGATTATAGTCAGAGACGTTATCGATATCAGGGGCGGCCGGATACGGGAGACTAATATGCCCCCGATAATTGTCTACAAACACATTCCCCAAGATACGCTGCCCTCGCGTGGCCACTTCTTCTGTCGTCCCATCCGCTCGACGGAACTGGCGGTCAGTCACCGTCCGCATATAAACGCCAAAATGAGCATTTCCCTGGAGCCAGTTGTGGGCCACGGTGACACCGCTGGCATCGTGGGTATAGATGCCTTCCCCTAACCTGGTAAACGCGACAATATTATTGTCCACCAGGGCCGGGCCACCTCCCATTTCCACAAAAATACCGGCTCCCTGGTTATTCAAGACAAGATTGCGGCTGATGCGGGCATCGCGGTAGACGTTATCAACCCAAATACCAAAGGATTCGTTATTACGAATGACATTACCGATGATCTGTCCATTGACGAATTCGTGAACCTTGATACCCCCTGTTTCTGGCGCCGTAAAGCCTAGCCGATTGTTGCGCTCAATCACATTATGGGCAATCAGAGACGCGGTTTGTTTCCAGCCCGCAACGCCCAAAGCACCGTTATCGGTGATCTGGTTGTAACGGATGATGTGATAACCTACCCCCTCAGGAATGGGTTGTTCTAACCCATCGATGTCATATCGTCCTTCACTGCCACAATCGAGACCGATGCTTTTGGCGTAACGAATCGTGTTGTGTTCGATCACCCAATGGTGGCCGGAACGGGGACTTAAAATGCCGGCTTGGGGGGATTGACTGCGCCAGAAACCGCTAGGAAACGGATTCGCACCGTGCTCCATAATAAAACCACGGACATGGATGTACCCTAATCCCCGTATTGTCGGGGCAAATACTGCCCGGCGGGTACTGATTTCGAGAAACGGTGGCTTTGATGCCGGATAGGCCCGTGGCAAATGTACAGACACGCGCCGGGTCTCACTATCAAACAACCAACTTCCGGATTGGGCCTGCAGAGTTTGCCTATCTAAAATCTGCTGCAGCGGTTGACTCTGAAAGAAAACCTGGGCGCGTAAATATCCCGCTGGCATCCGTTCCAAGGGTTCCGTAAAGGGGTCAACCCGAGAAAATAGATGCTCGGGGACAACACCGTCCCAATAGGGGGTAGGTTTATTTAGACCGGCTGCTGTACCGACGGGATGTGCTGACCAAACCTCAGACCCCCGCAGAATTACGGTTTCTCCAGGTGCCGCTTCGTAGACGATGGGGTTATTTTCCTCACCCCCGCGTAAAGGAATCACCCGCTCCCGATAGATCCCGGCATGGACACGAATGGTATCTCCCGGATGAGCTCGCTGGGCCGCCGCGTTGATGGTGCGCAAGGGCCGTGCTGCTGTGCCCAGATTGTTGTCGTTCGCCAGGGGATGTTGCTGGGCAACAACCAGTAGATGAGATGAATTAGCCCGAATCAACGCCGTAGGCATTCCCCACAGACCAACTGCCAGGAGAGCACAGAGAAGGACGAGAAAACCTCTAAACCGCATGTTGCGTTCTAACCGTGTGGATTTACGAAGAGCAAGCGTTGTTATTGTCTAGCATGGAATATTTGCCCTGCTTGGGAGCGCCCATGTACTGCTTCCATCCAGCAGCATTAGCAGCAGCAAGAATACCGACTACGTCCGGCATACTAAGGGTCAGTCGCTCCTAGCGATCGCAGGTTGGCCTTTTGGGCTTCAGTCAATCCGGTGACTTCGGTAATCTTCATGCCTTCGTAGAGGCGTTTGGCCCTCAAGGTTTTGAAGCACTCTCCCGTCTCAGAATTCCAGAACCGTATCGTTTCATCGAGGCTGCAGGTCGCTAACCACTCACCCTCTGGCCCCCAGCGTACGGCTTTGACTCGGTTCGTGTGGCCTTCCAATACCAGGCGACAGTCCCGGTTGTACACATCCCAGAGCCGCACTGTGCGATCTTGGGAGCAGGTGGCTAATAGAGGTCCGTTCGGATGCCAGGACACCGCCACGACCCATGCTGAATGACCGCCGAACGTATGCAGACATTTTCCCGTTTCGACATCCCACAATTTGGTAGTCTGGTCGTGAGCAACACTCGCTAAGACTTTCCCGTCAGGACTGAAAGCCACTGAAAGCACCGAGTTTATATGCCCTGTAAGGGACCGCAAGCAGGCTCCCGAACTGACCTCCCACAAGCAGATGAGCCCATCCTGTTGCCCGGTGGCTAAAATCTGTCCGTTAGGGTGCCAGTCGGCAGTGGCGACCAAAATGCCCAGCTTCAAGATTTGTAGACAGTCCTGGGTCTGCGCCTGCCAGATGTTGACAACGCCATCGAGTGAGGTGCTGGCCAATCGTTGTCCGTCGGGATGCCAGGCTACCGACAGCACCACATTTTCATGTCCGGTATACACGCTCAGGCACTCGTCGCTGTGGATATCCCAGAGTCGCACCGTGCAATCTTGAGAGGCGCTGGCTAACACCTGATCGTCCGGGCTGAGAGCAATTGAACTCACCAGACCGGTATGGCCCTGCATCTTCCGGATGCAACTGCCTGTATCTAAGTCCCACACATGCAGTACACCGTTTTGATGGTCAGAAATCAGCTGCTGACCGCTACGGCTAATGACGATGTCCCAAACCGATAAGCTGTAGCCTTGCCAGGTTTGCAAACAATCACCATTAGCACTGTGCCAAAGTTTGACTGTTTGATCTTCACCACAGCTCGCCAGGAGACGACCGTCAGGACTATAGGCCACAGCCCAAATATTACCCCCATGGCCTGACAGAGTTTTGGTAAGCTGGCCCGTTTCGACGCTCCAAAGCCTTAAGGTTGAGTCTAGGGAAGCGCCTGCCAGCGTTTTGCCATCAGGGCTAAAGGCCAACCACCAAACCATGATGGAAGTATTGTTATGAAGCTGACGACCAGTTGCCGTAGCCAAATCCCAAAGCATGACTGTGCCATCTTGGGCCGTGCTGGCGATCCCTTTCCCATCGGGGCTAAATACTAGAAGCCAGATGGTGTTGTCGTGACCGGGCAATACGTTGAGCAGAGTGTTGCCCTCGGCATCCCAAATGGAAATTGTGTTCCCCCGACCAGAACATGCCAGCCGGTCTCCTGTTGGACGGCGGGCGACGGAAAATCCAGTCACTTGGGTCGGTATGGTCTTAATGGGTTCACCAGTAGCAACATTCCAAAAATGCAACGCTGGTTCATTGCTGACACTAACCAGTTGGGTACCGTCGGTGGACCAAGCAATGCCGTTGGTAATCGTGGCGTGTCGAAAAGTGTGTTGACATCGTCCAGTCGACACCTCCCAAACCTTTGCCGTGTAGTCATGGGAACCGCTGGCCAACCATTTGCCATCGGGACTAAAGGCAATTTGATAGATCCAGGCTGAGTGTGCCGGAATAACATTGATGATCTCACCATTGGGCATTTGCCGTATATAGAGCTTGCCTTCAAATTCTCCGCAGGCGAGCAAACGACCATCGGGACTGAAAGCTATCGCTGAAACAGTCGCAAACGCTTCAGCAAAGAGCGTTTTACTAAAATCAGCCTGACTAAAATTGGTATTGCACAATTCCGCCTGCTGCAAACAGGCGTGGCTAATTCTCAGCCCCGAAAAGTCAAATCCCGACAGATTGAGTCCGAGCTGAAGGCAAAGATTGATCAGGTTTCCACTCCCATACCCAGATTGGGTGGTTTCCGTCTGACGTAAGGCTGTCAGTATCCTGAGGATTTGCTGCTCTAAACTGGCGATTGCCGCAAAGGTGCGCCGAAATTCTTGAGCAATGGGTGCCAGGATGAGTCGAGTCTGGCTATCTCGGACATACTCTGCCACAGTCGTTTTTAGCAACGCATGGCTGATGAATAGATTGAGTTCTGGAGTAGTCAGTTCTGCCACGATGTTTTCGATGAGGCGATCGCACACATACTCCATAACCACCGGCTGCTGGGTGTAGCGACCACCCTGCCGCTCAATCAGGCTCCGGCGACAGAGGGCTTCCAACCCCTCTAGCAAGCGATAGGGGGATACCGGAGGGACGATATCATCCTGCAAGGTGTCGACCGTTGTCCAATCCCGATTAATGGCCAACCAGTACATCAGCGTCTGCTCCAGGGATGAGAGGCGCTCAAACTGCTGATCAAGGAGATGGCGCACCCCGTTGAACAGCACCGTTCCCTGAGCCAGGAAGGTCGCAATGTCACCGTTGAACAGGTCTTGAATCGAGGTTGCCACAATCTTGAGGGCCAGGGGATTGCCGCCATAGGTCTCGATCAGCTGATGGCGCAGATCGCGGTTTTCCGGCAACCCCTTGGCGGTGAGAATGGCATCGGCTTCAGCTTGCAAACCCGCTAGGGTGAGCGATCGCACGGGTAATTCTACCCCCTCGCGGCTGGCTAACACCGAGGGCTTTTCGCGGCTGGTCAGCACCATGCAGCTTTGATGGGAAGCATCGCCCACGAGCTGAAACAGCTGCTCATAGTCTTCATAGCCAGGACGAAAGCGGCCGATGGACTGAGGCTGCAAAAGGGCTTCCAAATTATCCAGAATCAGCAGGCAGCGAGTCGTCTGCAGGTAGGGTAGCAGGTGGGGCAGCGCGGGCTGGGTCGCTTGCTGTTGAGACACCAGCGGCACCAGTTGCGTCAGTAAGGTTTCCAGAGGGGGAGCGTTGCGGAGACTGCGCCAGATGACGATGTCGAAGCCTGACTGCACCTGCTGGGCCAATGTCACCCCCAGGACAGTTTTGCCAATACCCCCCATACCCAGCAAAGCCACCAGGCGACATCGAGCTTCTACACTCCACTGCTGCAGAATGTCTAACTCAGCCTGGCGACCGACAAAGAAGCTCACATCAGGCGCTTCGCCCCAATCTTGTTGTGCAGCCTGAGCAGGTGTAGCCACAGCTGGCGGGATAGCTTGGTCATGGTGGCGCTTGAGGGCTTGTTGAAAGTTGGTTTTGCTAACTTTTTCACCCAGGGCTGCAGAGAGCGATCGCCAGAGCTTAGGGCCGATATCCCGTTTCAGGTAGTTGATCGAATAGCCCGCTGACTCAGCAATTTCTTCATAGGTTTGATCGGCGATCGCACCCAACAAAATCGCGGTTTCTACATCAGAAAGATACCGCTGTTCGTAGGCAAACAGAACAACATTGGCCGTTTCAAGAATCTGTTCTGGGTCCATGGAATTGGCTGATAAGAGGCTCCTACCTTACTTTTCCATACCTGGGCAACAAAACCCATACCTTTCCCACAACGACAGTGACGATAGCGAGCGACTAACGTTGAATCTACCAGGCGGAGAGTTGGGGAAATTCAGGATTCCTAAATCCAACTTGATTCGAACAGCGTGAAGCCAACGTCTTCCCTAGACATTCTCTTTTAACAGAGATGATGTGAGCCCGGGAATCTAATCTCTACGATTGGTTTTCTGGCTTTCCAGGACTGTCCTCATCCCAGCTGCTCGTCTCCAGCAACACTAGGAGTGTTTTCCATGAATAACCAATCCAGCACTTATGAACAACTAGAGTTATTGCCCGTCGGTAGCTTCTCAACTCACCCGCCGTCTAAAGTCGCTCAAGGACTGAAAACGGTGATGGGTCGACTGCTACGGTTCTTTGCTCCAGACAATACGCCCAAAGTTCACACGGTTCGAGCTCGCAAGGGTGAAATCTGGTTTGATGCCTACGATCCGGTTACTCAGCAGCGACTCAAAAACCGTTCTGAAGAGGCTCTGCGGATCTGGTTGGAGCAGCGCTATAACGCTCACTCTCGGCAAGATCCGCACTGAGTTTTCCTAACTTCAAGTTGCTCACATATCATCAGCAGCCATCAATGACGCCATCTGCTTATCGGATTCGGAAAGCTAACCGGGTTGATGTTGCCGACTTGCCTGCGATCGAGCGGCGAGCCGCACAGCAATTTCTCGACCAATTAGAAGCCACCGGGCTGACGGTAGACAGCTTAAACCACGTCAACTCAGTTGCGGATTTAGCGCTAGCTTGCCAAGCCGGGAGGTTGTGGGTTGCGGAGACGGCGATCGGTGAACCGGTCGGATTCGCGCTGGTGCTCGACTTCGATGAGTACGCCCACTTGGATGAACTCTCGGTGGTGCCAGAGCATGGGCAGCGGGGCGTGGGTTCTGCACTGCTGCGTCAAGTTTGCGAATGGGCCACGGCTGCTGGTTACAGAGCGGTCACCTTAAGGACGTTCCGCGATGTCCCTTGGAACGCGCCCTTCTATCAGCGTCGAGGATTTTGTATCATCATCGATTCGGCTAAATTGACGCCACGCCATGTTGAGCTGGAACAAGCCGAACAGCAGCGTGGACTGCGTCCCGACCGACGAGTCGCGATGATCTATCCAACCTCTACTGCTCAGTCGAACGATTGATGTCATTGAGTTACTGATGTCTCTATTCCCTGCTCAGCCACTGATAGAAACTGCTTGCCTGCAAATCCGTCGGTTCGTCCCAGAGGATCGGGAGCCGTTCATCCAGTTTATGACCGATCGCGAGTCCACCCGGTTTCTCACCTTTGGGGAAGACCAGAAAAGTCGCGAGGGCGCTATTGAACTCTTTGAGACGACGATCGCATCCTATGGCAGCGAACAACCCATTCGACTGCCGCTCAAGGCAACGTTGGGTTTAGCAGGACTTACGCTGTTGAATCCGATTTTAGTTCCCTGGCCTCCAAACCTGGGGGCGGTTAGACTTAATATCTTCTCGGTTCTCCGGATCTTCTCGATTTGTTTTTAGGCTGCTCAAAACACCTGACTTCTGCAGCTCTCGTACTGGCGTTGCCATCCCTGAGCAGGCGATTCAATTGTTGCTTGGCTATGACTCAATCGACTGGAAAGACTTGTTCAAGTTCTCCCTATTTATCTCGAAGAAGGTTTTTATGAATACTCTTGAAATCCAGGCAGGACTAGCTGTCACCCCTGGTTACCAATACGCTCAGCCGGTTGGCAATCAGCTATTTGTTGCCGGGCAGGTACCTCATGGTATTGAGGGCAATTTAGTCGGCATTGGCAGTCCCCACGCCCAGGCCAGTCAGTGCCTAAAAAACCTGCGCACCTTGATGAATTTGTATGGGTTTAGCGATCGCGACATTCGGCAACTAAAAATATACGTGGTTGGTGACCATGCAAATCTTACCAATGCGTGGCAGGCTGTTGCAGAGTGGTTTGATAACGCTGTGCCGCCTGCAACGCTGCTAGGAGTTTTTCTGCTGGGCCATGAAAACCAGCTAGTAGAAATTGACGCGACGATTGTCAGGATAGAGAGTTAATCGCCATTGTACGCCTGCCTTGCCGAAATGCTGAATTAAATCGCAAGAGCCTGAATCAATATGCTTGAAAAATGTCACTCATGCGGGGCAGAAACCCCTTTATCGACAACGGGTGTGGAGATAGTTTGGCCGAGGCATGGGCCGCCCATGTATTGCCCCACAGTCCCATAACTGAACTGGTGTCCGGGTTGTGGCACGTTATCGGGGTGCTGAGGCCGACGCCCAGGGAGATGGTAATTTATCGACTCCCCGATGGATGTTTGCTAATTCATAGCGCGATCGCCCTAGATGAGGCTAGCCTGAAACACCTGGAATCTCTCGGGACTCCGACCATCATGATCGTGCCGAACCGCATCCATCGGATTGACGCGGCCATCTACAAACGCCGTTATCCCCAGTTAGCGGTAGTAGCTCCAGCCGTCGCTAAGCCCTATGTGGAAGAAGTAGTGGCGGTCGATGCGATCGCGGAAGAATGGCTGCCTGATTACGGCATTATTTGCCACACCCCAAACGGCATTCGTCCCCAGGAACTGGTATATGAACTCCCCCTGACGACGGGCAAGGCGTTGCTGTTCACCGATATCCTGTTCAACCTGACCGATGCTTACCTGGAAGCGCATGCGCCCCGGAGCAAGTGGCTCCTGCGCTGGCTTGGGGCCGGTAACCAATTCGGCATTACTGCTCTGGGTCAGCGGTTCTTCATGACCGACAAAGCGGCTTATCGTCAATGGTTGCAGACTTTGGCTGATACGGTGTCGTCTTTACGGGTGATTTCCGTGGCTCATGGCGCACCGATTACCAAAGACTGCTCAGAGCAGTTACGCTCAGCGGCCAATCGTTTGGCCTAGAGCGCTTGAGGGCTGAGATTTGATGATCCGTCGGAAGCCGAAATCATTGAGCAGCAGGGCGATCGCCGCTGTGAGCGATCGCCTTTTCGATGGAGGTATGAGCTTGACGCTATCTCCCACAGTTATCTACACAGTAAAACCCATCAAAAATTCATGGATTACACGATGCGTCCTTTGACCGCTGGAGATGAGCCGATAGTGTGGGAAATGCTGCGGTATGCCGCTCACGAATCCTCTTTGGAGGCTCTACAACACCCCCTGCTGGCTCGCTATACCACGGGGTGGGGGCGTCCGGGAGATGTGGGCTATGGGGCATGGCGAGCCGCCACCCCGATTGGTGCTGCCTGGTTACGGCTTTGGTCAGGGGGTGACAAAGGATTTGGCTATATCCGCGATGACATTCCTGAGTTGTCGATCGGTGTTGCCCCCGACTATCGCGGGCAGGGCGTTGGCACGCGTCTGCTCACCCAACTGTTAGCCGCTGCCAAGGGAGCCTTCCCCGCCGTGAGTCTGAGTGTGCGCGGTGATAACCCTGCGGTGCGTCTATATTCGCGAGTCGGCTTTGTGCCGGTCTCCGGCAGCGAAATTCTCAACCGCACCGGCAGCGAATCGTTCAATATGATTTGCGCGCTAGAAGTTTGATGACTAAGGATTGTGAGTCGCACACGGCACCCAAAAAATACGTTCTTGAATGGAGATAAATCATGTTAGTTCGAGTCGCTCAATCAACCGATATTGAAATGATGTTTGATATCCGCACCAGTGTTACCGAAAACCACCAATCGCGCGAAGAGATTGCTGAGCTGGGCATCACGCCGGAGTCCATTGCCGCAACGCTGGCGACAGACTGCTGTGCTTGGATCGCGGAACTGGCGGGACAATCGGTGGGGTTTGCGATCGCCAACGCCACTGAAGCCACGATTTTCGGTATCTTTGTGCTTCCCAAGTTTGAAGGTCAAGGCGCGGGACGAGCCCTCATGCAAGCCGCCGAGACCTGGCTATGGTCTCAGGGACTCGACGAAATTTGGCTCCTGACAGGAAATGATCCATCGCTCAGAGCGTATGGTTTTTACCAACACCTGGATTGGCTACTGACGGAGGTTGTGGCGGAGGGGGAGTATGCCGGAGAAGCGAAGTTCACCAAGCGCCGCCAACCGTGCGAACTTGCCAGTTAGGGGTGGACAACTTTTCCAATGAAACCAACAGACTACATAGCCATTCAGCAACTGGCTGAAACCGATATCGATTTAATGAGAGCATTGCTCACTGTCTTTGGCGATGCTTTTGATGAAGCGGACACCTATTGCCAGGCTCAGCCCAGTAATGATTACTTGCAAAAGCTACTCAGCCAACGCCACTTTATCGGGCTGGTCGCCTTAAAAGATGGAAAAGTGGTTGGCGGTCTAGCCGCCTACGAGCTGCAAAAGTTTGAACAGGAACGCAGCGAAATTTATATCTATGATTTGGCAGTCCTCGTAGAATACCGACGCCAGGGTATTGCCACGAAACTCATCGAGGCACTGAAGCCTCTTGCTGCCGACCGGGGAGCCTATCTCATTTTCGTACAGGCTGACCACGGCGATGAACCGGCTATCAGTTTGTACTCAAAACTGGGCGTTCGGGAAGATGTCTTACATTTTGATATTGCCGTAGCTGTTGGCGAGCCATTTGAGCAATCAGCGACGGGTCACTCCAAGGCATCAGAGCTTTAAAGACATGCAGCTTTAAAGACATGCACCTTCAGAAAGGACGTGATTATGAATCAGCTTCAGCCTACGCCAACGGATGTGAAGCCTTTGGGGTGGATAGGGGTCGGCCTCTCGATTCTTCTGATTGCGCTGTTGTCTAATCTCAGTCTCTATCCTCGACCAACCTCAGAAACCATTCTGGTTGCTCTCCGTATTACGTCGCTCACCTGCGGCATGACAGCACACCACAAACGTGATGGAATTGACGAGAGCTAACCCAGGAACACCGAGTGGTAAGGCAGGTATGCAAGCACATCAAACGTTAGCCTTGGCAGGGACACCAGCATCAGAACTGGAAATTGATGCAACCCTCGTCCACAGGTTGCTAGCAGACCAGCATCCTGATTTAGCGCATCTGCCAGTTCAACCTGTAGATGTTGGGTGGGATAATGCGATGTTTCGTCTGGGTGACCAGTTTTGTGTCAGACTGCCTCGCCGAAACGTTGCCGCTCCGCTCATCGAACATGAACAAACCTGGCTGCCGGTGTTGGCGAATCAACTGCCGATTGCGGTTCCAATTCCACTGAGAATCGGGTTGCCTGGCCACGGCTATCCCTGGCGATGGAGCATACTGCCGTGGTTGCCTGGTCGAGCGGCAGATCAAGCGCCACCCGATGCAAACCAAGCGCAACGGTTTGGCTCATTTCTCAAAGCACTGCATCAGCCGGCTCCAGCTAATGCGCCCCATAATCCGGTGAGGGGAGTGCCACTGAGCCAGCGGGCAGAGTCAACAGAAGAGCGCATGCAGCGACTGGAGGCCAAGACCAACCTCATTACCGAAAAGATCAGGCATATCTGGCAGGCTGCTTTGCACGCACCTGCTGATTTTCAATCCTGGTGGCTGCATGGGGATTTGCATCCCCGCAATGTGTTGGTTGAGAACGGAGTCATTACCGGCATTATCGACTGGGGCGACATCACAGCTGGCGATGTGGCAACGGATTTAGCGTCTATCTGGATGCTCTTTGCTGACCACAATGCACGCCTTCAAGCTCTGGCTGCCTATGGCGAGATTTCGGAAGCCATGCTGCTCAAGGCCAAGGGATGGGCGATCCTGTTTGGGGTCGTGCTGCTGGATACCGGACTGGTTGACCACCCCAGGCATAAAGCCTTAGGCGAAAGGATTTTGGAGCATGTCTCTCACCATCAAGACGATGCAGAATCCGCTGCATCATGAGGTTTTTCCCAAACTGATATGTGATCAGGATCTTCGGCATCACGTATAGTATCCCTGCTGTTGGAGTTAGATGCCTATCGCCGCTTCGCCATCGAGCCCTGGCCTTGGCTCGGCAGGTGCCTGCTGGGTTTGCGGCCGTGCAGCAAGTGGTGGCAGGCTTTACGGATTGGTTAGCGCAGCGGGCCTCTTAAGCAGTCTGCAACTTGGCAGTGACGTCGGCCAGTTTGGCGGCAATAGATGCGATCGCATCATGGGTTTTCTCATCTACCAGATTGCCGGCCTCATCAAAGGCCTGATAGGCTCCTGGGATGGCCTTTTGGTCGGGAATCACCAACACCCCGATGTTCTCCAGAATCGAGCGCACATGGTTAAGACCGCGCAGGCCGCCTAATCCCCCCGGAGAGGTGGCCATGATAGCGGCGGTTTTGCCCTTGAAGCAAGTCAGAGACAAAGGCGCCTCTCCTTCCTCAGGGCGAGAGGTCCAGTCGATCATGTTCTTCAATGCCCCAGAAATAGAGCTGTTGTACTCCGGCGAGGCAATCAAGAAGCCGTGGTGGTCCTTCATCAGGCCCTTGAGCTGCAGCACACTCTCGGGAAACCCATGCTGATCGAACCAATCCTGGTCGTAGATGGGCATGGGATAGTCTTTCAGATCAACATAGGTGACCTTGGCGCCGGCAGCTTCGGCCCCCGCGGCGGCAATTTTGACCAGCTTCTTGTTGAATGAGTCCCGGCGGAGGCTGCCGGCAAAGGCCAGCAGTTTTGGAGTAGTCATGGCAATAGGTCTTTACTGGGTTTTCGGCAGGCACTAGGAACTGACAATTGCTAGGAGATTGCAGCTCCTAACTCTTGATTTGATGACGGCCGACTCAGAGTTGGCTATGGCTGCCATCACAGTAGGGGGCGTCAGTATGGATTTAATTGACATCCACGAAACAATGGCCAACGGTGGTTTGCAGGGGGCCCAGATAGCCCCCTTGCCTCAAACTGCCATATCGAACAACACCACTTCGGTATCCTCGGCTTGGCTAGCAATGACTAGGGACGTTTCATCAACGATGGCGGCCCCGTCTCCGGCGGTGAGCGACTCACCATTGAGCTGAACCGCTCCGCGAGCCACCTGCAGCCAGGCGGCCCGATTGGGGGACAACTCATACTCGACGGCATCGGCTTGACTGAGTACTGCCGCGTAGAGATCCACATCTTGGTGAATGGTAATCGAGCCCTCCCGGCCCTGGCGAGAGCCGATCAACCGTAGCTGACCACGTTTATCTTCCGTGGGGATACGAATCTGTTCGTAGCTGGGCTCCAGACCAGTTTGCTCCGGCAGAATCCAGATCTGCAGCAGATGCACCGGGTCGGTGGCAGAGTGATTAAACTCACTGTGGCGAATGCCAGTACCGGCAGACATGCGCTGCACATCTCCGGGGGTAATGGCAGATCCGTTACCAATGCTGTCTTTGTGGGCTAGGGCGCCCTCGAGTACGTAGGTAATGATCTCCATATCGCGATGGCCATGGGTGCCAAATCCCTGGGATGGCTGGATCTTGTCTTCGTTGATTACCCGCAGGCTGGCAAATCCCATGTGATTGGGATCGTAGTAGTTGCCAAAGGAAAAGGTGTGGCGGCTATCGAGCCAGCCAAAGTTGGCGGCGCCACGCTGATTGGCTGGGCGAATCGTGATCATGGGGCACCTCCTCGTCGGCGCAAAGCAGTGATAGAAACGATGGCTGAAAAAACGATCTGGTTGGCAATCGCCCAGCAAAGGGCAAAGGGTGCGATCGCAAGTGACTCCTTATTAAGTACTAGAGAACCAGCTTGCTCTGGACTGAATCAGGGCTGATTGCCGTTAGCTGTATTATGAATTGAATCCAATAAAAAGACAATTGGCAATTTTATCTACAATCTGTCGCCAATTTATCAACAATAACCATGGATAAATTTGAGAGCATACGCGCCTTTACTCAGGTAGTCATCGCCGGAGGCTTTGCCGCCGCCGCCCGAGAGATGGGCCTGTCCCGCTCCGCCGTGAACAAACTGGTGATTAACCTGGAAGACCACCTGGGGGTGCAGTTGCTGCATCGCACCACCCGCCAGGTCACCCCAACGGCAACGGGCCTGTCGTTCTACGAGCGCTGCGTGGCGATTTTGGAGGACCTGCAGGAGGCAGAACTGGCCGCCACCCAAATGCAGACCGAGGTGCGCGGCAGTCTCCGCATCAATGCCCCCATGTCCTTCGGCACTCGCCATCTGGCCCCGGCCCTGGCTGAATTTCTAGCTTCCTACCCAGACCTCCAAGTGGAACTGGCCCTCAGTGATCGGTTCATCGACCCCATTGAAGAGGGCTTCGACATTACGATACGCATCGCCCAGCCCCCCACCAGCCCCAGCCTGATTGTGCATGAGTTGATGCCAGTGCAGCGGGTCCTCTGCGCCACCCCTAACTATTTAAATAAGAAGGGCTGGCCCCAACATGCCCAAGACTTATCCCAGCATTCCTGCCTCCACTACGGCTATCTGGCCACCGGCAACCAGTGGATCCTGGAGGGACCTGACGGCCGACACGCAGTGACTGTAAATGGGGCGTTGTGCTGCAATAACGGTGAAGTCTTGCGGCAAGCGGCCCTGCAGGGACTAGGCATTGCCCTACTCCCCACCTTTATCGTCGGTGATGATCTGCAACACGGCACCTTACACCCCCTGTTGACGGATTACACCGCCCCAGCCATCGCCATGTCTGTGATTTACCCGGTCAACCGCCATCTCTCTGCTAAGGTGCAGCTGTTTACCGAGTGTTTACAGGCTCGTTTCGGTGAGAATGAATAGAGAAGTGTTCGTATGGCTGCTGATTTTCATGGCATTGCTGTGTGCTGAGCACTTACTACTTTAATCAGAGCGTTTGCTCCCATGACTCAATCGCGTTCCCGCCGGGGGGTCAGGGGGCGATCGCCAGCAAGATCTGGCTCGACTGACGGACCCATGCCCTGAAGGTTTTGCTTACCAGCGATTGCCCACAGGGGCAGCAGTTGATGTTGCAGACAGTGATTTATGACAGTTTCTGTTCACTGATATTCTTTGATGACGGCCTGGATTTCTGCTGCTGTCACATCCGTTCGATCTGATTTGGCGTAAATCAGTAGCAGCAGCACTGAGGTTGGCTCAATCACCTGATAAATCACCCGGTAGCCCACTCGCTTGCCTTTGCGGATGTCGCTGTTTTTGACGCGGACTTTGAAGACTGTAAATCCAGTGCCCGGTATCTGATCACCTAGAAACTCTCCGGCTTGCAGGCGAGTGATTAGGGATTGGAGATCGCTACGAATCTGACGATAGCGCTTTGCCAGACTGCGAAGCTGAGTTTTGAATTCAGCGGAAAACTGAATTTGGACGGCAGGCGGTTCACTCATCAATGCCGTTCCAGAGGTCTTCGATGGGGTAAACTCTGCCTGCTTTGACATCCTCTAGGGACACTCGCAGACTCTCAAGCACGACTGCTTTGGGAGTGTCGTCAGGATCTGATGGCTCAACGAGGTCGGCGAGGGACTCCAAAATCAGGGTTTCTAAGGGAATGTTGAGCTGGCTGGCTCGCTGGGTGAGCTTTTGTTGGAGGTCATCTGGGATTTGAATGGTGATTTGCATAAAGTACTGTTCTGAAAGTTGATAGTTATTGGCGAGTTGGGTGGCAATGCGAAGGTGATTCTAATAACTGAGTTGTCTGACAGTCGCTGTTCTCCAATCATAGCGATCGCTGCTCTCATCAGGTTGATCACTGCGATCGCATCATCGTCTTAGAGCACGGGCAGATCATCGAACAGGGTAGCCACGAGCAGCTCATGGCACTACAGGGACAATATCACCTGATGTTTAGCCGCCAGGCCAGTAGTTATCTATAACCGAATGGCACTGACGTAAGCCCTATCAAGCGACCAGCTTAGCTTTCAGGACCGAGCGGGGTTCTTGCATTCTTGGAAAAGGTTTAGGACGACGTTTGACGACTCGAGGTTCTGAGCGGTTCGGTCGAGGGGGAATTATCAGCTCTCGCACAGCGCTTAACAAGGCTTGGTACCCCTGCCCTCGCTTGGATGGAGCCAGATGCAGGAACTCGGCTCGGAAGTGATTGAATTGTTGCCGAGTGCCCTGCAGGGAGACCCGTAAAGCGCCGACCTCAGAGTGGGCTGTGGCATCCCACATCAGCGTCCGCAGCAGATTGTAGCTCACCAAATGCAGCCAAATACTTTTGGTTACCATGGCCGGCGTTTTGGCCGCAATCATCTCCATGGCTAAGGTGGTCTTGAGATGCCTGAGATTGACTTCGCTAGCCTGCCAACGGCGGTGATAGAGTTCGGCCAATTTGGCTTTGGGATAGCGTTTAGGGTCTCTCAGCGTGGTCACCACCACTACGTTGGTGGGGCGAAACCCAGGCACCTGAATCGAGAGATAGACTTCCCGCACCTCAATCGACTCGGGCAAGGCCCCAAGCTCCCCAGATGAGAGGGCCTTGGGGTATTGTTTCGGGCGCTGCCAACGGACGATGTGGTCGCCAATGCCTAATTTTTTGCCTCGCCTGAAATCACAGCGGCGCTGATGATGCTTGCGAAAGACGGCATCGGCTCCCGTCAAGGCGACCCAGGCCAGATCCACATAGGTGCCATAGGCTGAATCGGCCACCACCACATCCTCCGGGCGCAGCTTCCGATAGAGTTGGCGGGCCAAGCGCCATTCACTCACCCGAAAGGGGGCCATCGCCACCTCCAGGACCGCGCCGGTCGTCACACAAAACCACACCTGCAGCTTGAGAATGGGAAAGCCACAGCCGGCTTTTTGATTGCTGTGTTGGGGATACGCCGCTTGATTGGCTGCGGTATCACTCATCAAGACGGTCGTCGCATCAAAGGCCTTGACCGGACGACCACACCACCGTTGAGCGGGCGGCACCTTCTGTCGCAAGGCCCTCGCTACCCGCTGTAACAAAGGCGGGAAAATTGACTCGGGAAGACGTTTTCGCGCTTTACTGTAGCCCCCGGTATCGGCTGACGGCACCGTCAATCCCGACAAGCTCATCCAGGTCGTCACCCGCTTGACGGCATGACTGAGACTACCATCGACATCGAGCACTTGGGAGAGCCAACTCCAGAGCACCACCATGGGCGTGTATAACACTCGGCGATACCGGATTCCTTGCTCGTTCAGCACTGACTGAATCTCAGCTTCCGGCAGCACCTCAGCAAACGGGAGAGCGATACTGTTCTGGTATTTCTCCTTGAGGACTTCGGCACGATTCGGCATCATAGAGGCATAGTTATGGGCTTCAACACTTCGATTCTTACAGATCAAGCGCTTGAAGCCTTTTCTGCTCTCTTATGTCAGTGCCATTCCCCTACAGTTGATGAAGTGGGCATTTCTGCTGGGGCAGGAAACGCAATCTCATGGCGGCAAGACTTTCTATCAGTTCATCCCCTATCGTTATGGACCCTACTCATTCACCCTGAACCGTGAAACGGATACGTTGGTTCGCAATGGCTTTATGGAGAAGGCTGCCGATAGGCTTTGGCAGTTGACGACTCTGGGCAAAGAGCAGGAAGTTAAGCTACCCAAGACGATCGCTCAAGACATTACGGCTGTCACCCAGCAGTACGGCAATTTTTCTGGCTCAGCCTTGATCGATACGGTCTATGCCAACTATCCCTGGTTTACGGTGAACAGTGATTTGCCGAGGCAACGCCGAGAACAGCGCCCTGTGGCTGATCAGGCGATTTATACCGCTGGCTACGAAGGCAAAACCGTTGATGAGTTTTTGAATCTGCTGATGCGATCGGGTATTCGCAGGTTAATTGACGTTCGCTACAATCCGATTTCCCGTCGCTATGGTTTTCATAAGAGCACTCTCAAGCGGTTATGCAATGCGCTGGATATTGATTACCAGCATTTGCCGGGGTTAGGGATTCCGGGTTCAGCGAGAGCAAATTTGTCCTCAACGGACAGCTATGTGGCTCTGTTTAAGGAATATCGGTGTGGTCTGTCGGACCGCTGGGATGACTTGCACAGGGCAATGTCGTTACTGAAGTCTGAACCGAGTGTTTTGGTGTGTATGGAAGCAAACCCGGAATGCTGTCATCGGACTGTGCTGGCTCAGCATCTGATAGACATGATGGAGTTGTCAATTAAGCATCTTGGCAGCTAAAACTTTGATGGATTAGACGGATTTAGCTGGTCATTTTGCCAGGTAGCAGGATTGTTTTGGATATATTGCTGAATTCTTTGGAGGGACTCTTCACTGCGGATGATGTGGTCATAATAATTGCGCTGCCAGACTGGGGTTCTTGGTGAATTGCGGGCAGTATTGATGCGTTTGGTCGTGGCAGATTTAAATCCGGCAATGAATGATGACAGCGAACGGGGTTTCATCGGGGGAACAACGCGCTGCGAATGCCCCGTTCGCTGTAGGGGCAAACGGCCGTTTGCCCCTACGATCCGGCCGTGCACCCCTACCAGATGTGTCGGGTTAATCAACACAATGCCATGCAGGTGGTTGGGCATAATCACCCATTGATCGAAATCAATTTCCTGCCGGATGCTGCTGGATTGCAGCCATTCTTCGGCGATGATCTGGCCGCATTCATTCAATTGCATTGCGCCGTCGATGATTCGTCCAAATAGGCACTGACGCTGAAAGGTGCAGAGGGTGATGAAATAAGCCCCAGCGGATGAATAGTTGTATCCCTTGAGACGAATAGACCGACGGTGGTGTTTGTCGGGGTTGTATGGCACGGGAATTGACGCATGGGAATAAGGTTAGGATTCCCAGATCGATCCGTTGCGGATCTTGTGGCTAGGAAAGATGCTGGCAAATGTCATAGACGTAATGTTTGGAGGGCGTACGGCGTACGCCCCTACGATTTTTCGGTGTGGATGCCCAATCGTGGGTTATCTGTTTGTGGATCGTCTGTCTGTGGTAGGGCAAACGGCCGTTTGCCCCTACAGGGTCTGTCGGGTTAATCAACGCAATTCGTTTGTAGGTGGTTTGGTCAATGCCCTGAATCCGGAGATTTCAGGTATGCAATTTGACAACAGTACGTAGAAATTGATAACAACCTCGGTGCCAGGTAAGAAAACGCTGGAACCCTCATGTTCTCGCAGATCGGCACCTGGCAATAAAAGTTTAGGAATGTCTGAAGTGCCTATGAATTAGACTTTACAAGTCTGGATGCGAGAGAAGAGAAATACCATGCCCCAGCACGTATCGTCCAACGACCCCAAAACCCCAGCACAATCCACACAGCCCCCACCCCCCCCCGAGACATCACCGCAAACAACCACCACACCAGGGAGGTGTCCCACCGGGGCAGAAGAAGTGTCGAAAGTTACTTGGCTGTAGGAGATATAGTTTCCGTTTACCCGCCAGCCGTTGCGATCGCTCATTTTTTTGAAGGCCGCGCTGGCGGCTTGTTTGTCTCTGCCAAAATCTAGCTTACCACCTACCTCTAGCCAGATTTGCTCTTGCACACTAAAGCCAAAGTGTCCATTGCTATAAGTGACCCATAAAAAATCGATCAGCCGCAAGTCTACACCTGGGAAGTGTTTAATGTCATCAACGCTTAAATAGCCCTGATCTTTCTTGCCGGCGACTTTAAGCATCACCTTAATGGTTTCCTGATCGGCCCTTTGCCATTGTCCGGTCGATAGATAGTAGGCCAGTGGTTGATACTGTTCAGGCACGCGAAACCTAACTAACTGAATCCTGCCGTCGAATGGTTGCTGCGGTCGATACTGCGCTGTTTCTCCAAACTGCTTCTGAGTCATTTGGCTGAGCCAACCACAAAATTGGTAGGCATCCCAAATATCAATGCCTGTCACCGGCTGCTTAGCATCGGGGATGGCTTTGCGATTGGGCGAAGGCATGGAACGTTCGGACTCTGCCATCTCTCGCAACAATATTTGATCCTGCACAAACTGATATTCAGCCCAGGTAACGTATTCGGAATCTTCTATCTCTGGGATTTCATCGGTTATCGTCTGCGGCTCTCGCATGTCGGTATTCAGGCGGTTCAAGCGCACCGACAGCAGAACTCTGGCGGCCAGACGAAATTCTTCTAAATCGCTGGAATGTAACCCCCGGTCCAGTTCTTGTTCTAGTTTTTGCTGAGTTGCCGGATCGAGGTTTTCCGTATCGTTCAGGCATTCATAGGCTAAGGCCAGAGCCGCAACTGAACGATGCTCTTCCTTCAAAGCCGCTTCAATAATGGCTGTGGCATCTGCCTGAGCCGCATAAAAGCGAATGGTTTCGCGCCACCATGCCAACGCTTGCTCACCCACCGCAAAGGCGTTTAGCAAGCAGTCGATCCGTCCGGTTCGTTTCAGTTCGGCGGCGGTTAAATATTCCTGAAAGGTGCGGTGGGCAAATTCGTACAGTCCTTCTTGCTGGCGATCGCTCAGCAGTTCCCGCACGCCAACTTCATCTTTACCGATAAATTCCTCTGGCGTCGGCGCATGCCTAGGAACGCGGCTGAGTTCTGCTTGGAGTAGGGCCTTTGCTTGAGTATACGTCCCTTCTTTCGCGGGTTTGTTGTCTAAGGTGAACTGGAGCATTCCGGCCTTGGTCATCTCCAGGGCCAAGCGCTGCAAAATTCCCTGCTTACGACTGGCGGATAATACCGCTTCCGTTGTCTTGCGGTAGCGTTGTCGTCCTTCTAGCAGCACTTGGCAAACCTCGCCGTAGAGATCCACTCGCTTGCTGGCCAGTTTGCCCTTGTCGACATGGGTGCGGGCCATCAAAGACAACAGCAATGGGTTGGTGGCCATGAGTCGCAATGTTGGAGACGACTCAATTTGATAGATCAAGCCTTCTGCCCGCTGTCTAGCTTTCTCGGTGTTGACTCTGCCCTCGGTTGTGTTCTTGCGCCAGTTGAAGCACCAATTGTGGATAAAGGTATTGCGTTCCTTGGTCGAGAACGGCTGTACCTCAAGCTCAATGGCATTTTCATAGAGAGGCGCTTTTTTATACGCATCCGGTCGAGATGTCAGAATGAATGGCGTCTCGTAGTAGTCTTTGAGTTGCCGATCTACCCACCGACTGACTGCTTGCCGTTGGCTATCATCGGCAATTTCATCTAAGCCGTCTAACATTACCAGGCAACGACCGCGGCGCAGCCGCTTCTCAAACCATCGAGGACTCTCCTCTAGTTTGGCTTTCAGGTCACCAGATTTTCCTTGAAAGAACTGCTTCGTCAGGTCAGCTAAGGATGGCTCAGGATGTTCCAGAATGAGTTCGTAGATTTCTCGTAGGCGCAATAAGACCGGATGCAGTTTTGGGACTCGTGGATGTAGTCGCCGCCGTTTGCGAATGGCGTACATTAATGTGATGTGACGCATCAAGGTCGATTTGCCTGAACCCGGAGCGCCCAAAATCACCAGATGTCAGCAACGGCTTTTCGGGCTGCCAATGGTCGAAATCAATTTGCCAATTCTTTGAAAGGCTTGTGGGTCAAATGCCCGTCGCTGCTGTCTGACAATGTCTTGAGAGACATTTCTGGCCGCGTTTTCCGAAAGCTTCAGGGGGACATAGACGGCTTCTAGGCTGAGTCCTCCTGCATTGAACCCTCGCCCTTCGTAGTCTTCGCAATCGGCTTTCAAGTATCTGTAATAAATGCCTTCAGTGCGATCAGTGAGTTCAGCACAGCCTTCCTCTAGCTTGCGTAATATCCAGTCCAGTAGCTTATCGAAGTAGGGCAGTAGCCTGCTGCCAATCCGAAGTAATAGCCAAGCTCCTGCTGCGATTCCCAGAAAAATACCAAATGATCGCCAGTCTGGATTAGGAGGCTTAGCATAACTAACTGCAATGGCGATAAAAACACTGGGAACCCCCCAATCAACATACTTTTTGTCCAAGAGTTTTTGGACAGGATCCCACCAGCTAGGTTGATTTCCAGGACTTTGCGTCATGCTCCATCAGAATCAGGAATGGCTTACCGCTATCTTAACCAGCTCATCAGTTCAGCAAGAGAAAATTTCGGAAAATCAAAGGTCTATCAGCAAAAGCGAAACAGACATTAAGGATTAAGTTCGTCCCACTTTTGCTGAACTTTCTAGAGTTTGACTGTGCTACGGTCAATCCACCTGTCGATCGCGCCTTAACAAGCTGAACACCTCCCCCTACTCAGGCGTCATCAACATCCCCGACTCGGGAATCGCGCTCAATTTCTTCCAGGCAGAGCAATGGCTTCAAGCTGATAGCGACGAATCTCAACCTCAGCACCACTAGCGTTGGTCAAAGACCGGCCTCTAGGCCATCACCTCTTCCGCCCGCTCTAGCAATTCCCCGGTCACCTCGTCGCTGAGGTAATATTCACCACAGTTTTCACAAATCTCAGCAGGCACCCGCTTAAACACCACAATCGCCCCCTCACGCTCCAGCGTGACCGTCACCCAGCCAGCCTGGGTTTGCCCTTGCTTACAAATGACACACATCATGGTCTTTTCCGAGTTTTGAAGTCAGGTTGCCAGAGATTTGCATCAGGCTCATGGGCAGTCACGACATAAACCGTCTGAGTTTCATTATCCTTTGCTGCCACCACATGAATCGGGCGCTGATTCACCATGTCAAACATCAGGTAGCTGGGATAAGGCCTATCATCCGGATAAGCAGCGATCGCTCTCATATCGGGCACTGCTACCAAATCATTTGGCAGTCATAGTGGTTAAAAGCTGGGTCTTTAGACACTAGCGTTGCTGCCTCGACCCGACTCTGGGCGATGAGCAACCGATCAAACGGGTCTTTGTGATGCCAGGGCAACTGGTCAAGCTCAATAATATGGGCAAGGGCGATAGGAAGAATCACAACACCGTTCTGGCTTTCCTGCCGTTGAACGATATCCAGCAAAGGCGCTTTCAACTCAAGTTTGCCTAAATGTGCCTTAATCTGAATCTCCCAAACGCTCACCAAGCTGAGTAAAAGCTCATTATCAGGGCTTTTCAATAAGTCCAACGTGCCCTCAGGAATCTGGCTCGATTGGCTGTCCCACCAGATAAACGTGTGAGTATCCAACAAAAGCTTCATCCTTCACCTAGCCAGAAGCTATCAGGCAAAGGTTCATTAAAATCATCTGCGACAACAAACGCCCCAGGATGTAAATCTGGCTGACGTTGTTTTGTAGATTGACTTTCAAATTGGACTGGCATCTTAGCCTCAACCCATTGCAACAAACGAGTCGCTAGATGAAACTGCTCTTGCCAACTCAAGCGTTGAGCCTCTTGTATTAACTCTTGCAACGTCATGGTTGTCGTCTCTAGGTAAGCCTGCCCCTAGCATACCTAACCTCTCTTCAATTAACCTCTCTTCAATACATAGTCACAGCCTGAACCCCAACAAAGGCCAAGAACTTCAGTAGTCCCTAGCCATTGAGACTTACCCTAACTGCCGGTACTGCAGCAGATAGCTAAATACCTCTCCCTGCTCCAGGGCAATCAAAATCCCTGACTCCGGTATCGCCACCAACCGTCTCCACTCCCGCTGCTCGGCGTACTGGAGCAAATGCAGGGGTTAGATGTATCGTTCCACAACATTCCTAATCACTGTCTCCCTCTCCTAGCGCTAAGTCCGCCTGCAGAAAGTCAATAAACTGGCCGGCGGTACGGCCGGAGCGACCATTGTGGCGAGTGGCCCATTGCAACGCCTGACGTTCCAGGTCGGCGTCGGCTAACTGAATCCCCGCCTGGCTGGCCAAGTGCTTGACGATGGTGAGATAGGTGGGTTGGTCGGCGGCTTCGAAGGTGAGGGTGAGGCCGAAGCGATCGCTGAAGGAGAGTTTCTCCTGCAGGGTGTCCCAGGCCTGCACTTCGTCCTGATCGCGAGGACGGGGCCGTTCGCTGAAGAATTCCCGCACCAAGTGACGGCGGTTGGAGGTAGCATAGACCACCACGTTGTCGGGGCGGGCGGTGAGGCTGCCTTCTAAGACTACTTTCAACGCTTTGAAGGCGTCGTCGTCCTCTTCGAAGGAGAGATCATCGACGAAGAGGATAAATTTCAAGGGGACTAGCCGCAGCTGCTCCACGATCTGGGGCAGATCCTGTAGGTCAGCCTTGGCGACTTCCACCAGTCGCAGCCCCTGGGGATGATACTGGTTCAATAGGGCTTTGACCAGGGAAGACTTGCCACTGCCCCGACTGCCATAGAGCAGCACATGAAGGGCGCGATGGCCAGCCAACAAGAATTCGGTATTGCGAATCAGGATCTGGCGGGGATAGTCGTAGGCGGCCAGTTGGTCTAGGCGAATGGGATCAGCATGGGCGATGCCTAGCAGCTGCCCCTTCTGCCAGCGCAGGGCCCGGTAGCGGGCAAATAGCCCAGTGCCGTGGTGACGGTAGTGGGCAACCAGTTCGTCGAGGCCGTCGCTCCAATTGGTCAGGTGAAAGAGTTTCAGGGATGGAGCTGGCTCTGGCAGTTGCCAAACCACAGGGGGCTCGGGTAATTGACACAGGGTTTGGACCCAGTGGGCTAGAGTCTGTTCCGGAAACCCATATAGGCTCTGCAGCCGCTGCAGATCGTGCCGGGCAGCTTGTACCAAGGGAGTGGGGAGATGGGCTAAGTCTGTCTGCTGACTCCAGTGGCTGAAGGGATTATCGGCCTCTAGAATGCGCTGCAGTAGATGACTGCACCAGCTCTCGCCTGGTTTGGCCAGGGCAGCAAACCAGTTGCCGTAGGCTTGGAGGCAACTATCACTGTCGCTGGCGTAGAGGGCATCGAGGAGTTGCAGAAATGCCTGGCCAGGGGGAGTTTCCCAGACGGCATAGTACAACAGCAGAGAGCGGGCCTGCTGTCGATAATGCTGGATGTCGGCGATGACGGTGGGGGCAAGTCCACTCATGGATAGGGGAATGTAACGATTGCCTGAGGGTAAGGCCGGATAATCCGTAAACCTGGCAGGATAGGAGGCGACCTGTTAGCACCATAGGGGATCGATGACACTCGGCACAGCGGTTGCGATCGCATACGGCATCCTTGCCATCCTGGGAGGCATCATGGGCTACGTCAAGGTACGCAGCCGTCCCTCCCTCATCTCTGGCCTCATCAGCGGCGCCTTGCTCATCCTCGGCGGAGTGCTTTGGGCCGGCGGGAATCTCCTGGGGCAGTGGCTTGCCCTAATCGTTACCCTGGTCCTCATCATCGTTTTCATCGATCGCCTGCGCAAGACCCGCAAATTCATGCCGGCTGGCCTGATGATTATCGCCGGGATCATCGCCCTCATTGCCATGGTGATGTCCTCACTACAACTGCCCAGCACCTGAGGGCCAATTTGCCGCTGAATCGGTAAGAAGGCTTTAGACTTGTCGATATCACGTTATCAGCACCAGGAGCGTACCCACCATGGGGTCCCCATCAATCTTTGCCGCTCTGGCCTTCCTGATTGTCGCCTATACCGTTGGGTCTGTGCGCATCATTAATCAAGGCAATGAAGGCCTAGTGGAGCGATTGGGTCGCTATCGAGGCAAACTGAAGCCAGGCCTCAACTTTATCATCCCAATGCTAGATGCAGTCGTCCTGATAGACAGCATTCGAGAGCGCATTCTAGATGTGCAGCCCCAGGCTGCCATCACTAAAGACAACGTTGCCCTGCAAGTAGACGCCGTTGTCTATTGGAAGATTCTAGACCTAGAGCGTACCTACTATGCCGTAGAGGATATTGAAGCCGCCATTCGAGAGCTGGTAATCACCACCGTGCGCTCAGAGATCGGTAAAATGCGGCTGGAAGAGACCTTCTCCCTACGAGAGGACATGAACAAGGCGCTCTTAGATCAACTCGACGAGGCCACCGAACCTTGGGGGGTTAAGGTAACTCGAGTAGAAGTGCAAAAAATTGAACCCCCGCCCGATGTGATTGAATCGATGCAACAGCAACAGGCCGCAGAACTGAAACGGCGGGCCACCGTGCTAGAAGCTGAGGGAGAACAACAGGCTGACATCACTCGAGCCGAAGGCACCGTAAAATCCATCCAAATGCTGTCTGATGCCCTGAAAGAGCGCCCCAACTCCAAAGAGATCCTCAATTTCCTGATTGCCCAGAGCTATGTTGAGTCCAACCAAAAACTCAGCGCTAGCGACAATTCCAAAGTAGTCTTCATGGACCCCAAAATGCTCACCGAAGGGCTAGTGGACTTGATGAATTCTCCCACTCAGCCTGAAGCGCCAAATGACGAGCCCCCAGGTCGACGGCGACGCCATCGGCAAGACCAAGGCTAACGCCTGCCAACTAGGCTTACCGATCTACTCGAGGCTCCCCTCACCCTGATACAGAGCTAGCCGACACTACACGTTGAGAGATTGTTAGGATAGGACCCTATCTCGAGTTCACCTCGTGTGTTGTCGTGTCGCCCTAGTCACCTGCCTCGACGTTGCTGCCATGGCTGATGCCACCCTTACCTCCGCCCCGACGACATCCCTCACGCCCCTGTTAGGCGCTTCCCAAAGACAGCTCACTGACTGGGTTATTGCCCAAGGCCAACCGGCCTATCGCGGCGGGCAACTCCATCGCTGGATCTATCACCAGGGCATCCGCTCCCTAGCCGATATCTCGGTATTTCCCAAGGCCTGGCGGCAGCAGGTGGCCGATATTCCCATTGGCCGCTCTCAGTTGCATCATCGCGTCACCGCTCCAGACGACACCGTCAAATATCTACTGCGCCTAGCCGACGGTCACATCATCGAAACCGTTGGTATTCCCAGTGCCCAAAGACTCACAGTCTGTGTGTCATCGCAGATCGGGTGTCCCATGGCCTGTGACTTTTGTGCCACTGGCAAAGGCGGGTTTCTGCGTAACCTGGCCACCCATGAGATTGTCGATCAAGTTCTGACGGTACAAGAAGACTTTCAACAGCGAGTCAGCCATATCGTCTTCATGGGCATGGGAGAACCGCTCCTGAATGTCGACGCTGTTGTAGCAGCGATTCGCTGCCTCAATCAGGATGTGGGAATTAGTCAACGCGCCATGACCCTGTCAACCGTTGGCTTGCCGGGGCGAATTCAACAACTAGCGCAGCACCAACTGCAAATCACCTTGGCGGTGAGCCTGCATGGGTCGAACCAATCCTTACGGGAGCGCTTGATTCCCAGTGCCCGCCATTATCCCTTCCAGGCCCTGCTGGATGACTGTCGTGAGTATGTCAATCAAACTGGGCGGCGGGTCAGTTTCGAATACATCCTATTGGCAGGTGTCAATGATCGGGTGAACCATGCCATCGAGTTAGCAGAACACCTGCGGGGCTTTCAAAGCCATGTCAACTTAATTCCCTACAATCCCATTGATGAAGCTGATTATCAGCGCCCCAGCCACCGGCATATTCGCCGATTTGTTCAGACCCTGGCAGAGCACCACATTGCCGTAAGCGTCCGCTATTCCCGCGGTCTAGAGAAATCAGCCGCTTGTGGCCAGTTGCGAGCCTCGCAATCAGCTAAATAGGCACCATTGGCAGTAGTCCCCATAACAGGGAAGCTCGAATAAAACACGTTAGGATAAAAACAGTGCCTCACAGGAATCTGGTAGGGAGGTCCTTGAGCTGCCCGGCCCCGAGTCTGAATACTGACTCCTAATGAGTTAAGGTGATGACTCCAGGGCTGCTGGTAAAAGGTTCCCTGCCAAGGTTGCCTCGTGTCCTTTCCCTGGGTGGGTAACCCCTATATTGACATCGATAACCTGTTAATCCCAATTCGTAGGCTCCTAACGGTGCCGTGCTGTTGCCAACGTGACATGCCGTTGAGGATTGGCTAACCGGTCTCACTATCTGCCGAGGGAATGTATTCCGTAGGGGACTGTTGTCATTCCTAGTTGTCATGGTGTTTTTACTCTATTACTACCCGCCACCAGGAACTGTGGCTGCAAAGAGTAACAGTTCACTGGAGTGGAGGTAAGTGTGAGTCAAAAAAGAATGGGCTTCTGGCAGCTCTGGAATATGAGCTTCGGTTTCTTAGGCATTCAGTTTGGCTGGGGGCTGCAAATGGCCAACACCAGCGCTATCTTCGAGCATCTCGGGGCTGATGCCCACCAAATTCCGATCCTTTGGCTGGCCGCTCCCTTAACTGGCTTAGTCATTCAACCCATTATCGGTAACCTCAGCGATAACACCTGGGGGCCTTTGGGACGCCGCCGTCCTTACTTTTTAGCTGGGGCCATCCTCAGCTCCTTTGCCCTGGTACTGATGCCGAATTCCTCGAGCTTGTGGATGGCTGCTGGCCTGCTCTGGCTCTTGGATACTTCGGCCAATATCAGCATGGAACCCTTTCGGGCCTTTGTGGGGGATTTGCTGCCCTCCGATCAGCGAACCAAGGGATTTGCCATGCAGAGCCTCTTCATTGGCCTGGGATCAGTGACGGCAGCAGCACTGCCGTGGATATTGACCCATCTATTCGGAGTCGTCACCGACGCTGCAGAACATAAAGTTCCTCTGACGGTCAAGCTGTCCTTTTACATTGGGGCAGCCGTGTTCCTGAGCACAGTATTGTGGACGGTCATGACCACGGAGGAGCGCCCTCCCAAGGATATGGAGGCCTTTCAACGGCAGCAGGAACGCCGCTTGGGTATTTTGGCCACCTTTCGGGAAATTACAATAGCTCTGAAGCAAATGCCATTGACCATGCGGCAATTGGCCTGGGTGCAGGCCTTCAGCTGGTTGGGCATGTACTGCATGTTCCTGTATTTCCCTCCCGCGGTGGCTCATAATGTGCTGGGAGCTACGGAAGAGGCCTCGGCCCTCTATACCGAAGGGATTGAATGGGCTGGACTCTGTATTGCTGCCTACAACGCCGTCTGCTTTGGAGTGTCGTTTTTGCTACCACGGGTATCGGCCATTCTGAATCGGCGTATGACTCATGCCCTCTGCCTAACCTGCGGAGGAATCGGGTTGATATCCCTAATGTGGATTCACGATCGCTACACCCTATTGTTGGCCATGGTGGGGGTCGGCATTGCCTGGGCCAGTATGCTGTCACTGCCCTATGCCATGTTAGTAGGGGCGTTGCCACCAAAGAGAAGTGGCATTTATATGGGTATCTTTAACTTCTTCATCGTCTTGCCCGAGATCTTCGCCTCCTTGGTGCTGGGATGGGTGATGGTGCACTGGCTGGGAGAAAGCCGCCTGTTAGCCGTGGTGCTAGGGGGCAGCTCTATGCTGGTGGCAGCGGTAGCTACCCAAGGCGTCCGAGAAGCCAAGCCTGATGTGTCGCGGCCTGCCGAAAAGTCCCTAGCAGCCGATCAGCGCGAACCCGTGATGGTTGATTCTCAGGCCACATCGGATACCTTGGCCCAAGAGACTCCTGCAGAGACAGGATCTTCCCTGAAGTCAGAACCTTAAATGAAAGGTTGCTCCAGACTGGGAGCTGGCTCGGTATCGACAGCTTCAGAATCCTCGGAGGAGGACTCTTCAGACTTGTCCTGGTCACTACGCTCAGTCTCGGCCGCCTCTTTACCGCCAGCCTTAGCCGCGGCTTGGTCTTCGGAGGGCTCGGGGGGCTCGGGGACGGTTAAGTCAGACTGAGATGTTGACGCTTCCGGACGATCACCTTCGGTATGGGTTGGCGATGGTTGACGACGTTGCCGCCATTGCTGCCAGCGACGCCGTAGCCCCTGAGATGGCTCTACATCTTCTACCGACGCCTTAGGTTCTGGGCCAGCTGTTTCCTCCGGGGCAGGTGCTGCTTCATCCGCCGAGGACTGTTGATCGGGATTAGGGCTGGTTACATTATCCTCTGAGCTCCTCGGGGCAGGTGCTTGGTCGTCTGGCTTTGGCTCAATAGTGGCTGGGGATGTCTCCTTAGAGGCTGGAGAGGAGGACGGCTCGGCCTCTGAGGGTGTCACCGCTTCGGTAGGTGTTGTCTCTGAGGGGGGCTTGGGGGATGTCTCGGTATCGGCAGCCCTATCCACCTTGGTTTCAGTTTCTGGTGCTCTATCCTCAACCTGCTGCTGTTCAGGAGGTTCCTTGGTATCTGGTTGAGACTCTGGCTCAGCCGGCTTGGGGCCTGCTTCTACTTCTTCTGCTTCCTCTGTTGCAGCTTCCTCTGCTTCCTCTGCTTCCTCTACTTCCACCTCAGGCTCAGCTGTCTCAGGGGCAGGGGCAACATAGTCGGGGTCAACAATACCGCCAACTTCGGCGACGGTGAGCTCATCCCTCACTAGGCGAGACAGGGTATCGTCTCCCCCGGGGGCATACTGAATCAGTCGCACCGTACTGTTGTAGGTATTGTCGATGGGGGTGCCCTGGTCGTCGATCAACTCTAGCTGCACCCAGTTCTGTCCCGGCCGAAAACCTTTGAGATAAATAGGCTGCCAGCGATCAAAGATGAAAGATTGACTATTGATGGTACAGCGGAGGCGCCAATCCGGAATATCATCCTCACTATCTTCTTGGGCAATCAAGTGCAGGGGAACATTGGTCAGATAAGCATCCAGCATGATTGGCTCGGCGCCGTAGCTGCCCTGGGGGCGGCTATAGGTTAATAGCGGTTGTTCAGGGTCGATGGCATTTTCAGACGTCTTCGTAAATAGGTGGAACGTTGTCTGGGCATAGGCCCCCTGATTTTTGAAGCTTTCATGCCAGGGCCGGGAAGCAAAGACCCTGATAGTGTGGGTGCCGGGATTTAAATCGGAGAAGACAAGAGGCTCTGAGGGATCGTAGACAGCTTGATAGGGTTGGTTGTCTAGAAAGACATGCAGATGGGGGCCTAATTGCCAGTCAGGATGCTTGAAGAGGGGCAAATCTCGCACTTGGAAGCGTACTGCTACGGTGGTATCTTCAATCACCTCGTCAGGGCGAGGGCTGAGGATGCGGACTTGGGGATGGTAGCGATCGATGATGGCCTTGAGGGCCTGAATGGTCTGGGGCGGTGATACCTCGGCGAGGCGACCAGCCAGCTGATTGGGGGTATCGCCGGGCTCACTGATGAGTTGGCTGGTGGCATTGCGATGGCCCTTCAGGGCCGGCCCTTGACCATTGCATCCCCAAACGCCAATCCCTAACAGCACGATCAGAAACCCAGTAACTATCTGTCGTAGCACGTACATGCTGCCCCCTTGCATGCTCTTTCCTTAAGGCGTCTCTATAACCATAGGGCACTATGTGGATTTACTGGAGTGCCCGCTCAGGAGGGCCCCCTATTCAACCCAGGGGCCAGCCATATTCTTGCTTGGAAGCCCGCCAAAAACGGCAGCAAAAATGTAAACAAATTATTTAAGCTTTGTTAAGCAAAAGGTTGAAGATCTTATTTTTGCTTGAATTGAGCTTTCCTGGTTTATTGAGTTTTGTTAATGAAAGCCATGCCAGAGTTCGATTTTATGCGTGGATTAAACGCAAAACCGTTATGAGATGAGGCTTTGCGCAGTTGAAATATTGTAAAGGCTTGTCAAGATTGTGAAGAATACGAGACTATAATGCTTGAAGAGTAATCCCTGTCGAACTTCCGGCTCATACCCACTAGTCTATTAGTCTGTGATGTCGACGGTATGATCGGAACAAGTCGATAGATGAGTTCCATCTGTTTGCTCGCATCTTGTCTAGAGAGAGGAGAGTCTCCATGACAACTACCCCGCGCGAGCGGGAGGCGAACGTCAAGGTGACAGTCGATATGGATCCGGTGCCTACTTCATTCGAGAAGTGGGCTAAGCCTGGTCATTTCGACCGCACCTTGTCTCGAGGTCCAAAGTCTACGACTTGGATTTGGAACCTCCACGCCGACGCTCACGATTTCGATAGTCATACCAGTGACTTAGAAGACATTTCGCGTAAAATCTTCAGTGCTCACTTTGGCCACTTGGCCATTGTCTTTGTCTGGCTGAGCGGCATGTATTTCCATGGCGCTCGATTTTCAAACTACGAGGCCTGGATGGGCGATCCCACTGGCATTCAGCCCAGCGCTCAGGTGGTTTGGCCTATTTTCGGCCAAGAGATCCTGAACGCCGATGTCGGCGGCGGTTTCCAGGGAATTCAAATTACCTCGGGTTTCTTCCAACTCTGGCGGGCAGCCGGTATCACCAACAGTTACCAGCTCTATGTCACCGCCATTGGAGCTCTGGTCATGGCCGGCCTGATGTTATTTGCTGGTTGGTTTCATTACCACAAGAAGGCACCCAAGCTGGAGTGGTTCCAGAACGTGGAATCGATGATGAACCATCACCTGGCAGGGTTGCTGGGTCTTGGTTGCTTGGGGTGGGCCGGTCACCAGATTCACGTCTCCCTGCCCATTAACAAACTCTTGGACTCTGGCGTAGCACCGCAGAATATTCCCCTACCCCATGAGTTCATTCTCGATAAGAGTTTGATGGCCGAGCTGTATCCCAGCTTTGCTCAAGGCCTAAAGCCCTTCTTTACCCTGAATTGGGGAGTTTACGCCGACTTCCTGACCTTCAAAGGTGGTCTCAATCCCGTCAGCGGCGGTCTGTGGTTATCCGATACCGCTCATCATCACCTAGCCTTGGCGGTGCTGTTCATCGTGGCTGGCCACATGTACCGCACCAACTGGGGGATTGGCCACAGCATGAAGGAGATCCTAGAAGGTCACAAAGGGGATCCGCTGCTGTTCGGCGGCAAGGGCCATGATGGTCTCTATGAAAACTTGACCACCTCCTGGCATGCTCAGTTGGCCGTTAATTTGGCCCTCTTGGGTTCCCTGACCATCATCGTGGCGCATCACATGTATGCGATGCCGCCCTATCCCTATATCGCCACGGATTATCCCACCCAGCTATCCTTGTTCACCCACCACATGTGGATTGGTGGCTTTCTGGTAGTTGGTGCCGGTGCCCACGCTGCCATCTTCATGGTGCGGGATTACGATCCGGGCGTGAACCTGGATAATGCGCTGGATCGGATGATTCGCTCTCGCGATGCCATCATTTCCCACTTGAATTGGGTCTGTATCTTCCTGGGCTTCCATAGCTTTGGACTGTACATTCACAATGACACCATGCGGGCTCTGGGACGTCCCCAGGACATGTTCTCTGACTCTGCCATTCAACTGCAGCCAGTCTTCGCGCAGTGGGTGCAGAACCTGCATGCCGCAGCGGCAGGAAGCACCGCACCCACTGCATTGGCTGGGGTGAGCCCGGCCTTCGGTGGCGATGCGGTGGCTGTAGCCGGAAAAGTGGCCATGATGCCCATTACCCTTGGCACCGCTGACTTTATGGTGCACCATATTCACGCCTTCACCATTCATGTGACGGTGCTGATCCTGCTGAAAGGGGTATTGTTTGCCCGCAATTCTCGTCTCATTCCAGATAAGGGTGAGTTGGGCTTCCGCTTCCCTTGTGATGGACCAGGCCGAGGCGGTACCTGCCAGGTCTCTGGTTGGGATCATGTGTTCCTGGGTTTGTTTTGGATGTACAACTCCCTCTCGATTGTGATTTTCCACTTCAGTTGGAAGATGCAGTCGGATGTGTGGGGCTCGGTGTCGCCAGATGGGTCGGTATCCCACATCACGGCGGGGAACTTTGCCCAGAGCGCGATCACCATCAACGGTTGGCTGCGTGACTTCCTGTGGGCGCAAGCCTCTCAGGTGATTGGATCCTACGGGTCAGCTTTGTCGGCCTATGGCCTGCTGTTCCTGGGTGCCCACTTTGTCTGGGCGTTCAGCCTGATGTTCTTGTTCAGCGGTCGTGGCTACTGGCAGGAGTTGATTGAGTCGATTGTATGGGCTCATAACAAGCTGAAGGTGGCTCCTGCGATTCAGCCTCGAGCTCTGAGCATCGTTCAGGGTCGGGCTGTGGGTGTGGCCCACTTCCTTCTGGGAGGGATTGCCACCACTTGGGCTTTCTTCCTGGCTCGCATTATTGCAGTTGGATAAGAGCGCGGAGGAATCTTTTAGACCTATGGCAACGAAATTCCCGAAATTTAGCCAGGATCTGGCTCAAGATCCGACAACACGTCGGATCTGGTACGGGATTGCCACAGCCCACGACTTTGAAAGCCACGATGGCATGACGGAGGAGAATCTTTATCAAAAGATCTTTGCCTCCCACTTTGGCCACTTGGCAATCATTTTCCTGTGGACCTCTGGCAACCTGTTCCACGTCGCCTGGCAAGGTAACTTCGAGCAGTGGGTAAAAGACCCACTGAACATTAGCCCCATCGCCCATGCGATTTGGGATCCTCACTTCGGTCAACCAGCGGTAGATGCCTTCTCCCAGGCGGGGGCCTCTAGCCCGGTGAACATCGCGTTCTCTGGGGTTTACCACTGGTGGTACACCATTGGCATGCGCACCAACAATGAACTATATAGTGGTGCGGTGTTCTTGCTGTTACTGTCAGCGGTATTCCTCTTTGCTGGCTGGCTACACCTGCAACCCAAGTTTCGTCCTAGCCTGTCCTGGTTCAAAAACGCAGAGTCCCGCCTGAACCACCACTTGGCTGGTCTGTTCGGCGTTAGCTCTCTGGCCTGGGCGGGGCACTTGGTTCACGTGGCCATTCCCGAATCCCGGGGACAGCATGTCGGCTGGGATAACTTCCTGTCCACTCCACCTCACCCGGCTGGGCTCACGCCCTTCTTCACCGGGAACTGGGGTGTCTATGCTCAAAACCCGGATACGGCTAGCCATGTATTTGGCACGGCGGATGGGGCTGGCTCTGCCATCCTCACCTTCCTAGGGGGCTTCCATCCTCAGACAGAATCTCTCTGGCTGACGGATATGGCCCACCACCATCTGGCCATCGCCGTGTTGTTCATCGTTGCCGGCCACATGTACCGAACTAACTTCGGCATTGGCCACAACATGAAGGAGATCTTGGGGGCTCATAATCCGCCCGAGGGTACCCCTGGTGATCTGGGGGAAGGGCATAGGGGTCTCTATGACACCTTGAATAACTCCCTGCACTTCCAGTTGGCCTTGGCGCTGGCTGCTCTGGGGGTAGTTACCTCTCTAGTGGCGCAGCACATGTATTCGCTGCCCCCCTATGCCTTTCTGGCTAAGAGCTACACTACCCAGGCCGCTCTGTATACCCACCACCAGTACATCGCTGGCTTCATCATGGTGGGGGCCTTTGCCCACGGGGCTATCTTCTTGATCCGCGACTACGATCCAGCTTCCAATAGCAATAATGTGCTGGATCGGGTGTTGCAGCATAAGGAAGCGATCATCTCCCACCTGAGCTGGGTGTCGCTGTTCCTGGGCTTCCACACCCTGGGGCTGTATGTGCACAACGACGTCATGGTGGCCTTCGGTACCCCTGAGAAGCAAATTCTGGTGGAGCCAGTGTTTGCCCAGTGGATTCAGGCGGCCCATGGGAAGCTGCTCTATGGCTTTGACACCCTGCTGTCGAATCCTGGTAGCATCGCCAGCACCGCTTGGCCCAACTATGGCAATGTCTGGCTGTCAGGCTGGCTAGATGCCATCAACAGCGGTGATAATTCCCTGTTCCTGACCATCGGTCCGGGGGACTTCTTGGTGCACCATGCGATCGCATTGGGGCTGCACACCACCACCCTAATTCTGGTGAAGGGCGCCCTAGATGCTCGCGGCTCCAAGCTGATGCCGGACAAGAAAGACTTCGGCTACAGCTTCCCCTGTGACGGTCCGGGTCGGGGCGGCACCTGCGACATCTCGGCATGGGATGCCTTCTACCTGGCGGTGTTCTGGATGTTGAACACCATTGGCTGGGTCACCTTCTATTGGCACTGGAAGCACCTGGCCATCTGGCAGGGCAACGTGGCCCAGTTCAATGAATCATCCACCTATCTGATGGGCTGGCTGCGGGATTACCTGTGGCTGAATTCCTCCCAGCTGATCAACGGCTACAACCCCTACGGCATGAATAACCTAGCGGTTTGGGCCTGGATGTTCTTGCTGGGGCACTTGGTCTGGGCCACCGGGTTCATGTTCTTGATCTCCTGGCGAGGCTACTGGCAGGAGCTGATCGAGACCCTGGTGTGGGCCCACGAGCGCACGCCCCTGGCCAACCTAGTGCGCTGGAAGGATAAGCCCGTGGCCCTCTCCATCGTGCAGGCCCGCTTGGTGGGATTAGCTCACTTCTCGGTGGGCTATATCATCACCTATGCCGCCTTCCTAATTGCGTCAACCTCCAGTCGCTTTGGTTGACCAGGCTGACTGTTAGGTGACTAGCGTAAAACTCCTCAGGGCTTGCCCTGGGGAGCTTTGTTTTGGCGGTACTCTGAGCCGATGAGAAGTTATTTAACAGGAATGTGCTGACTCATCATGGCCATCACTATACTTTTGGAAGACGCCAACAGAGATACGCTAAGGTATCAATAAGTAAGGGTTGGCAAAGTAGCTGCAGATTGTCTTAAACAGCGCGAGCTACTAGCTTAGTTTCTGATAGCGATTGAGCTATTTTGTTGAGTTAACGAGGACAAAACTATCGGTAAGAAACAGCTCACTAACCGGCAGATCAAAGCCCCCAAGGTATTACTGATTGATCAAGATCAGAACAACCAAGGGTTAACAGAGACGCGCGAAGCTCTGAAAATGGCCGAAGCGGTCGGACTGGACCTAGTCATGGTTGGCCAGAGCAAAGAGGCTCCAGTGACCCGCATCATGGACTATGGCAAGTTTCAGTATCAGCAGAGTAAACGGCAGAAACAGACCTCTAAACCCACGGTCAAAGAGGTGAAGCTGCGGCCCAATGTCGGCGAGTCTGATTATGAGCTGCGAATTAAGCGGGCCCAAGATTGGTTAGATAAAGGCAACTCCGTGAAGTTCCTAGTGCGGTTGCGGGGGCGAGAGCACCAGCACCGTGACAGAGCGACAGATTTACTGAATCGGGTAGTTGATGACTTGGGTGAAGCTGGTAAGGTGCAATCCTTCGATAAAAGAGCCTTAACCCTCTTCGTAGCCCCTGCTTAGGCGAGGATTAAATATCATAGACCTGGAACGGGGTAAGGTAAGTCCTTGCCCCGTTATCTAGTGGTGACTGAAGCCAAGCAAGGCAAGCCGTTAGAATTTGACCATAGGACGTTTGTGACGATGGATCGGTATGGTGTCTTCCACTGCAGTCGAATTTTTAGATGAGTTTGATGTGGTCGTAGTGGGGGCCGGACATTCTGGCTGTGAGGCAGCCTTGGCCGCGGCACGTCTGGGCTGTCGTACCCTGCTGACCACCCTGAACCTAGATAAGATTGCCTGGCAACCCTGTAATCCTGCCGTGGGAGGACCAGCCAAGTCGCAACTGACCCACGAAGTAGATGCCTTGGGAGGCGAAATCGGCAAGATGGCCGATCGCACCTATCTGCAGAAGCGCATCCTCAACAGTTCCCGGGGGCCGGCCGTATGGGCCTTGCGAGCTCAGACCGATAAGCGCGAGTATGCCGCCGTGATGAAACAGATCGTGGAGAGCCAAGAGAATCTGGTGCTTCGCGAAGGCATGGTGACGGATCTGGTACTGGGCAACAATGATGAGGTGCTCGGGGTCGAGACCTACTTCGGCGTTGCCTTTCAGGCGCGGGCCGTCATTATCACCACCGGCACCTTCCTCGGCGGTGTGATCTGGGTAGGCAACCGGTCTATGCCTGCCGGTCGCGCTGGAGAGTTTGCCGCCACTGGCTTGACCGACACTCTGAATCAGCTGGGCTTCGAGACCGGCCGCCTCAAGACCGGCACCCCCGCCCGGGTAGATCGGCGCTCCATTGACTTCGAGCGCCTGGACCCCCAACCTGGGGATGAAGCGGTACGCTGGTTCAGCTTTGACTCCGAAGTCTGGCAAGAGCGGCCCCAACTACCCTGCCATTTGACTCGCACCACAGCAGAGACCCACCAGCTGATCCGCGATCATCTGCACCTATCTCCCGTCTACGGCGGTTGGGTGGAGGCCAAGGGACCGCGGTACTGCCCTAGCATCGAAGATAAGATCGTCCGCTTTGCCGATAAGGCTAGCCACCAGATCTTTCTAGAGCCGGAGGGCCGCACCACTCCTGAGATCTATGTCCAGGGCTTTTCTACCGGGCTGCCAGAGAAACTGCAGTTGGCCATGCTGCATACCCTGCCTGGCTTGGAGCGTTGTAGCATGCTGCGGCCCGCCTACGCGGTGGAGTACGACTACTTGCCCGCCACCCAGTGCTTCCCGACTTTGATGACCAAACGGGTGGAAGGGCTCTTCTGTGCCGGACAGATCAACGGCACCACCGGCTACGAAGAGGCAGCCGCCCAGGGACTAGTCGCTGGGATCAATGCCGTCCGTTTCGTGCGGGGCCAGGATAGGGTGATCTTCCCGCGGGAGCAGAGCTACATCGGCACCCTGATCGATGATCTGTGCACTAAGGATCTGCGGGAACCCTATCGCATGCTCACCTCCCGCTCGGAATACCGCTTGTTGTTGCGCTCTGACAATGCCGATCAACGACTGACCCCCCTGGGCCGGGACTTGGGCCTGATCGATGACCGCCGCTGGCAACACTTCCAGCACAAGCAAGCCCAGATTGCCGCCGAGAAAGCTCGCCTGGGCGACACCCGCATTAAGGCCCATGATGCCGTGGGTGAGCAGATTGTGGCGGAGACGGGGCAGCGCATCAAGGGCTCTATTACCCTGGCCGATTTACTGCGTCGGCCTGGATTCCACTATGACGCCCTACTCCGCTATGGACTCGGGCGGGCGGATCTAACGCGTGAAGAGCAGGAAGGGGCTGAAATCGACATTAAGTATTCCGGCTATATTCAGCGCCAAGAGGCCCAGATCGAGCAGGTAAGTCGCAATGCCCAGCGGCCTTTACCCGATGACCTGGACTACATGGCCATTGATACCCTGTCCCGGGAAGCTCGGGAAAAACTATGCCAAGTGAGACCGCTAACAGTGGGGCAGGCCTCTCGCATCGGCGGCGTCAACCCAGCCGATATCAATGCCCTGTTGGTGTATTTGGAGTTACAGAGCCGGCGCCGGGAAATGGTGAGCAGGTAATGTCAACGCCGGCTTCCCAGTAAGGTGAAAATATCTACTATGTAGGTTGCCATAGGGTTATCTCCATTCTCGGAGATGAAGACACACATGATTTTTCCTTGATCGGCAATCTCTTCCTGTGTGCTGATACCCATTTCCCGAAAGTCTAGATACGTGTGAGTAACGGGATATCAGTAAGGGGAAGCGAGTCTCTGGGCAGCTCACATTGTAGTTCTGTTTCGGAGAATTCTTAAGGTACGGTTTCGTACGGAATCGCTCTAACAGACAAGCTACCTTGAGGGTAAAGCGTTTCTTGACCAAACTTTTTTTCCAATAGAACAGAAATAGGCTCGTAGAAATATGAGTTCATAGGAAGTTCATAGCTACTGATGGTTAATGTTGTAGCCCTAGCCAGATCGCTTAGAACATAGCTGATTTCCCAATAGCCCAGTCGGTAGCTGGCTAGCTAGCCACCGTGCAAAGCATCGTGACGATGGCTGACGATGGCTATACATGAGGCTTAGCCTTCAAGACAATTCCTGTAGAGGCTTTCAGCCATCTTGCATGAGCTTTCACAATATTTCTGAAAGCCTGCTTATGTCTACTGATCGGGTGGCTTTTAGCTCACTTCGACAGCTGACTGATGACTACTATAGGACGCAGTACGAAACCATGCCTCTTTATGAGATATATTCAGTTTATGCCTCCAACACTGCTATAGAGCTGTTGCCAGAAAATAGTGATCGTTTTACATTTGGGCGATTTATCTGTAGTCGGGATGATTATCAAAGTGCTCTCAAATTTGCCACAAATTTAGCAGAGTATAAGAGAATACCTCTCAAAAATTATGCCATCGATAACAGCTAGCTTGTTGTTGGCTACTAAAAAAGTAAATCTAATTTCATCTAGGGAAGATTTTCCATGTGTTATCCAGCTTATTTATGTGACCCAACGTCCTTAATTGTTGGCCTACGTGTAATGGTAGTAGATGGCCATGAAGAGTCGCTCTACTTAACGGCATCTGTTTTAGAAGGCCTTGATGCTGAAGTTTTAGCGGTTAATTCAGCTCAAAAAGCGCTCAGAAAACTGCCGATATTTCAGCCTAAGATATTAATTAGTGAACTTCGCTTGCCTGACGAGGACGGTTATTGGCTACTTGGAAAAGTCAAAGCCTTTGCAGACTGTCACAATCTACAGATTCCAGCGATTGCATTGACCACTCAGGCTAGTCTGGCAGCTGAGGCTCGAGCACTGTCCGTAGGATTTTGTCGACATATTGCAAAGCCTTATGATTTTGAAACATTGATTGAAACTGTTGCTCAGCTGGTGGAAACGGTTGCCCAGTTCTCCGAAGCAAACCCACAGAAATATGGCCATTGCCAAGACTGTGCGTAAAGCTTACAGTGGGGGAAGCTAACGCATCGAGAGGAAATATGACCTATAATCGCCTGCTCGATGCTCTCTCAGCGGAATCCTATGAGCGACTTCGCCCTCATTTAATCCCGATCCACTTAACGCAAGGTACCTCTCTCCATTTACCCGGAGACAATATTAAATACCTTTATTTCCCCATTGATTGTCTGCTTTCGATTATCACCATTATGGAAGATGGCGCGACGATGGAATCAGGGATTGTTGGCAATCAAGACGTACTAGGTGTTAGTGCTTTCATGAGTGGGAGCTTACCTATTCGCACCGAACATGTCGTTCAAATTGCCGGTACTGCCCTGAAAATAGATGCCGAAATATTTCGGAGAATATTTATTCAGGATCAGCTCCTGCGTCAATTTTTTCTGAAATATACTCAGGCATTCATTGCTCAAATCTCACAGACTAGTGCTTGTAACCGACTTCATTCCCTTGAACAACGTCTATGCCGGTGGTTATTAGAAGCCCAAGCTAGAACTGAATCTGATCATATCGAACTGACTCAGCAATTCCTTGCGCAGATGCTGGGTGTTCGGCGGGCCGGGGTGACTCAGGCGGCTCAAAAATTACAAGACAATGGCTTGATCTCCTATAGTCGAGGACATATTAATGTCTGTGATCGACCAGGATTAGAAGCTAATGCTTGTGAATGCTATAGGATTGTTCAAGAAGAATACGAGCGACTACTTTTTAAAAAATGATAGAAAAGTCATAATATATGATCATATGTTCCCTTGATTTTTAATTCTGTCTTAGCTTGAACGAGGATCATCAGTCTTAAATTGAAGTATATAGGTTTGCAGTTAGCCTATCAAGAGAACACCCGTCACATGACACAGCAGCATGAACCATCGTCGCGGACCCTTTTGGTCCTAGAAACTGATGATGTTACTCGCCCTATACTTCGAGAAAATCTAGAGAATAGAGGCTATAGAATTCTGATTTCCCTAAACCAAGCGGATGCTACTGAGCGGGCAGCCAATCATGCTGAATCTCTCAGTTTAATTCTGGTCAATCAGGTAGGGCAGTCTACCAGCAAAAGCATGACTACCGGGCAGATGATCCGTCGAGACGGGGGGGTACCTGAGTCCATTCCTGTAATTGTTTTAGCGGAGAATTATCCAGTCGCCTTGGAAGGACGAAACTTAAAAGTCGACGAGTATAGCTATGTCGCCTATCTGGCGGACGGACAGCAGTTGCTGGATCTCCTGAGCGAACTTCTGTCGGTGTAAGAGTTGAAACCTTGATGTCCCATTAGCCAAGTTTCTCTATCCTTTTGTCGCTGGCCAAATCGATAATGACTAGCATCAATTGTCTGCTAAGGCGGCTGCCATCAAGCCCATTAACTTGCGTTTGCGGCCGTGGGTGATGCGGAGTTGATGATAGTAGGACGACCATTCGGTAGGCTGATTGAGCGCCTCATAGGCCGCTTTCACCCGTTTGAGCCAGTCGACGGCATGGTGATAATATTTGGCTTTGCCAACATCCATGATCGACTCGGCCCGGCGACGGGCGTTCTCCAGCGCCCAATCGGGGTGAGTCGGTAAGGCAGCTGCCATGACTCTATGGATCAAGCCATCGTAATACGAGTGGAGATTGGTGACCGTTGCGATCGCATCGGCCACCAGTTCTTCTGCGGGCAGTGATGGCGGTCTCGACCTGGTCTAGGCCCTCGGCTAAATCACTGATCCAGGTGAGCATGTCAGTGGTCGTGTAGGGATTCCCATCGGCCGGTAACTGGAGTCCACGCTCAGCACTGAACCCGGAATAGGCCTGATTTTCGTAGATGACGAAGGGTTCAAACCGCTGGGTCACCACCCGCAGCGGTGTGGCGGGCAGGTCGTTGCCCGCGGCGGCGGCTTCCCCCTGGAGCTCGGGAGCCACCTCAGGGATCTCTGCCGTGGCCTGGGCCTGGGCAATCCACTCGGCCACCTGCTCATGGTGGGCCTGAATCCAGGCTCGGGCATGGCGGCGAATATCCGCCTTCTGCCTTTCGCTAATAGAGTTTCGTCGGGGACGCCGCCCTGTTCATGGGGGCCATAGACATCGGGCGTTGGCAACGCGTAAACAATCAGTGCTGGCGCAGTGACCCCGGTAGAGCCACTGCGCCGGACATCAGGGCCCGCTTCCCTAGAGGGCGGCGGCGGTCTCTTGGGCCAGGAACTTCTCTAGCTCACTGAGGGCATCGGCATCCATCTTGGTCTGCATGGGGCAGAACTTCGGCCCACACATGGAGCAGAACTCTGCGGTTTTGTAGATGTCGGCGGGCAGGGTTTCGTCGTGGTACTCTTTAGCTCGCTCTGGGTCTAAGGCCAGCTCGAACTGCTTATTCCAGTCGAAGGTATAGCGGGCGTGGGACATGGCATCATCGCGATCGCGGGCGCCGGGGCGATGGCGGGCAATGTCGGCGGCGTGGGCGGCAATCTTGTAGGCGATCAGGCCACTGCGCACATCCTCGGCATTGGGCAGGCCCAGATGCTCCTTGGGGGTGACGTAGCAGAGCATGGCGGCGCCGCTCCACCCGGCCAGGGCCGCCCCGATGGCGGAACTGATGTGGTCGTAGCCGGCGGCGATGTCGGTGACCAGGGGGCCCAGCACATAGAAGGGGGCCTCGCAGCATTCCTGCATCTGCTTTTTGACGTTGTCGTCGATCTGGTCCATGGGCACGTGGCCAGGGCCTTCCACCATCACCTGCACGTCGTGCTCCCAGGCCTGGCGGGTGAGCTGGCCTAGGGTCTTGAGTTCGGCTAGTTGGGCGGCATCGGTGGCGTCGTGCAGACAGCCAGGCCGCAGGGAATCTCCCAGGCTAAAGCTGACGTCGTAGCGCTTGCAGATCTCGATGATGTCGCGGAAGTGGGTATAGAGGGGATTTTGCTCGTGGTGATGCAACATCCAACGGGCTAGGATGCCGCCGCCGCGGGAGACGATGCCGGTGATGCGATCGCGCACCAGGGGCAGATGCTCAATCAGAATACCGGCGTGGATGGTCATGTAGTCCACCCCCTGCTGGGCCTGGGTCGCGATGATGTGGAGAAAATCATCGGGGGTAAGGGTCTCGATGTTGCCGTGGACGCTCTCCATGGCCTGGTAGATGGGCACCGTGCCGATGGGCACCGGCGAAGCCTGAATGATGGCGGTGCGAATCTCGTCCAGGTTGCCGCCGCCAGTGGAGAGATCCATCACCGTGTCGGCGCCGTACTTCACCGCCAGCTGCAGTTTCTCCACTTCGTCCTGCAAGCTAGAGGAATTGGGGGAGGCGCCGATGTTGGCATTGACTTTGCATTGGGTGGCAATGCCGATGGCCATGGGCTCCAGGTTGGGGTGGTTGATATTGGCCGGAATGATCAAGCGCCCCCGGGCCACTTCATCGCGGATCAGCTCAGGGGGCAGATTTTCCCGTTGGGCTACATAGTGCATCTCTTCGGTGATGTGCCCCTGGCGGGCATAGTGCATCTGGGTGACGTTGGCCTGGCCCCGGCGAGGGGCAATCCAGTCAGTTCTTACCATGGGTTGTCTCCAATCAAAGTGTCGGCAATGAGATACAGCATCTCTAGCCAAGTCGTGGGCTATCTCCGGTCCAGGTAGGGATGAGGCTCCCTAGCCGGCTGGCAACTCAGGGAATGGGGATATCCTCCGTCCAGCATGCACCAACCCCAATAAGGCAAAGACGGCGGCGGCCACCAGCGTCACCAGCAACGCCACAGCGCCAATAGACATACCCCTCCTCCTCGAATTGAGCAGGCTAGAGGCGGATATAGAGATCCAGACAGGTTTCTGGGATGGGGTCAATGTGGCCGCAAGGCACCTATCGCCTAGGCCAAGCTGCCCAGCCTAGTCATCACAGCCAGGGACGGCCAAGACCAACCTTGATGGGCCGTAGCCGCTGCCCCCTGTAGAGACACGATCCCCCGTCGCTTCGGTTGTAGAACCTCAATCAACGCTTCCCTCCGCTGGTATGACCCAGGTCAGGTTCTCAGGGTATGATCTCAGCCCGAGAATTCGGACACCCCTAGCTTGTCTGTCAGCATAGCACCTCTGGCCCAACTGAGCTATAGAGAGAGGGGCGATCCAAGCCCTCGTGGGATGGTCGATCAGCCGGTGTGGATCGCGTCGCATCGGCGAAGCGTGATAGACCTCGATAAGACCGCACTTAATCGTGTAGCTCGGGGGTCTCACCCGAGGGAATTTCGCTTCCCTCGGACTCCGACGACCAGGGCGAGCCGCCTGTGATGTTCGCAAAGCGGCTCCGCAGGAGCAACGTAGTCGAATCACTGCCCTGGACCCTGCGGAAGGGCCTGTCGGTTGGTCGTTCAAGATCGCGTCGCATCGGCAGGGTAGCCGGTTTTCTACATTGGGTGCGGCAACCGCGCCCCTACCCTGTCCCATCCACCCATCCACCCATCCACTCGTCACTCGTCACTCGTCACTTCCCCTTCCCCTCCTCCGCCCTCTTTTCCGTCCTCCGCCCTCCGTCCTCCGTTTTCCCTTTTCCCCATCACCCATCCACTCTTTCCCCGTCCTTCGCTCTCCTCAAGCGGTCACTGCCTGCTTCAGGGCGGCCAGCACTGTCTCGTGAATGGTGCCATTGCTGACGACGACGCCTTGGTTATTCACTAACCGGTCTCCTTGGCTGAAGTCGAGGGGACGACCAAACATGTCGGTGACGCGGCCACCGGCTTCTTCTACCACCAGCACTCCGGCGGCATGGTCCCAGATTTTTTCCCGGTAGTCTGGGGATTTGGGGGAGGGTAAGCGCAGGTAGAGGGCGGCGTGGCCGGCAGCGACGGCGCCATATTTGGCTTGACTGTCCATCCGTACCGAGTCGGCGGTGATGCCCACCGCTTGGGCGACGGCGGCTTGCTGGGCTTGATTACCGTGGCTGGCTTCTACACTCTCGACAAACCGCAGCCTGTCGGCTGCTTGACTCACCCGCAGGGGCTGGGTCGGTCCTTGGGGCAAGGGCATCAGGGTGGTTCCTTCCCCTCGCACGGCGGTAAAGAGTAAGCCGGGGGTGCCGCCGTCGAAGCTGAGGGCCGGACAGGCTAAGACACCGACCTTGATGTCGCCGGCTTCGACCAGGGCCAATGCGATCGCATATTGGTCTCCCCGCAAGAATCCCTTGGTGCCATCGATGGGGTCCAGGGTCCAGTAGCGCTGTCCCACCGTGCCATTGCCGTGGTCGATCCAGTCGAGCACCTGCTCGGAGCTAGTGGCTGGCACCACCTGCTGCACCTGCTGGGTGACCTGGGCCAGGGGAGTGGCCATGGCCGGTTGCCGCAGGTCGCTAGCATCTTCTTCGCCCACCACTGGATCGGTGGGGAAGGCCTCGGCCAGGGCACGACAGATGACGGCCTGGGAGCCAAAGTCGGCCACGGTCACCGGACTCTTGTCATTTTTCTCGATGGCGTGGGGCACCATGTCCCGCCGCACCGCCTCACAGAGAGCAGCGGCGGCGGTGGCCGCCTCGATTGCCAGTTGTCGTTCGCGCTCGTATGCCATGGCTCGGTGTCAGAAAACTAGAGATCTGCTTCAGTCTACCGACTGGCCCTAGCGGTTCAGAGGTTCCTGGGGCCAATTTATTCAATCTTCAAGGGGTGCTGCATCCAGGCCGGGGGCCGACATAGCGGCAGGCATGACTGGCTACCTGGGCGGCCAGAGTCAGGGCCTGGGGCCAGGGCTGGCTGAGGCCGTAGTGGCAGAAGGCACCGTGAAAGATGTCGCCAGCCCCCAAGGTGTCTACGACGGGGCCCTGGGGCACTGGCAAGGCCTGCCAGGACTGCTGCCGATTGTAGAGAATCGGCTCGGCTCCCCGGGTCATGGCCACCTGGGGAATTCCCAGATGCTGGAGGTAGCTCAAGGCGGCGTCCGGGCTGCTACACCCTGGCGGGTAAAAATTAGCCGAGCAGATCACGTGGGTCGCCAGGGGCAACAGGGTCTCAAAGCCAGGTTTCCAACTGCCGGCGTCGATGACCACGGGCAGTCCCCGCTGCCGAGCCGCCTCAGCCAGGGTCTGGCCGACGGCCATCTGATGGCCATCGATTAACACGATATCCACGTCATCTAGGGCAGCCGCCAGCTCCGGTGCCGGTGTCGCTGCCGACCCACAGCATTGCGGGAGACCACGGCCCGCTCGCCGGTGGCCAGGGTGATCAGGCTGGTGGATAGGGGCGGGGGCTCGGGGGTATCGCTCAGGAGAGGTGCGATCGCAACTCCATGCTGGCTCAGCTCCGCCCGAATCAGCTGCGTCAGCGGGTGTTGCCCCAAGGCCCCCATCACCGTGGCCTGATGGCCCAGATGGGCAAAGGTCACCGCCGCATTGGTAGCCGGCCCCCCGGCCAGCAACAGACAATCCTGGGCCACCAGCTTTTCATTGGCCGCCGGGACATGATCGACGCGATAGAGGCAATCCAGCGTCATCAGCCCCACAAATAATCCCCGTGCCACCCATTCCTCCTCGACCGTCCGATAGGCTTAAGACGTAGATACAGCGTTTTTGCAGCTAGGGAAGTCCACCCTGCCATGACCGCCACCGACCCTCGTCCCGGCCACCTTTACCTCGTCGGCACCCCCCTCGGCAACCTAAGAAGACATGACCTTCCGGGCCGTGCGGATATTACAGGACGTCGATCTGATTGCCGCCGAAGACACCCGCCACACTGGCAAACTCCTGCAGCATTTTGCCATCGATACTCCCCAGATCAGCTACCACGAGCATAACCGCCAGGCTCGCCTCGAGGAGCTGCTGGCCCGATTAGCGCAGGGAAAATCCGTGGCCCTGGTCAGCGACGCCGGCATGCCTGGGATCTCCGACCCCGGCCATGGGTTGATCCAGGCCTGTTTGCAGGCCACCATTCCCGTGGTCCCCATTCCTGGCCCCACCGCTGCCATCACCGCCCTCTGCATCTCTGGCGGCCTGCCCACCGATCAGTTCATCTTCGAGGGGTTTCTGCCCCTCAAGGGTCCTCGCCGCCGCCAACGCCTGATCGCCCTGCAACGGGAACCCCGCACCATCATCCTCTACGAAGCCCCCCATAAGTTGCTGGTCACCCTGGCCGATTTGGCTCAGGTGCTGGGGGACGATCGTCCTGTCGCCCTGGCCCGAGAATTGACCAAGCGGTTTGAGGAATGCTGGCGCGGCACCCTGGGCCAAGCCCACCAGCATTATCAGCAGGATCCTGCCAAGGGCGAGTTCACTCTAGTCATCGCCGGCACCCCGGCATCGCCGCCTGCAGTTTCTGCCGATGCCCTGAAGCAGGAACTGGCCCAGTTATTGCAAGCCGGGGTTTCCCGCTCCGACGCCAGCCGCCAACTGGCAAAAACCACGGGTCTGCCTAAGCAGGAAATCTACCAACTGTCGTTGTCGCTGCATACCGACCCCCAGTGAGCCCAGGGATGCCCTGGCATGTAGAGATCTCCTGCGGTTGAGTCAATCACAAGCCATTGCCGATGAGGATAAACGGTGCCCAGTGATAGGGATGCTGCAGCCTGGTGCCCGGCAACTGGCTACCATCGCGAGCCTCTACCACAATGCCTGCCCGCGCCGCCGCCAGGCGAGCTTCAGTATCGTCGTCATAGAGCAGGCTGAGTTGCGCCTGACGCAGGGCTTCGGCTTTAGTTAGTTCTCCAGAGGCCAGCAGTTCATAGAACCGCTGCATCAGCAGGCTAGTGCTGTCATCATTCACAGACCAGAGGGAGGCGATCACGGTCTCGGCCCGATTAGCCGCCAAGAAGTAAGAACTGATACCGGCAATTTCGGTCCCATCTCCGGCGGTGCCTCCCAGGGCGGTTTTGCAGGCAGAGAGCACTACCAGGTGTAGATCGCGCAGACTCTCCTGCATGACTTCGATGTCCTTGATACTCATGCGCTCGCCATTGCCCAACACGATGAAGGAGTCCTCCGGGCGACTGGGAGCAAATTCAGCATGGGTGGCAATATGCAGGATCCGACGAAATTCGATGTTGGCCTGCATCGCCTCCAAGGTAAAGGCATCATCTAACAGCACCTGGCCAGGATAGATACCGGTGCGATCGCTGTCATCACTGAGAACGATGGCATCCAGTTCCTGCTCAACCGCTGGCAGCGCTGCAAACCCTGACACCGCTTGAGTCAGGCCTAATCCCAATACTTCGGAGTCGTCAACCTCGGTCAACGTTGCTGCCGTGTCCGTAATCTTGGGGGCGATGACCGTTGAAACGGTATAGCGCTCCAGCAAATACTGGCTGCCGTCATAAAGGGCGGCCATGGGAACATAGCGAGTCACCCGATCATTGACGAAAATGAGTTGCCGGATACCGTTGGCCTGTAACTCGGCTGCCAAGGGTTGAATCAACCATTCGTAGAGGCGTTGGCTACTGGCCTGTAGTTCCGATAAGGGGGCCTGAGTGTTGAGCTGGTCACCAAATTGCTGGATCGCCGTGGCTAGCTCCCCCTGGGACACTGGTACCTCGACACTGCCTACCGTGCCCCCGGCAGCAGCCCATAGCAGCCAGAGCTTATCTTCGGTGACAAAGGGATAGATCAACACGGCATCGGGATTGGCTTGCAGCAGCTTATAGGCGTCGTCGCTGAGGTCACCGGGATTTTGAAACAGATCGTCATCCTGCCTATTCTCATCGATGGCCGTTTCAAACGCCGCCACTTGGGCCTCGTACTGCTCTGTCAAGGCCCGCTGTTGTTGGCGTAGATCCGTTAAATCACCACAGCGAGTCTGGCGACACTCATAGATCTGTCGTCCCAGGGTGATGAGGCTACCGTGGGTATCGATGACCGGCTGCTCTCGCTCGGTGTATTGCAGATCGCCGCCGCTCCAGGTGGCTCGGGTTGTCTCGGTGAACTCTCGTAATTCTTCTAGTTGCAATAGGTCTAGCACCTGCTGAGCCTCTGGAATCCGGCCCTGTTCCAGGAGTAGATCGGCTAGGGCACGGTAGTCGTTGGCGACAGACTCGGTGTAGGTTTCCTGGAGCGATTGGGATAAGCCAGTCAAACCACTGCGGATTGACTCCCGCACATTAACCGAGGCTTTGTAGAAAATGATGGCCAGGTCTGACTGCCCTTGGATGGCAAACAATCTACCAAGATTACTGAGCAGACGGCCCTCTCCGGCTCGATCTTCAATGGTTTGAAACAGGGGGAGGGCTTGCTCGTAGTATGTTGCAGCCGTTTGATAATCCCCCAAGGAGAAGTATCCCAGACCCAGGTTCATCAGGGTGTTGGCCTCCCCTGACCGGTTTTCAATGGCCTGAAACAGCGGCAGAGATCGCTCGTAGTAGGCAATGGCTTCTCCGGGGTCACCGATGGACCAGTAGGTCAGGCCCAGGTTACTGAGGGCATTGGCTTTCCCCTGACGATCCTCAATTTGCTGAAATAGCTTTAGGGCCTGCTGGTAATAGGTAATCGCCTCTTGATAGAGACTGAGAAATGTATTGGTTAGCCCCAGATTCATCAGGGCATTGGCTTCGCCTAAGCGGTTTTCAATGGCCTGAAACAGCGGCAGCGCCTGTTCGTAGGAGACCGTCGCCTGATGATAGTCACTCAAGGAGAGATAGGCATTGCCCAGATTCGTCAGCACATTGGCCTGCCCCAAGCGGTCTTCAATGGTCCGAAATACGGGAAGCGCTTGCTTGTAATAGACAATGGCCTGCTGATACTCACTGAGAAAGTTGTGGGCATTGCCCAGATTCATCAGGGCATTGGCTTCGCCCTGCCGGTTTTCGATGCTTCGAAAGACCGGCAAAGCTTCCTCGTAGTAGGTAATGGCCTGGCGGTAGTCACTGAGGAAGAAATAGGCGTTGCCCACATTCATCAGCACATTGGCTGCGCCCAAGCGATCGCCGATGGCCTGAAAGATAGGCAATGCCTGCTCGTAGTAGCCAATGGCCTGACGATAGTCGCTGAGATAATTGTTAGCCAACCCTAGATTCATTAGCACATTGGCTTGCCCTAGGGGGCTTTCAATCTGTTGAAACAGAGGCAGCGCCTGCTCGTAGTAGGTAATGGCCTGGCGGTAGTCACTCAGAGATAGATAGGTATTGCCCAGATTCGTCAGGGCCTTGGCTTCCCCTTCTATATCTTCAAGGGATTGAAAGATTGGTAAGGCCTGTTCACTGTAGGCGATGGCCTGACGGTAATCGCTCAGGGACCAGTGCGCACTGCCCAGATTCATCAGGGCATTGGCCTCGCCCCGACGATCTCCCACCTGGTGGAATCCCGGTAGGGCTTGCTCGTAGTAAGTAATGGCCTGGCGATAGTCGTTCAAGGCGTAGTAGGCCAATCCCAGATGATTCAAGGCCCTGGCTTCCCCCCAGAGATCTCCGATCTGTCGGTGGAGGGCCAGCGCCTGCTCCGAGTAGGTGATGGACAACCGATACTGATTCATCAGCACATAGGTCCATCCCAGGGCATTGAGGGCATCAGACTCCTGCTGGGGATCCTGCCTGGACTGGGCAATCTCCAGGGCCTGCTCCAGGCGGGCTACCGCCGCCGGATACTGTCCTAGGGAGGTGTAGACGTCTCCCAGGTTGATCAGAAGCACTACTGCTTGAGACCGATCACCCAGGTCTTGATAGTGCTCCAGAGCAGTTTCCCAGACATCGGCGGCCGCTTGGAACTGACCGGCACGATAGTGCTGAATACCTTGCTGCAACAATTGCTCAGCCTCGGCTCTGCGAACCTCGGCAGCACTGGCCGTGACTACGATGAGTCGATAGCGTCCCTGGCCATTGCTGGCCTCAGGGCTTGACGTCACCCCGAGGCTGTAGGCGCCGTCCGCGGGTAGGATCATCGTCAGGCTAGCGTTGGTATCCGAGACACTGAGATTGTCATGGACCCCCAACACCTCCCCCTCAGCGGTCAATACTCCTAGGAAGGGATCGAAGTCGTCACTGCTGAGGCGGATGGTGATCGCCTGCCCAGCCTGACCCTCCAGGGAATGATAGTCCACCAGGTGTCCACTACTCAGGGTGGTATCGCCCTGCTCAAGGACTCCATCTACTTGCAACAGCGCGGTGGGCTCTGCTACCTGGGCAACTGGCAACTCCTGGAACGTTTTTGAGTCGTTGGCCCATCCAGGCAGTTGCAGCGCCGGAGCCACTAACACGGTAGCGGCGACTAGACCAAGAAACTTGTCAGGACAACCCATGGGCTTTTCCTCAATCCTGGGGATGACATCAGGATATATCTCTGGCCAGGGAGGAGCTATTCAGCGTTATGGAATGTTGTGGAGATTCGGTCGATGGCGAGGAGGGAGATTCATCCCTGAAATCCGAAGACAGCCTACCGCTGCCTTTTGCCTTTCTGTATTAAGAAGGCTCCATCACCCCCATGGCTTCCAGCATCTGCGGCTCATCCTCCAGGGCGATGCGGGCGATGGCGATGAAGTCGCTGAACCAGTCGCTGAGGGCATCCAGAGCCGTATCGCGGACCTGGGTAGCGGTTTGGGCCTGGCCCTTTTCCTGCTCTTGGGCCAAATTGGCGGCTGCCACCGCAGCCAGCTCTGCCTGGGCCGCTTTGACCTTCTGGGCGGTGACGCCGTACTGCTTCAGGCTGTCCAGCAGGTCGGGGGCGGCCAGCAGATTGCTGTAGAACTGCTGAGCCTGCAACAGCCAGCCGGAGAGGCTGCGCTTGCGTTTGCCGTTTAGGTCCAACCGCACCAGGGCACCGGGGTTGTCTTTGTAGGCGATGCGGGCGATTTTGACCAGGCGCATGTAGCTCTTCTCGGCGGTGTCGCGGGTTTGTTGCAGGGCTGCGGTGGCGCTGGCCTGATCGCCATATTCGGCCCGTTGCTGCAGGTGGGCGACCAGGGCGCTGGCGTGGAGGGACCGTCCCTGGGCGAGGCGCTCGGGGGTATAGCCGAAGTCACTCAGGGCGGCTTGCAGGGTGGAGTTGGCTAAGGCGTTGTCGATGGCGACTTGGACGGCGGTAATGAATTCGTCAATGGTTTGATGCATGGTAATCACCTATTTACTGGACATCCTTAAGGTGCCCGGTCTGTACCATGAAGTTGCGATAAAGATCTATTGATTTTTCTTTGGGACGCAACGATTTCTGCGCGGTCCTTTTCTATGTCTGAGCGGTCCCCATTGATTTTTCTTTGGGACGCAACGATTTCTGCTCGGTCCTTCTCTATATCTGGGTAGGTCTCTGTGAAGTTTCTGTGGGCCGCATCGAAGTCTAGGCGGGACGCAATGAGTTTTGTCCGGTCCGTTGCGATTTTGGGACGGGGCCATGGGCTATAGCCCTCTGTCTGGATTCCGGGTGGCGCTGACGCTTGCCCGGAATGACGAAACCACTGTCACGCGGTGAGTCTGCCGCCTGAGGAAACCCTGTACCGTCATTCCCGCGGCGGCGGGAATCCAGGGCGTCAAGCCTGGCCCCACGACATCTGCCCCCAATGCCAGGACGCCTCCTCACCGATGCAACGCGATCTAGACCACATCACAGATCAGCCCTTCCGCTGGGTCCAGGGCGGCGGTCCGGCCCTGGGCGAGGGGGTCTGGGGGAAATCGAAATTCCCCCAGGTGAGCCCTCTGATTTAGAAAGCCAAGTGCGGTCTTATCGAGATCTGCCACCACCCACCGACAGCCGTAGGTCCAGGGCAGGCGTACCCCGAGGGCATAGCCGGAATCCCATCCCTGAAAATCTCCGCCGAGAAGTTCTGGGCGAATAGCCCAGCCCTCTACCTGGATTCCGGGTGGCGCTGACGCTTGCCCGGAATGACGGTAATGCTTGCCAACGTTGATTTAGCTTCCACGGGTATCACACTCCCGTCATTGCTCTGAAAATAGACACGATTTTCATCGTTTGGTGTGGCGCGTCAGCGACATAGACGATTCCTACATCTCGCGGAGCGTGCCCAGAATCAAAAGCCATCCCTAAGCCCAATTCACTCAGCACCGGCAGCCTGCTCCAGCCAGTCAGCAAACTGGGAGAGCTCGCGCTGGATCTGAGCGTCAACTGCGTGTAGATGCCGCACTAATGGCACAATCTGCTCCACATCTAGGCTAAAGCTATAGACATTGCGCACGACATGGCGAAAGCCGCGATAGCGATCCAAGCGAGTGCGCGTTTCTGGACTGAGAACCGCAGGACGCACCCCAGGAATATCCGCCGTCATCTGCTGCAGTAGCTCCCGATGCCAGGCCGATCCCATAGGTTTCTCCCGATCAATGCGATCGGCGATAACCTCCAGCAGCCGCTCAATGCCAGCATAGAAACTGTGTAGGTTAAGAGCTGTGGCATCCACTAAGAACTCATTGCCCCTCGGTTGAGTCGATGTATACAGCTGCCAGATTTGCTGTACTCGCTCAACCACCTGGGTAATTTCAGTCAGTTCTTGGCGAATGCGCCCGGCAATGGTTAGATAAGTCGTCCTCAAAGCTCCTGTCCCTCCGCCTCAATCACCCCCCGCAACCGTGGGGGACAGGTTTCTAGGCGAATGACATCCACCTTGAAATCCGACAGATCTTGCATCTGGGCAATGGCGGCCAAGTGATCCCAAGCAGAAAGTCCCGCAACGGCCAAGTCAATATCCGAGGTCATGGAAAACCACTCTGGATGCAGCAAGGAGCCAAAGACAATCACCTGGATCGCCCGAAACTCTTGCTTCAGGATGTCACCGCCCTGCCTCGCCACCCCCCAGGCCGCCTGCCAGCGCTGCTGCCGCTGCTGCTGAGCCTCTGCCTCTCGCAGCCGCAGCGTCTGCCGATAGGTGGCCATGTTTTCTGGGCGAATAGCTTTCACGGTGATTCCATCGGTTAGGCAGGCACTGCCATTCCTCCCAGAGGCATTGTACGGGAGGCAGTGCCGGGGGAACACGCTAACCCGCCGCATCATAGGGTCTAAAATACAGGTACAGCGTTCGTCCATACCCCGCCAATGATCACCCAAACGATGGTTCAGCCCTCATCTTGGGTTGATTCAGGAATTACCCTTCGCAAAGTCCGCAACCAGTATCTCTTCAAATTTACAGACTCCTTGCAAGCTCGGCTCGACAACCTGAACGAACGGCACAAATGCGATCGCTTGACAGATGAAGAACATGCTGAGCTGGCTGGGCTGCTTGAGCTAGACCGGATTTTCACCCTGCTCAACGCCAAAATCATCGCCGAAGCATGACCATCCGCCCTGGCATGCGGCAACAGGTGCAGCAACGCGCCAGCTATCTCTGTGAATACTGCCACTCTCCTGAAGATGCTAGTGCAGCCCGATTTGCGGTCGATCACATTCTGCCCCGTTCCTTGGGAGGGCCAGATCAACTGGATAACCTTGCCTTGGCCTGCCAACGTTGCAACAGCTATCGCTACAACTTCACGACAGGCATCGATCCAGAAACAGATGAGACCGTACCGCTATTCAATCCACGAGAACAGATTTGGGCAGACCATTTCAGGTGGTCATCCGATGGCCTGAGAATTATTGGCACGACACCTTGCGGGCGGGCCACCTGTCACAGACTGGACTTGAACGATGATTTCCACAATGAAGGCTCTATTCTGAAAGCCAGAAGGTTGTGGATTAAGGGGGGCTGGCATCCCCCTGAACATGATCCACGAGAGGAAGGCACTTAACCCGAAGCTGAGGATGCTGCTGCGACGGAAGGCAGCGCCGGGGGAACACGCTACCCCGCCAGATGCTGCCGAAAGTAGGTCTCATACACCTGACAGCGGGGTACCACCGCCTGCACACTGCTGCGCCGCCGCACCAGACCCGCCCCCCGCAGCTTGAAGAAGACGGTGTGGGTCTGGCCCAGGGCCTCGAACTGGGTCGAGGGCAATTCTTGCAGGGCCCGATACAGCCGCAACCGCTGGGCAGCCGCACCCTGCTGGCCGGTAGGATCTGGAGCCATAGCGAAGGAGGCGTGATCATACGGGTGGAGTCTCTGCTGCCATCATAGGCCAAACCACACCTGGGGACGTCATGGCCATTTGCCTACAGTTATGACCGAGTCTGCATGACCCCAGCTACATCCATGACCTCAACCATGTCCTCATCCCATCAAGATCACCCGGTCCAAGACATGGATGATACCGTTGTCGGCTTCGATGTCGGCGGCCAGCACCGTGGCATTTTTCACTTCAAAGCCATCGGTGCCCCCTTCGTTGCCATCGATGGGAATAGGTGCTCCCTCGACAGAGTCCACCTGTCCCAGGCGGATCAGATCGGCTTGAGTGTACTTACCGGCAGCCACATGATAGGTGAGGATGCGGGCCAGTTGCGGTGGATTTTGCACCAGTGTTTGCACCGTCCCTGGCGGCAGCTGGGCGAAGGCCTCGTCGTTGGGGGCGAAGACGGTGAACGGACCGGGGCTTTGCAAGCTCTCCACCAGACCGGCAGCCTGAACAGCCGCGACCAGGGTCGAGAATCCGTCTGTGTTGATGGCGATGTCGGCGATGGTCGGCATGGGTCTTTAGGTAACGGGAACAACGGAGAACAGGTAGGCGGGAGGAGTGATGAGTGACGAGTGATGAGTGACGAGTGATGAGTGATGAGTGATGGGGTGTAGGCGCAGCCTGCCCGCAGGGCTTAGGGGTGATGGTGATGGGGTGGTGTAGGTCATCGCCTCTCTCCATCAATGCGACCCACTTCATCACTGTTAACCGACATGTCCTGCCGCAGGTCTAGGTCAGGATGATCTAGATGCATAGGGGGTGTGGGTATCTGGGCGGCCAGGGTGAGGCCGGCGATCATGACGGCGGTGGCCATGAAGATGGGATCGAGGTCGTCGAGGAGCTGTTTCATGGGTGGCAGAAGAAATGGGGCACGGGGGCATGGGGCAAGGAAAGGGAAGGAGTGGTGAGATTAGTTTTGAAGTTTGAATGTTGAGTTTTGAATTAAAACCCTATAGCAGACACTAGGAACTCAACACTAAGAACTCAACATTTCCCTAACGATAGTCCTGGCGCTGGATATCCCGCAGCCGGGCTTCTGGGCGCAGGAATCGATCCATTTGGGCCTCGAAGAAGGCACGATTGGCCTGGCGATGGCGCGGATTAGGATCATCTAAGGGATACAGTAGAGCCGTGCGCAGGGCCTGAATCACGGCGGAGGTGACGTTATACATGGACCGTTGGAAGGTAATCCCCAGTTGAATCAGCATGTCGTCTTCGCCGCGGCAGTACTGGCGGTAATGGTCCAGCAGGTAAGGGGGGAGAAAATGCAGCATGTCTTGCATCAGCAGGGTGGGGGGAATGCCGGCACTGCCCACCGGGAAGACATCGGCGTAGAGGATGCCGTAGTGGAAGTCGTGCTGGTCATCAGGCACTTGGTGGGCTTGGGCGTTGTAGGACTTGGTGCCGCGGAAGGGGGCAGTGCGGTAGAACACGGCTTCCACATAAGGCAGAGCAGCCTCGTAGAGCCAGGTGAAGCCACAGGATTTGGGGATTAACTCGAAGCATTCGCCGTCAATATAGACATGGTGGTAGATGGGACGCCCGGCCACGGCGAAGATGCCGTTGACTAGGAAATCCATGGCGTCGGGGACTCCCTGGAAGCCGCCCTCGTCGTAGATGTCTGACATCTCGAAGAAAACCGGAGCCATTACCTCCCAGAACAACCCTAGGTTGGCGTAGTAGGAGAGTTCTCGACATTTTTCGTAGAACATCTCCGGGAATAGCTTGTGCAGGCCCAGCATCAGCGGGTTGCCTTTGAAGTAGGCCTTGATGGTGCGATCGCATGCCTGCTTGTACTCATCCGTGTACAAATAATCATTGAAGCGGCCGCCCATATCCTGATGCCAGAACATCGCCTGCATACAGGCCTCGGCAAACTCCATATTCACCCGGTCATGCCAGAGGTGATGGAATAGCTTCGGCCACCTGCGCTTCACTTCCCCCTGGGCCATGAACTCCAACAACTCCGGATGGGCCGTAGCCGGTCCCCGCCAGATGCGTAGATCGGCGGTATCTCCGGCATAGTGATTGGGCAGATCCAGATACTCTTGGGGCAGAAAGTACTTAAAGGCTGGCAGCGGATCCAAGAATACCCGCTCGGCAATGTAGAGCAGATCCCGCCAGTAAAAGTCCATCGGTACGGCATAGGCCTTATAGATAGCGATGATCTGCATCAAGTTGTCCGGCGTATCCGGCAGCATCGAGCCCCCAGCCTCCAGGCGATGAATCACATCGGCATGGGGATGGCGGGACGGTGGAATGATTGAAGATGGAGAGGATAGGGTTGCCGTCGTCATAGATGAGCCTCCAGTAGCGTCTCTATCAAATACATGGCTGAGTCGGATTCGGGGATGGGTTGGAACCAGAAGGCATCGGCTCGGCTGCAGACACCGTCAAGCCTGAGGAGGGGGCAGCCGTGGTCGCCGATGGAGTCGGCACTGGTTCCGTCATCGCCGTCATGACCGTCGTCGCCGCCGACTCTCCCCAAGACATCAGAGCCTGGGGCTGAATGCCAAAAAACAGAATCATGGCAGCCAACACAAAGGCAGGAAACCGTTCCGAAAACTCCACCTTGGGAAAATAGGCAATGGCATTATCCAAGCGGCCAAAGCAAGTGCGATTCAGCAAAATCACGAAGTACACCGCTGTCACCCCTGTACCCACTACCCCCAATAGGGTGGGGATCGGATAGACCTGATAACTGCCCTGAAATACTAGAAACTCAGTCACGAATCCCATCAGACCCGGGATCCCGGCACTGGCCATGCCAGCCATCACCAACAGGGCACTGACCATAGGCAGGCCCCGAATCGGGTTCATCAATCCATTCAACACATTTAGTTCCCGAGTCCCCACCTTGGCTTCCACAATGCCGACTAGGTGGAACAGAATCGCCAGAATCACCCCATGGGAAACCATCTGAGTCACGGCTCCAGTCAGGGCCAGATCGGTCAAGGCCGCTCCCCCTAGGAGCACATAGCCCATATGACCAATGGAACTGTAGGCCACCATACGCTTGATATCTTTTTGGGCAATGGCCGTAACCGCTCCGTAAATGATGCTGATGGCCGCCCATATCGCTAAGTAAGGGGCCAAAGTGGTCCAGGCATCGGGAAAGAGGGTGAGCCCGAAGCGGAAGATGCCATAGGTGCCGAGCTTGGCCAGGACGCCGCCCAGAAGCATGGCCACCGGGGTAGACGCCGCCACATAGGTATCAGGCAGCCAGGTATGCAGGGGCACTAAGGGAATCTTGATGCCAAACCCCACTAGCAACAGCCCCAGCAGGATAAACTGCCAGGTCACCGGCAGCGACTCCCCCATCACGGCCCGGAAGGTGAAGTCGGTGGCACCACTGAGCCAGACCGTCCCCAGGAATCCTGCCAGGATCAATACCCCCGAGGTGGCGGTGTAGAGCAAGAACTTGGTAGCCGCATAGACTCGCTTTTCGCCTCCCCAGATGCAAATCAGCAGATAGAAAGGCACTAGCTCTAGCTCGTACAGCAGGAAGAACAACAATAGATTTTGAGCCAGGAAGGCACCGGCCACGCCACCGCTAACAAACAGCAACAGTCCATAGAACAGACGGGGCCGCTCTATTTGGGGCGAACTACTCCATACCGCAATCCAGGTGATCAGGCTGTTGAGGGCCACCATCAGCAGGGACAGACCATCCAGGCCGAGGTCATAGTTTAGCCCCAGCGCCGGTAGCCAGGGTAAATATTCATGGCATTGCAGCCCGCCTTGATTCAGGTCATATTGGCTAAACAGCCATAGGGTCCAGAGAATAGCGGTACCCGATATGGCCAGGGCACCGGCCCGGGCCTGCTGCCCCGTGACGCGTAGGGGTAAGCCGCCGATTACCAAGGCGCCGAGGATGGGGAGCCAAATTAAAGGACTAAGCATGGTGCGTGATCCGGTAAACGAACACTAGTGAATAAATTGCGAATGAATGATGATCACCCTTGTTGCCCTGTTGGAGGACACTACCAAGGCAGGTACTGCCAACTCATCAGCAGCGTGATCACAATTACCCCCAGCGATATGGTCAGGGCGTAGAACTGGAATTGGCCGGTGTTGCCATATTTCAGCGTTTCTCCACCGAATACGGAGGCCAAGCCCACCAGGTTGACAAACCCATCGACCACATAGCGATCCAGCCAGTCGGTCAAGCGCGATAGGCTATCGACGAACCAGACTACGGTGGCTCGATAGAGCCGAGGAGTATAGAAGTCATAGGCCAGCAGTTGCTGAATGCGTCGCTCCACTAGGGCAGTAGGGTTGTCCACGAGGCGAGTAATGTAGATCAAGGTTGCGATCGCAAGTCCCAACAGACTGGACCAGATCGTCAGCAACGCCATATCCTTATTCAGTGCCATCCAGGTGGGCAGGAGCCCGAGACCTTGCAGTATCAGGGGCAGGTGTAGAGTTAGGCCCAGGCCAATGGTCATGGGCATCACCATCAGCCAGATAGGCTCAGGGGCTCGTATCGTCATCTGTTGAGACGATCCGGCAAATATCAACCCAAACAATCGCATCAGGCTAAACGCCATCACCCAATTCACCAACAACACGATGGCCACCAACAAGCCTTGATGGTCGACCCAGAGACCATCGAGCAGCTTCAGTAAGGCCCAAAACCCACCAAAGGGGGGAATGGCCACAAAGCCAACTATGCCGACCAGCATTGACAGTCCCGTCACCGGGCGGCGAGACCACAGCCCCCCTAACTGAGTCACATCCTGAGTAATGCAGTTAATGATGATAGAGCCGGCCGACATGGTCAGGAGTGCATTGGCCAAGGCATGGGTCAGCACCAACAATAGAGCGGCCTCACTCTGATGGGCTCCCACGGCGATGAACACCAACCCCATCACCGCACTGGTCAAGTAAGACAAGATTCGCTTGATATCGATCTGAGCTGCCGAGATCAGGGCACCCCCTACGGCTGTAATCGCTCCGATGGCGATCGTGATCTCACAGGCCGTCGGCGACAGAAATATAACCGGTTCCAACTTGATCAAGACCCAGGCACCCGTAGCCACCACCACCGTATTCCGCAGAATCGTGCTGGGCAACGCCCCTTCCATCACCTCATCCAGCCACAAATGCAGAGGAAACTGGGCGCACTTACTCATGGGGCCAGCCACCAGGGCCACGGCGACCAGAGTCATCAGCGTTGGATCGACCTCAGCCGTCTGGGCCCAGATCGCCAGCTGGTCAAAGTCCCAGGTGCCCGCCAACGGATAGAGGGCTAAGACTCCCATCAGCAAGACCAGATCGCCGACCCGCTTGGTTAGAAAGGCATCGCGGGCCCCCGTAACCACCAGGGACTGGTTGTACCAGAAGCCCACCAGCAAATAGGTGCCCAAGGTGAGAATCTCCAGCAGCATATAGCTGAAGAAGAGGGAATTACACAGGAGCAAGGCACACATGCCGGCCTCGAAAAAGGCCAACATGGCATAGAATCGCGCCCACCCCCAATCCATCTCCAGATAGCCCACAGCGTATATCTGGGCCAAGAGATTGAGGCCAGTGACCAATATGGCCCCCCCTAAGGTCACCGCTGAAATTTCCAGGGGCAGAGTGAACTCAAATCCAGTCACCTGCAGCCAAGGCAAGTAGTACATCTGAGCCGGCTCGCCCCAAGCTTGAATACAGGCCATCAAACTGTGGAGAAACGCCACCAGGGTCATGACCAAATTGATGTAGCCTGCCGGGCGAGGCCCGGTGCGCCGGATGAAGGCTGGAGACCAGGGAATGGTCAAAACAGCTCCCAGCAATGGATAAAGAGGAATCAGCCAACTGCTCTGGATCAAAATCTGCTGCATGGATGATAAGCCCACAGGTAGTCACATCAACAAACCATAGCCAGTTAACGACATCCGCCTAGACAGGCAAACTGCCTTTGCAGTCGGCCAGCTAGCCACTGCCAGCCCTGAGACAGGTAATTACTGCAGCCGCACCAGATGACTGCTGCGATCAGCCTAGCCGGAAAGTCGAACCTGAATCTATGAAGCCTTAGTTTTGGATAGACAAAAATCTATATAAAGAAAAGTTTAGCGTCCCGAGGGTCAGGAGTCCACCGTTTTGATAGTCTTTTGTCAATCATTTATTAAATATGATTGATATGAATCAATAATAGGTATCACAAATGCTCGTCAAGTTCGGGCCGACCTGCCAGAGACGTCATCAAGCCACCTGCAGCCCCTAAGACCTGGGCTCAGCTAACCAGATCGCTTAGATCGGCACCTCGGCAATAGTGGCTGGGGCTGGCCAGCCATCGCTGGTTCCAGGTTCTGAGTGGTTGTGGCGCTGACACCGAATCACAAAGGGGCAGCGATCGCAAATCCCCTGACTAATATCCACCTGAGGAAACGGTCGCGATTGGTACCTGAGTTGGCTCAGCTGGTTTGTCAGCCTCAAAAGATCGCGGCGGGTTTGCTCATGGCGCTCTAGGGAATAGCCTAATCGAACTCGCTGAGGTGTCCAATCTCCAGTTTGAGGATCTCGACAACGCACAAACCAATAGGTCATCGCCACCTGTTCAGGAAGTAGCTCGGTGGTTTCTACTAACAAGTAGAGATAGAGACGAGTTTGCCAGTCCTGCTGCAAGGCTGCGGAACTGCGGGGAGACAAATGCGTCTTCCAATCAAGGATGTGGCCAGTATTCGCGGTCAATATCAGGAGATCGTAAATGCCTGTCAGGAGATAACCATTACAGGCCAAGGTCCGGCGATGCTCACTCTGGCGGAATGGAGTTCCCCCTTTCTGGAACAGATCTGGCGCTGCCTCTAACAAAGCGCTCAGACACCCCAGCAAATCAGCGCCGTCGGCTGGCAAAGGCGTCAACGGCAATCCCAAGATTTGCTGTTGCATGAGCCGATGAAACTGACTTCCCCATCGCTGACCGTATAACTGATCAGGATCTATCGGCCCAGATAATCCATCCAGATAGACATGCTGAAATTTACGAGGACAGACTTCCAACAATGTCAGGTGTCCTTGGGAAAGGGGGAGCAACGCATCTGGATCAGTCATCATGACTGCTAAATCCAACAGAACAGGAGTATTATGCTAAAGTAGTGTTTATTATCTATACTGTTAACTCTCACTTGTATGATAACCAGGTTGGTATTTACAGCTGTTCAGACAATCTTTTCTAAGAAGGTCTAAGCCCAAACTCCATACAAGTCATCGGTAGGCTATGTTCTTCCCTTCCGGATTCTTCTCAGGGGGCATATGTCTACTTATTTTAATTTTGTGGCCGCTGACTTACCCAATAAATAGAGGTTCAATAGATAGAAGGTCGATGACCGTTGACTCTTTACTGTTAATGTCATTCATATATAACTTTACTAGCATATCCCAACTATTTTCCATAACAACCCTCGGCAGTTAAAATTTATATGGCACCCAAAAATACACTTATTACCCCTCCTATTCATGTTGATCAGTCCCGCCCTTCTATGTCGAACTACCTGAAGCGTCTTTCTATCTTTATAGATGGAAATAATATGTTTTACGCTCAGCAGAAAAACGGGTGGTTCTTTGATCCAAAACGAGTCCTTGAATATTTCACCCATGAAGATGGTGGGCTCCGCTTAGTCAATGCTTTCTGGTACACAGGACTCAAGGATCCTCAGGATCAGCGGGGGTTTCGAGACGCATTAATTAGCTTAGGATACACAGTCCGCACCAAGATCTTAAAGGAGTATTACGACGATAACTCAGGTCGGTACTCTCAAAAAGCAAATTTAGATATTGAAATTGTTGTAGATATGTTTAATACGGTCGATCAGTATGATCGGGTCGTATTGTTCAGTGGTGATGGTGATTTTGAACGGGCCATTGAACTGCTGCGCTCTAAGAGCACACACATTACTGTAGTATCCACTGAAGGCATGATTGCTCGCGAGCTACGCAATGCTACCGATCGCTATCTCGATCTCAACAGCTTGAGACCTTATATTGAAAAAGCAGACAATATTTAAATTGATAGCAACCACGCAATACATTGGTTTTACATACCTGGTTTTACATAACGTCGACCAGCCGACTCGACTGATCCGTAGTTGTCAAGTTTAAAGCGATCAATTGATCCTATACTGCACAATAGTTAGTAACGGCGGCTATAAACATCGTTCACTAAACTATTCTTGCCGATAGCAAGAGGCGATGCTAGAACCAGATTGGAATAGATAGCATTAATGGAGATAAGACCTAGATAAGAAGAATCTCAGCTCTCCCGATAAGTTCAGCACATGAACCCACTAGTCAATAAATGTAAAAAGCCCTGAAGGACTTTGGCATCCTCAGGGCCTTTTATCTTTCAGAATCTTTCAGACTTGAAATATACCCCCAGGGGAATTCGAATCCCCGTCGCCTCCGTGAAAGGGAGGTGTCCTAGGCCTCTAGACGATGGGGGCGCGTTTTTCAGACGATTTTTAGTATAGCCAAGGGGGTATACCGTGTCAAACATTGCTGCTTAAGGGGCATGTTTCTGTTAGAAAATCCTATGACGCGACTGCGGTCGAACATGACGCGACTCGGTGATAGCCTTAGCCCTGACAGAGCTGGCCACCGGCGTCTCTTAGTCTGCGTCTGGGGCATCGGGATACATTATCCTAAGTCTCTTGGCTCTATCCTAATGAAGCCAGCTGGCATTGCGAAGGCGGATCAATTGACGTCGCATCGCCGGAGAGGCGTTGACTTCATTGATCTCTTGGATGGATACCTTTGATTTCAGGGCTTCTAGGTATTCATCGTCGCCGTAGGCAAAGGCATCTACTAGGGTCTCAAGAAGATGGTCACGGTCGGCCATCGTGCCCTTTTCCTCGATCAGGCGAAATTTGAGGGTTACCTCACATTCGTAGACCCCGAGTTCCTGATTGGATGGTTGAGGTTGTGCGGAACTGCTCATGAGTTGCGTGTCCCATTTCCAGATAGATAGGTAGTAGCTTGAGGTGAAGTATCCTCGCTGCCACCTTGGATAAAGCTGCAGTGGACAGGTTCGAATGATGTCCCTTTAAAGGTTTCCCACAAAGCTGTGGTTACGCACTTGAACAGAAGCATCTTCGACCTCTGAGGATTAGCTCAACTGCAGAACTGGACTAGCGTCCTGCAGCAGAACGGATGTCAGATGCTGACAATACTGCAACTATTTTTATAAAACCAGCCACCTATGGCGGAATCACGCTCCCCTGGTCAAGTTCACGGGATCCATACAGATCGGTAAGTGTGACTTTAAGCCGCTGAAATGTCTATGTATTCTTGCGGATAGGGCTTTGGCAATGCCCTCAGCGAGAATGCGGATAGTGTAGGGATGGCCGATAGAGCACCGATGAAATCAAAGGGAAGTGGACTGCGGCACGAGTGCGACTAACCCGATTGGTAGCAGAGGGTAAGGGAGATAGCGACATGGTCAGGCCGTGACGACCTAGAGTTGTAGATCGGCTAATCCCAAATAGCGAATGCCCTTGGGAGAAATGTCAAAGCGGCAGGGAAGGACTTCTAAGCCCTGTGCGATCGCATAGCGCAGCAACCGCCCGTACTCTGGATCGGCCTGATCGCCTGGAGAAAACCGGGAACAATCGTTGCGATTGATGAAATACAGCATTACAGCCCGGGCTCTGGGTAGTAATTCAGTCAATTCCCGTAGGTGTTTCTGGCCCCGATCGGTGACAGTATCGGGAAAGAGAGCGAGGTCCCCTTGAGCCCAGGTGGTGTTTTTCACCTCCATGTAGATTCGTTGGTCCTGGTCGCTGGTGAGCAGGAAGTCTACCCGGCTCTTCTGATCATTGCCGTAGCGTACTTCCGAGCGAATCGTTTGGTAACTCCCTAAGGCTGGCAACAGATGGGCCTCTAGCACCGACTGAATCACGCGATTAGGTAGGGCCGTGTTCACCCCCACCCAGGTGGGCACCGTATCGTTCACTTCGGCCAATTCCCAGGTGTAGGCCAGTTTGCGCTTCGGGCTAGAGTGATGGGACACCATGACCTTGCCCCCGATATGGCAGATACCCGTCATCGGCCCGGTGTTAGGGCAATGGGCGGTAATTACCTCACCCGAGGCTAGCTCGATGTCGGCCAAAAATCGCTTGTACCGTTTACGTAAAATACCGGGATACAACGTGGGATAGGGATAGGTCCAGTCGGTGGTCATGGGGGCATGTCTATAGAGGCTGAGGCCCACTATAGCGGCTGCTGGTCTCCATATCCTACTGTTGGCTCTTAACGGCTCGGATTGGATACTGTTCTATAGCTGATATGTTGTCTTCGTCACAAGTGCCCTATGTTGCTATCTCGCCGCGCTATGGTTGCTGGGCTCTCTGGCCTGCTGATGGCGTCACTGCTGCCCGCATGCACCCCTTCCGCTGAGACTACGACTCCATCTGCTGACACCGCTTCGGAGCCATTGATGGTTGGCGCCATCCCCGATCAAGATCCAGAGAAGCTGCAGCGGTTGTATGGCAAGTTAGTTGACTATCTCAGTGCCGAACTCGGGGTGCCGGTAGAGTATCAACCCGTCACCGACTATGGGGCAGCGGTGACGGCCTTTAGGGTCGGCGATCTTGACTTAGTCTGGTTTGGGGGGCTGACGGGGGTGCAGGCTCGCCTGCAAGTCGAGGGAGCCCAGGCCATTGCCCAGCGAGACATTGACGCTGAGTTTCACAGTGTCTTCATTGCCAATACTGACAGTGGAATTGACCCGATCAATGACATTAGTGGCCTGAGCGTCTTCAACGGTCACAGCTTTACCTTTGGCAGTGAGTCGTCTACCTCTGGCCGATTAATGCCGCAACATTTTCTGCAACAGGCCGGGGTCTCCCTGGAGGATTTCAAGGGGGAGGTGGGCTTTTCGGGTAATCATGATGCCACCATCAAGCTGGTCGAGGCCGGCACCTATGAGGCGGGAGCGCTGAATGAGCAGGTGTGGCTGACTCGTCTGGAGGCGGGAGAGGTTGATCAAAGCCGGGTACGAGTCATCTGGCGCACCCCAGCCTATTACGATTACCACTGGGTGATTCACCCAGCAGTGACAGATCGCTACGGGGCCGGATTCATCGATCGGGTGCAACAAGCATTTCTCGATTTGGATGCCAGTGTGCCGGAGCACCAGGCGATCCTGGAGTTGTTTGGGGCAGAGACCTTTATGGCTACCGAGAATGCCAACTACGAGCAGATCGAGGCAGTGGGTCGCGCCATCGGCAAGATTCAGTAGTTCCTTGGTGATCATGGCCATGGCCACGCCCATGATTCAGCTGACCCGAGTTAGCCGCCGATTCGCAGCCGAGATGGCGGTGAGCCAGGTGAGCACTACTATCGCTGCTGGAGAACGGGTGGCCTTACTGGGGCCTAGCGGGGCGGGCAAGAGTACACTGCTGGCCTTACTCAATGGCTCCCTACCGATCTCATCGGGGCGGTTGCGAGTGCTGGGGCAGGATCTCAGTCGCTTACGGCCTAGTCAGTTGCGGCGGGTACAGCGACGGATTGGCACCATCTACCAGCAGCACCATTTGGTGCTGAATCTGCCGGTGATCCACAACGTCAATGCTGGGCACCTGGGCCGTTGGTCCCTGTTGCAGGCGGCTTGGTCGTTGGTCTGGCCCCTGGAAGTGGCCAAGGCGGCGCAGGCTCTGGAGCAGGTCGGTATTGCAGAGAAACTCTATGCCCGCACTGATCAACTATCAGGCGGGCAGCAACAACGGGTTGCCCTGGCTCGGGTGTTGGTGCAGGACCCGTCGGTCATTCTGGCGGATGAACCAACGGCCAGTGTCGACCCACAACGGGCGCAGGAGCTAATGTCGCTACTGTGTCAGCTAGCGGATACTGGCGACAAGACGCTGGTGGTGAGTTTGCACGATGTTGAGTTGGCTTACCGCCATTGCGATCGCATCTTGGGGTTGCGGCAGGGACGCCTGCTATTTGATGCGCCGGCAGCCCAGGTGAGCCCGGCTATGATTGCCGAGTTATATCAGCTGTAGCGACGAGATCGGGATTCATGGCCCTAGGCCACAAACAAGCGATGCTACCGATTCCCTACACTCAAGCGACAAACTCTATCCCTCCCTGGTGCCTCCCCTATGCCCTCCGGGCAGGCTACGCCTTTCATGTCGCTTGGCGAAACGACTGTAGCTCAGGGCAAGCCTAGCTTCCTTGCTTCCCAAGCCAATATAAGTGGCTTTGCCGGTGAAAACTGGTATGAGCCTGCGGTAGGATCACCTGGCTATCCCGTGTGTGACCCTATTTCTGTTAATGGCTACACCGTCGCTGCCTGCTTCTCCTGCCCGGCCCTCGCTGCTGACCCGGCGGACTGGGTGGCTGTGGTTGATGTTAGGTGCGATCGCCTGGTCGCTGCATCAAGCTGGCATCGGCCAACCTAGACAAGCCCTGGTGAACTGGGATGGACTATCTCAACTGGGGCAATTCTTCCAGGCTAGCCTCACCCCCGCTTTAGACCCGGAATTTCTGACCATTATTGGCAAAGCCACCGGGGTCACCCTGGCCTATGCTGTCTGCGGCACCACCCTCAGCATCCTTGTCGGCTTCGGTGGCGGCATCCTGGCCTCAGGAACTTGGTGGCGCACCCTATTTCCGGTGGGTCGCCCCCTGGGATGGCTAGCCCCTCTCCTGTGGATGACCTGCCGTAGTCTATTGGCGGTGCCGCGGGCAATTCACGAACTCTTGTGGGGGCTATTGCTTCTGCATGTCCTAGGGTTAGATCCCTTAGTTGCCGTACTGGCCATCACCATTCCCTTTGGAGCCATCGTCGCCAAAGTTTTTTCCGAGATCCTAGATGAGACCCCGCAGCAACCGCTACAAGCTCTACAAGCCGCCGGGGTGCCGCCACTATTAGCTTGGCTATACGGCTTGTTGCCCCAGGCCTTCCCCAATCTACTGTCCTACAGTTTCTACCGCTTCGAGTGTTCCCTGCGATCCTCAGCTGTCTTGGGAGTAATTGGAGCAGGCGGGCTAGGCTATGAAATCTTGCTCAGCCTGCAATCCCTCCGCTATCAGCAACTCTGGACCAGCTTCTACGCCCTGATTTTGCTCAACGGTGCCGTCGATCTATGGAGCGCCCTGGTGCGGCACCGTCTGGGAGTCACTAACCGTCTAGCATTGAACCTACCCCAGGCTGGATCGAACCAAAATAGTAACGGCGCGAGGTCCCCAACTCAGCAGAGACTCCGCCTGTCCTGGCTAGCCATCGCCATCGCCATTCCCCTTTGCTTTATTGCCCTCGAGCTGGATTGGCGTCGCCTGTGGTCTCCTCACAGTCGTACGCTCTTGGCAGACATTGCGACGACGGCTATTCCCACCTGGCCCAGTGGGGCTACCCTGGCCACTCTAATGCAGCTCTCGGGGTTAACCCTGGCCATGTCGATTTTGGCCATCAGCCTGGCTAGCAGTGGCGGCATCCTATTTTCCTTTTTAGGGGCCCAGACCATGCTTCTGCCCGGGGGACTGTTGTGCTCCAGCGATCAGAAGAAGCACTGGTCAATTGGTGCCTGGGCCATCCTATTGGGCAGTCGGGGACTGCTGTTGCTGAGCCGAGCTATTCCTGCCCCCATCTGGGCCCTGGTGTTTCTCTATGGCTTGTTCCCAGGAATTTTACCAGGGGCCTTGGCCCTAGCCGTCCATAACTTTGGGATTTTAGGCCGATTGATGGCAGAGGCCAACGAGAATCTGCCCACTGGGCCAGCCCGGGCTCTGCGGACCTTAGGGGCCTCGGCTAGCCAGGTGATTTTATACGGGATTTTACCCCAGAATTTGCCTGGTTTTCTGGCCTACAGCCTCTATCGCTGGGAGGTGTGTCTGCGGGAAACCGTGATCGTAGGCCTAGTAGGGGCTGGGGGACTGGGACGTCGATTAACAGAGCAACTCAGCAGTTTCGACTATGCTGGGTTGACAGTCACGCTGGCAGCCTTTCTACTGTTGACGTTGGCAGTAGATCTAGTCAGCCACCAAATGCGGCAAGCCCTACGGTAATTCGTGGTGCTCCCATCGACATCAGTTAGCGCTATAGCCGGTAAAGAGCGGCACCATCTTGCCATATTTCATCGGGTAGAGATCGGCAAGCTGTAAATCCCTGGTGATGTCGTTGCGACGTTCACGTACATAAGGCTTGTAAGCGCTGTTGTACCCGGCAAAGATGAGGGACTGACTGGAGTCTTCGTTGAGAAATCCCGCTACCCCCTCTGGAATAGGTCGATTGCCATAGATAAAGCCCCCCAGAAGCTCTGTTTGGCCTCCATTTCTCGTGGTGATAACGGTCACGTCCCGCTCGGTTTTTAGCCCCATGAGCCATAGGTCAGCGCCGTCGTTGTCAATGTTAATTGCTCCGCTTTCACGGCTAGCCTCTGGGTTCAACTGAGTGGCCCACACCTGCTGGTCTTTGAAATACCAACGCCGACCCGATACATTCTCAAGAAACATCTGATTACCGCTGACCAAATTTCGGTAACCATCCATGCCCAGGTTCTTTAGCACCAAGGTACGGCGAGAGGCGTGTTCAAAGCCGAATGCACTCCCTAGATTCGCTTCAAATCCTTCGATCATGACGGTGTCAGCAGTGCCATCGCCGATGCGAAAGACCGGTTTAGTGGTGGTATCAAATCCCTCGGCAGCGGTGATGATGGCCCCACCGATACCGACGATGCGCTGCACGTTTCCCCGCACCTCGATAGGAGCACTGACGATGTAATTGTTTCGGGGGAAATAGACTGTGGATTGTCCAGAATCAATGGCGGCTTGAATGGTGGCAGTATCATCAGCAGCGGCATCGCCGTCTACTTTTACCCAGTCTTGAGGATCATCCCAAATTACGTCTGGGGTGGGGGCTATGGTCAACCCTAAAGAGGCCGATGGACTCGGAAACAGGCTCAGCACATCATGGGAGACAAATTCCTTAACCGAACCCTGCAGTCTGCGAGTGGTCCCCTGGATTGTGCTGACGATGGCATGTTGGTACCCCTGAGTCGTGAGATCACGCACATACAGTCCCCCCTCGTTTGTGTTGTCGATGGCAACTTCCTCAGAGGTGCCGCCGTCCAGAGTCGCTCCCACAATCGTCAGTAAGCCATAAGCCGGATAGCCGTCACCGTCATTTTTGATGGCGGTGACCGTGTTATGGCTGACCAAGTTACGAATGCTCAAGACCTGGCGTTTGTTATACAGGCCGTAGGCTCGCTGGTGACGCAGGGTTAGGCCATCGACTGTGGCACTGTAGAGGGCGCCCTCATAGCTGAGGCCAATATTGAAGCCATCAATGGTGACTTGCTTGACTAGCAGGGGGCCGCCCACCAAGACCAACCCTGTTTCCCCCCCATAGTCAGGATCAGAGGAGCGTATGGTCACTGACTCGACGGAACCATAATTGTTGGCCTTAAAGCGGAGGCCAATGGCGTTATCGTTGCCACGACCCGTATCGATGGTCAAGTGGCGAATGGTGTTGCGAAACGCTGTAGCGCCGGGGCCGATAGCACAATCTAAGACGGGTCGAGGGGAGATGCCATCACCCTGAAACTCTGCAGCATTGTCTGTCAACTTAAGGACGGTTCCCGCTTGGCTTTGCCCTTGCAGGAAATAACGTTTACTGTTGCTGCCACTGGCTTCTGTGCAGCGAATAGAGCGACTAATCAAGTAGGTGCCATTGGGAAAGTAAATCTGTCGGATGCGATTCTCAGAGATAGCCGCTTGGATGGCGGCCGTGTCGTCGGTGGTACCATCCCCCTTAGCGAAGTAGGGCGCTGCTTTCACGTTGATCACTTCGGCCCCTGGGGGAAACTGAATATTTTCGGACTGGGCCGTTAATGGCCACAGGGCAATACCCAAGATCAGGCCGAGCCCCAGTAAAAAACTGAGCAACAACTGACTGCGGCGCCTGAATAGCTGCTGCTTCCAACCTGGGCCAGTCGATGGTAGCTGTTGCATGCTCAAGAAGCCCTAAATCCCTAATGGACATCGCAAAGGTCAACACCTATTGGTGCTGGCTATTGGTGCTGACTGGGCCTAGCCAACCTGGGATAGACGCCTCAGTTAGATCCAGCGGCTATTGATCGATGTCTCAGAGGCCAAATCCAGCGACCAATGACATGTCATCTTGGCACTGAAACAGGGCAGAGGAAAAGATAAGGGTCCTCAGCTTTAATGGGGCTTGCCAAGTGTCTGGCAGATGTGAGGGTGGGATAAAGCGGGCAACAGTTCAGGTCAATACTGCTCCACCTTTAGACAGCAAGGCCTAGGGCAATGACCACCAGGGCTGCTGCAGTCAGGTAGAAGGCGCCGACTACTTGAGTCTCTCCCCAGCCAGAGAGCTCTAAATGGTGATGCAGGGGTGCCATTCTAAAGAAGCGCTTGCCAATGCCATCAGGGCCTTTGGTGGCCTTATAGTAGCTGACCTGGATGATGACGGAGAGGGTCTCGGCACAGAACAGCAGGGTGACAATCAGCAAGCCAAACAGATTGCCACTGAGTATGCCAGCGGCAGCCAAGGCGCCCCCTAAAGCTAAGGAGCCAGTATCGCCCATGAAAACGCGAGCAGGGTTGTGATTGTGTACCAAAAAGCCCAGACAGGAACCGGCCATGGCCGCGCAAAAGAGCATTAACCCAGGATAGGCAGGAGCGATGAGAGCGCCCAAGCCCAATAATGCGATCGCACCAGTGCCGGCCATCAATCCATCTAGACCATCGGTCAAGTTGGTGGCATTACTCTCAGCAACTAATACAAAACCTGCCAGCGGCCAGAACAAAATGCCGAGGGGTAGACTCAATCCAGCCACCGTCATCGTGGTAATTGCTGTGGACTGAGACTCCAAGGTCCACAGACAAAACACGACGGCAAACCCGATCTGTAACATCAGCTTAGTGCGAGGAGAGATGCCCTGATTGGAGCGGCGACGCAGCACCTGCCAGTCATCTAGCCAGCCAATCAAACCGTAGGCAGCGGTTAGGGCAGAGACAGCCACCACCGTTTGACTCAGACCACTGGTGAGTAGCGCTACCGATAGGCCCACCGGGACAAAGAAAATGCCCCCCATGGTTGGGGTACCCGCCTTCTTCAGATGTCCCTGGGGCCCCTCCTGCCGGATGAACTGCCCCGCCTTCAAGGAACGCAATGCTGGCACGGCCCAGAACCCTAAGGCACTACTAATCACGGCTGCCAGCAGAAAGGGAATCGCCAGACAGGAGCCCGCCCGAAAGGGATGCCCCAACCACAGATCCAATCCCATTGCCGCCAGACTCAGACCTAGGCCTAAAATCCAGAGCAGGGCAGTTCCAGAAGGAGTGACTGATCGGGTCGACAAAAACTTAGCATCCACAAACTATCTCCTACACACTCACACCACACAAGGTTACAGGACTACTGACCATCGGCCTTTATCAGGGGCAATGCCAGACTAGAGTATCTACCTGATGTGATTCCCTCGATCTGGCTCTGGACGAGGCTAAGATCCGCCCAAGGATTCACGAGATGCCGTAATCACTTGCCAGCCCTAATCCTCATCATCGGCCTCATCACTGCTGACATCGTAGTCGTCGTCGTTGGAGTCTTCGTTGGCCATCAGATCCGAGATTTCTTCGTTATCGGGCTCATCTAACAAATTATCTGTAGATTCCCGCGGTTTGAGCCGCCCGGTGCTCTCTAACCAAGCCAAAATAGATACTTCTTGCGGATTGGATAGCACTTCTGCCGGTTGACTCCGGGGAATCTGGCGCAGAGAAGGGTTGTAAGCAGGTGAAGTCATAGGATAGGTGATGATGTACGGAGTCGCTCAAATATAGCGGCTTTTAGTATACAAAGGTGGATCTCGTTTGCCCAATCAACGTGAGCCAGAATGTTCGGTGATACATCGACAAAGGAGTTACCATCGGATTGTTAACTCATATTTTTATGAATGTCAATAAAACAATAGACATAGTTGATAATCTTTCGGTTTGTAGGGGGCATGCCGGGGTGGTTCCCGTCTACCCTGCTAATATCTACAGACTCAGGTCACGGCATCCGTCATGTTAGGCAAACCCGAGTTAAAAGCGGCCTTAGCCCCTCTAAATCGAGGTTTACTGGCCAGTCCCTCTGACCAGAAAGCGGTTCTAGCTGCGATCGCACGGCTCGAGGACCGCAATCCCTACCCCCAGCCCTTGGATACCCCCGAATTGCTAGACGGAAACTGGCGCCTACTGTATACCACTAGCCAAGACCTCCTGAATATTGATCGGGTACCACTGTTTAGCCTCGGTCCCATTTATCAGTGCATACGGCTCCAGGAACAACGCCTTTACAACATTGCCGAAGTCAACGGCCCGCCGTTGTTGGATGGCCTCGTCACCGTAGCCGCCCGCCTCACGCCGACATCTACCAAGCGAGTACAGGTGGGATTTGAGCGAGGTGTCTTTGGCTTGCGGTCATTATTGGGGTATCAAACCCCTGACGCCTGGATTCGCACCCTAGGCACTACAGACAAACTATCCCTACTCAAGGGGGTTGATTTTCGCATTGAGCGCCCACCAGAACAGCAGGGTTGGTTAGATATCACCTACATTGATGAAGACCTGCGCATTGGCCGCGGCAATGAAGGCAATGTCTTTGTCCTCAGCCGCTAAGCGCCACTGGTTTTGCCTAACGGGCCATGAATTCAATGGTGGGCAGGCGAGGGTCTTTGACTAGGCCCATCCCTTTGTACCCCCAACGATCGAGCACAGGCTTGAGTTGAGTAGAGGTTACCGACTCCACTGCAAACTGCTCGGCCACATCAGGGGCATGAGTATTTAAGTAGCTGAGGGCATCATAGTCAGCGGTGAACAGCAATAAATAGCGCTGGTCTTGCGCTTGATCACGGGCTGCCAAATATTGACCATCCTGGCGCGACCGTAGCAAATAGTAGAGTTGAGAGAGCATGGGCTAGTTCATCTCAGACAGCTTAATGCGCGGATCAACCACAGTTAGGGCCAAATCCGCCAATAAATTTCCCAGGACCAGCATCACCGCCCCCATCATCAGGCTAGCCATGACCAAATAGAGATCCTGAGCCGTCACCGCCTGCAGAATTAAGCGTCCTAACCCCGGCCAATTGAAGTAATTCTCGGTGATAAAGGCTCCTCCCAAGAGGGTGGCAAACTCAAAGCCCAGGAGCGTAATCAGAGGATTGATGGCGTTGCGCAGGGCATGTACGTAGATCACTCGATTCTCAGGCAGCCCCTTGGCTCGGGCCGTTTGAATGTAGTCTTGGCGCAGCACGTCCAACAGTTGCCCCCGAGCAATTCGCTGTAATCCGGCCAGACTGGTAATGCTGAGGGTCAGGGTCGGCAAGATCAGGTGCCAACCAATATCGAGCATTTGCCCGAACCAAGTCAGATCCTGATGGTTAATGCTGGTGCGCCCACCAATGGGCAATAACGGGGCCGTCATCTGGGCCACAAACAGCAACAACAGACCGGTCACCAGGGTCGGTAGCCCCTGACCAATGTAACTGATTACCCTGAGGACTCGATCGATCCAGCGGTTTTGTTGAACTGCCCCCAGAATTCCCAACGGTATGGCGATTAGCCAGCTGATCAGGATGGAGGCAAACGACAAGAGCAAGGTATTGGGAATGCGCTCCCAGAGGATATCGACGACAGGGCGCTGATAGGTGAAACTCATGCCGAAGTTGAACTGGGTGACCACCTGCACTAACCAACGCCAGTATTGCTCCCAGATCGATTTATCCAAGCCAAACTGAGCTTCCAATTGACGTATAGTCTCCGCCGAAATCTGAGGATCGGAGCGGTACTGATCCAAGAAATTACCTGGGGTCAACTGGATCACAAAGAAGCTGAAGGCCGATGCTAGCAGCAGCGTCAATAGAGCCTGCAGAACTCGTTTCAGAACATAGAGAGTGGTGTCGCTGGTGGCTGTTGCAACCAGGCTTTTCCAGGCCTGACTCAGGGGTGACGGGGGCTTAGGGGTAACAGTCATCGAGCACGGGTGAGGGAAAGCTTATCTATTGTTCTATCAACAAATGCAGTGTTTGGCTGCCTGCTCAATACTGGACCAGGGTAACAATAGGGGCATCCGGTAACTTCTGGCGGCCTCCCAAGTCAGTGAGCTCTACCACAAAGGCAAATCCGGCCACCGTGCAACCCGTTTTTTCAATCAGATTCGCCGTGGCAGCGGCTGTACCGCCAGTGGCAATCAGATCGTCTACGATCACGATGCGACTGCCAGCGGGGAAGGCATCTCGATGGACTTCCAAGCGATCGGTACCGTATTCCAACTCGTACTCGGCACAGTGCACGGCCGCCGGTAGTTTGCCCGGCTTACGCACTGGCGCGAATCCGATACCGAGGGTGTAGGCCAAGGGCATGCCAAACATAAACCCGCGAGATTCAATGCCCACCACATAATCGGGACGAAGGGCTTCACACTGGCGAGTCAAGGTGTTTAGCACATACTTGAGGCCTTCGGGATTGGCCAATAGGGTGGTAATGTCACGGAAGAGAATCCCAGGTTGAGGAAAGTCGGGAATTTCGCGAATCAGTTTTTTCAGATCCATGACGTCATTCACAGGGGCGCAGGGCTACGGATAAACCAAAGTCTCTGCAATGCTACCACTGGATGTCTGGGTTGCCTGGCGAGGACTCTCCATTCTGCTAGGAAGCAAGCCTAGAGTTAGGTAGCGGCTATGGTTACCAAGCCCACCGTTCCGCCAGCCGTATCATGGCCGGATGTAGCCACCATAGCCCTAACACGAAGACCAAGACGCCACCATAGGCCGGGCGGATAAACTCCTGCCATTTTAGGGGCTGCTGCCCCGCTAAGATGGCCTGAAAGGGCATGACAGCGGTCCGCGATCGCACTGCCTCGAAGGCCTTGCCATAGCGCGCTCGCCAGCGCCGGTCGCCATGCCAAACGGCAAAGAGGTGATGGGCAATCAGCCCGAGGGAGGTGAGTAGGGCAAAGCTCGTGCCCAACCACAGGGTATGGGCGACACACCAAATTACCTGACCCACCATCTGGGGATGACGAGTGATGCGGATGATGCCGGTTTCATAGAGGTGAACTCGGGGCTGCTGCACCGCAGCAATTTCTAGCAGGTTGAAGGTGGCCGGGTAGAGAAAGATAAAGGACAGGGCCGACAGTCCCCAGACCAGCGGAATCATCCCCGGGACTCCCTGCAGATTCCAGAGGCGAGCCCCATCGTAGCGGTGCAGGATGAAGTAGCTGATCAGTAAAACAGCTAGGGGCAGGCTGACTAGGGCAAAGAGCACGCGATAGGCCCGGGCTCCGATCAATGCTTCACCTCGAGGTCGCAGGGCAGCCAGGCCGCTGTGGGCAATGGCAAAGCCCAGCAGCAAACTCACCATAATTCCATGACTCGGTGTCCACCAGGTCATCTCCACCCCCATTCCGGCCCCCTCAATCGCCCCCTGCTTTCGATAGTCTAGCGGCAGCCCAGGCTATCCCGGGTAGCGACTCCTGTGATTGGATTCACTCCCTCGGCCCGCTCACACATCTGCGAGACCTGATAACGGTCCAGAATTGCCCCCGAAAAGTCGGCCCCATCAATCTTGGCATCGGTAAAGGTGCTGCTGGAGAGGATGGCGTCGGTGAAGATGGCATTGGTTAAGTCGGCTTCGTCGAAGATCACCCGATCGGCAAAGGTTGAGGACAGATCGGCACCAGTGAGATTGGCTCTATAGAAGGAGCCTTTGGTGAGGATAGTTTGTTTGAGACTAGCGCCGGCGAAGTTTGCTTGCCGGGCCTCGGCCCCAGCTAAGGAGGTACCGGTTAGGTCTTGGCCGGCGAAGTCCCGGAAGCTTAGATCGGTAAGGGTATAGTCGACGGCATTGTCTTGGGCCACGGCTGGCGGTGCCCCGGCAATGGCAAGTACGCTGCAGAGACATAGGATGATTCCCCGACGCAGCCAAACGGAGACAACGGTCCTCATGGTAATATCCTTAATCGACTAGCTCCATTATGGAGGATGGCAGACTCCAGACTTGCGGTGACCTGCGGCGGCACTGATTTCGGTGATCACGCTCTCTAGGCTGGGGGGCAGTCGCCGTAGAATCCGCCGATTGTCCATCGCTACAGGAACCAGGGTGACTTGAGCCAGTACACAGGTGTCGCCGGTTTGGCCGTGGCAAATTTCGTAGTGCCACACTAGCCGCACTCCCTGGCGAGGGGCTAACCGGGTCTTGACCAGAACTGGTGCCCCTAGGGATAGCGATTGCCGGTAGCGCAGCCAGAGATCCACGACGGGCAGATCAACGCCAGCAGCCACCCAATCAGCAAAGTCGGTCCCATGCGATCGCAAACAGTCCACCCGAGCTGCTTCCATCCAAGCCACATAAGCTCCATGCCAAACGACGCCAGCATAGTCCGTGTGATGAGGTTGAACCCGGACGTGATAGTGAAACCAATCTGTTGTCATGGGGTTACTACAAATTATGAATCCAGCTCAAGCTCGGTCAAACCCCATGATAGACATGGGGAGTGGTTACCCTAAAGACCTGACACAGTAATGATCTTCGGGCGGCTGCATGAGGCGAGTAGATATCACTGTCCAGGGGTTGGTGCAGGGAGTGGGATTCCGCTATCACACCCGCCAAGAGGCAATGCGGTTAGGGGTCAGCGGCTATGTCCGCAATCGGCCAGATGGTGCCGTTGATATTGTGGCGGAAGGCGATGATGATGCCGTGCAGCACCTGATTGCCTGGGCGCAGCAAGGACCTGCCGCCGCCCGGGTGAGCCAGGTGGATGTGGTAGAGCAGTCTCCCCTGGGCAATTTCAAGCGCTTTTCCATTGAAAGCTAATTGGTAAAGATCATCTTAAAAGTTTGTAAGGCAAGCGCTGTCAAGCCTTTAGCGATCTTGCCTGAGCGTGCACAGTGGTCGCAAACACCTGGCTCTGACGACTGTTGAGGTGTCTTGCCAATCGCCACTGACCCAGCCTAGCCCCAGCCTGGGTCATGGCTGGGGGCGCTGCCGCAACCATCGCTCTCGGCCTGAGGTGATAAGCCCCAAGCTGATTAATACGATGCCAATCCATTGGATCGGGCCTAGAACGGGAGCGGACGGCAGGCAGACAACAGCCAGGAGAGCAGTCAGAAGCGGCACTGTCGCTGGTACCAGGGCTTGCCGCCAAGCTGGGCCGCGGGAGCTGGCCCAATGCCCTAGGACAGCCAAGCCCGCCAAGCCCAAGCCCGCTCCGTAAAAGCCCATGGGATTCTCGGTGGGGATGACAGCCATACCGCTTACAGCACTCAGTAGCACTGCCGCAGTGGCCAACAAGAACAAGACGCCTGTCTGGAGTAGGGTAATGGTCATGGGGTGTAACGGCTGTGCCGGCCTCAGGTCAGCCCCAGGGCCCAGGCGAGACAACTGACTCAGGTATTGGGTCAGCCAGTAGAGACCGTAGGCTGCCGCGGCCAAGAGGGGAAACGCGATCCCTGGCCAGGATACCCCTGTCGCTGTAAAGACCAGCCCCATGACTAGGGCAAACAAGGCCATGGTTGTTAGCGCCGAGGGAGAGTGGCCGCGCAGGAATGCCTCCAGGGGATCTGAGATCAGGGGATAGCCGCATAGTAGTGCGATCGCAACGGCAGGTCCTGCTTGGGCAATACCTTGAAAACACAGCACCAGAGACACGAACAGAAAGCCGCCACTGGCCAGCACCCGCCCTAGAGGGCGCCGATCAGTCAGCTGCCAGAGCTGCCGGATTTCCTGCCAGACATGAGGATGCTGCCAGTGGGCTAAAAGCGCGGTGAGGGGTAGCAAAGTAGTGCCATCACGCCACCACACTAATGCCAGCAGATTGGGCCAAGTCATCGGCAAGACAGCCGCTGTAGTGACTCCCCCTAGGGTCCCTCCCCAGGCCACGACCCCAACCAGGACACTGTGGAGTGCCAGCGATAGGGGCCACAGCCATAGGGGGCCAGGTCCTAGGAGAGGGCGACGAGAGCGCCGGGGTGATAGGCGTCGAGAATCGGAGGCCGCTAAATGCTCTACAGACCGTCGTCCTAAGCGTGACGCAGCGTCTCTGTGACTAGGGGCAGACGGAACCGCAGCAGCCGGATGTAAGGCATGGGTAGCAGGAGAGGGAGGAGTCCTCGGTAGAGGTTGCTGTAACTGCTCCTGCAATTGCTGACTGAGGCGGTGCACCAAAGCCTCCAGAATTGCCTCCCCCTGATGCTCCATACTGTGCATGCGACTGACTTGCTGCGACAGGCTGCTCTGGTAGCTATTGAGATCTTGTTGCAGCGTCTGCAGGGTGCGATGGAGACTGGCATCTAGAGTACCAAGTTGTTCCGCCGTCTGAGGCAGGGTCGACGTCGCTCCCGATTGGCTCAAGCGAGCCTGAAGCTGCACCATCAGAGCCTGAGCTAGCTGCTTAGCCCAGAGTTGCTGCTGGGCCAGTTGTTGTCGCGATAGCGTGACGTCATGGTCTGCCTGCAGGCGCTGACACTCTTGCTGTAGCTGGGTGATTTCAGCCAGCAGCTGTTGTTTCTGCTGTTGTAGCCGCCCAATATCGTCGCCCAACTGAGCCGCTACAGTTTCCTGCAGTCCTTGCAACTGTTGGGTAATGCCCTGCAAAATCGCTTCGGCCTCTGCCGATCCCTGTGGTTGTGGCTGAAATTGCCCCATGGTGCTGCCGAATCATCCAGCTGACGGACAAGGGTGAATGATTTCAAGGGAGGTCACCCCATCCCCCAATTATCTCGCCTCCTAATCCTATGGCCTATGCCACAGGCTGACATTGGAAGCACGATGCCGTTGCCTCCTAGTGTGGCAGAGGACGCAGGCACTGAATCAAGTGAATCGAATTAACTGATACCGAAGCCATTAAACGCTGACGGGCAAGGCCAATCTTCAAGAGCCGTCAGGGCAAGTCCCTACAGGACTTGCCGTGGTCTTGCCTGAGCTTTCACGAGGCTGCTGAAAGTCTGCTGGTGGTTTACAAATCGCCCTGAGAGCTAATGTGCACAGAAAATCTTCAATAACCTTCAAAGTGAGTTCTATCAGTGCTTTTAGCCATCTTGTGTGAACCTGTACGGCAATATTGCCAGCCTTGCTTTGGCTACTTCTAGACAGTTTGCAAATCACCTCTAAGAGGACATTTGAAAACTCGGCTGCAAGACCTGCAAGGCAGGCGTTTTAGAGTGTATGGCTCTGTTGGCCAGAATTCAGTCTGGAGCAAGGTTGCAGGGTACTTTCCAAATATCCTCTAAAGCTAATTTGGGCGTTGAAAGCGTCTGACCTGATACTCACTAGAGGCCACCAGGGTGTATTCAAAGTCTAGGGCCGTCTGAAATTGCTGCTCAATGCGCCTCACCTCCGCTTCGGGGATGGCTTTCCATTGTTCCCGGCTAGCCCAGCGTACCACTACTACCACTGTGGTTTCATCCTCTGGGGTGATCCAAACCTCTTTGGCCACAAATCCAGGATACGGCGTCAAGGCGTCTGTCCAGATCTCGGTATCGGCGGCGATGAACCGTTCCCGATGTTCTGGAGCCATCTGAAATTGCAGCCATTCGATTACCATCAGCTATGGGCCCACATTAGGTTCGGATTCTAGGGTAGGGCAGACGCCCCACGGTTTGCCAAAATGAAACGGTAAGCCCTCACCATTTCCCTCTCAGGAGATCCCGATGGACAACAATAACCTGCTCAGACAATTATTGATGCTTGGCATCGGTACGACTTCCCTCGTGGCCGATCGCCTCCGTCAGGTGAGTGATGAATGGGTGCGAGAGGGGAAGGTGAATCCTGAACAGGCCAGACTATTTGTCGACGATGTCATGGCCCAATTCAGCACGGACCAAAAGGGCGTGGAGGAGCAGATTCAGCGCCAATTTCGCAAAGTTTTAGAAGATCTAGGCGTGCCCCGGCAGGCGGAAGTGGATGAGCTGCGAGGGCGTATCGATCGCCTGGAGCGCCAGGTGCGAGACATGGAGAACCGGCTTTGGCGCTAAGGGCTAGGCTGGGGATTGAAAGCAACTCCGCTGGAGATCTGCCGCATCTTGCCGGCAAGCGGTGCTACTGAGTTTCTCAACGTCGGCTACACATTTTGTGCCCTTGTCCTCTGAGGTCTCTGAGCACAGCCCAATCGATGAGTAAGGGTTTTAACCCTGACCTTAGCCAGGGTTTATCATGGGCACAACAGGCATCATGGAGACAGTCTTGGGTAAGTCTATGCGTGAGATTCTGATTAGCTTAGGGGTATTGGTAATTTGCTGTGGGGTCTTGGTGATGAGTCAGATCCTCGGTAGTGGCCATGAAGCGACGGCGTCTTCCCTATCTGGAAGTGTTGTCGAGGCTAGCACTGAGGCAGCCTCAGCGACGGCGGCCCCCACGGCGGCGGCCCCCACGGTGGCGGCTGAGGTGGCCATAACAGCCGATAGGGATGACAGCCCCCTTGCTCCTAACGCTGATCGGGTCACGACGGATTCGGGGCTGCAGTACATCGAGTTGGTGGAAGGTACCGGTGCCAAACCTCAACCGGGGCAGCGGGTCACCGTCCATTACACAGGCACGCTTGAAGATGGCACCAAGTTTGATAGCTCCCGCGATCGCAACCGTCCCTTTAGCTTCACCATTGGCGTGGGGCAAGTAATCAAAGGTTGGGACGAAGGGGTTAGCACCATGCGGGTTGGGGGCCGTCGGCAGCTGATTATTCCGCCGGAATTGGGCTATGGGGCCCGCGGTGCTGGTGGCGTAATTCCGCCCAATGCTACCTTGATCTTCGATGTGGAGCTGTTGCGCATCGGTTAGCAGGGAGCAATGGCAAGGGAGCCTCTGCTTGCCTGAGTCGGAAGATTAGGGGCCAGTTAGGGCATCGACCTAGTCGCAATAGGTTGTAGCTAGGATCATCCTTGCGATAGGATATTGGGATCAAAGCCGATAAGGAGTCAGTAGCCTTCTCCCCGATGCCGCCTGGCATACACATTGGTTGAGACAACGAGGCGCTTCGCTACAGCGGCAAGGCGTCGACTTGCATCGACTTGCGAAGACATCTGATGGGACAGACTGTCCTGCATTTATTTCCCCTCTGAGGACCATTTACCTCCCCATTGGTTTCAGCGGATCTCACCCACATCTATTGACAGGGCACTGACCAGGGCAATCGGAGGTCTTCCAGTCAGCTACGAATCAAGTGCCAGGGCGAGTTGGCTTTGCTTCTCTATTTGCTTCTCTTATAGGTTAATAGAGAGTTAATGCTATAGTGCTGCCCTACGCGGGGGCTGGGAGGGAGCCTAGAGCCATTGACATTAACCGTTTGCCGAGAGCGCTGAACTCCCGCCTATGCCATTGTCTCGCATTATAAGTGCCATCATTGCGATCGCATTGGCCCTGGGCCTGATCATCACAGGTGGCTGGTATTTCACCATTGGCTTCGGCGTGATTGTCTTTCTAGGGCAGTTGGAAATCTTCCGGCTGGTGCGAGCCAAGGGAATTGTCCCGGCCGTTAAAACCACGCTGGTCGTGAGCCAATTAATGCTGATAGTGGCCCACGGCTATCCGGCTCTGGCTGATGCCATCTTGCCCCTAGGGGGCACGTTTATTTGCTTTTACCTGCTCTTTCAGCCCAAGTTTGCCACCATTGCCGATGTGGCTGCCTCCATTCTGGGCCTCTTTTATGGGGGCTACCTACCCAGCTACTGGATTCGCCTGCGGGATCTGGGGAGTCCGGCGGTGAGTGCGTTGCCTTGGGGAGGCTACTGGCCTGCAGACTGGCATTGGGTCGACTGGCCCTTGGGGCTCAAAATCACCTTGTTGACCTTTGCCTGTATCTGGGCTGCCGATATCGGAGCCTATGTGATGGGGCGATGGATTGGCCGCACGCCACTTTCCAATATCAGTCCTAAGAAAACGGTGGAAGGCGCTATTTTTGGACTCTTGGCCAGTATCATCGTGGCGCTATTGGGAGCCTATGGGCTAGGTTGGCCCAGCTGGCCCTTGATGGGGGCCGCCTTGGGGGGGCTAATTGGCATCTCTAGTTTGCTGGGGGATTTGACCGAATCCTTGATGAAGCGGGATGCCGGGGTCAAAGATTCAGGAGCTCTGATTCCTGGCCATGGCGGCATCTTAGATCGCACTGATAGCTATGTCTTCACCGCACCACTGGTGTACTACTTTGTCACCGCCCTGTCGCCATTTTTGGTCCTTTAATGGGGTGGCCTGCCCAGACCGTTGCTTATCAGCCATCAGGATTGACCGGGACCACATTGATGCAGCCTTCCAGCACCAAACGTCCAGCATCGAGGCGGAGGGTGTGCAAATTTACGTCTGGGCCTAGATCAATCGCGAACTGATCTAGGCCTGTCAGGCCCTGGGCCGTTCCATTAACCAGCCAGCGCGGCTGCCGTAGGACTAACTGACGGCCATTTTCGATGGTGAGATCAGTTTGGATGATGATCTCAATGCTGTCAGGGGCCAGCGTTGGTCTTAGGGAGAGACTGACCTGCTGAGGTGCGATCGCACCCTCAGCCGTGAGCCGATCGGCCGCCAAAACCTGAGCTAGAGCGATGCCCAAGGCACTCGACGCGGGTTGAGTCCGCCCTAGTTGCTGCACGAAGTCCTGCAGCGCCTGCTGCAGCAATGGAGCAGTCAACGAAGCATTGAAGTCAGCCTCATCGATCATAATCTGACCCACCACGGGAAACGGCTGCTTTAATCGCAGTGGCTTGCCCCGTAGGACCTGGCCTAGATTGATACGAATATTCTCCGCTTGCAATTGGGCATAGCTCAAACACAGTCCCTGATACCTAGCCTGGCGAGCCAACACCGTCACCGTGGGCACATAGCCCGACAGAATCTGCTGATCACTGCCGCCAATGTGCAGGTCAAACTGCCCAATAGACTCTACCTGGGTTTGCAACCAGAACCGCAGGGCTGGCGGCAGCAATCGGCTAATCAGATGGCTACCCCAACGAGACGACGGCCTGCCGACACCAGACAATTCATCCATTCAACCAGTCCTTCATCACGTCACTCAGCAAGCAGCGCATCTTCTTGACGGTGCCCTAGCCGTTCCGTAGGGGATCTTACTAAACCCCCAGGCCCCCCAGCCGACCATCATGGTTTTGAGCCGGTAGGGGATCACTGGGGATCAAAATGTTATGAAATTTTGACATAATGATCTCCGAACCGCCTAAATTCTCGTTAGAAGCGCCATAAAGCCTTGCCCCAGGCTTGATCCCCGCTGTTGCTTTTTGTCATAGTTTCCCTAGTGAGCGATCCCCAACCGTTGTTTACCAACGCCATAGCGTGGTTAAGGAGATGACTATGATGTCTCAGATGTCTCAACGTTCGCCGCTAGAAGACATGACTCTGCGTCAGCTCCGCAGAGTGGCTAGCGACTTAGAAGTGTCTCGTTACAGTCGCATGCGAAAGTCAGAGCTGATCGCCGCGATTCGCATGATGCAATCAGAACCGACGGCGCCAGTACCGACCACCGCCGTTGAAGGGCAGATGGAAGTGGAAGCCTCCAAGTACACGGTAACCCCGGAGGCGCCACCAGAAGAACTAGCCACGGTCGATGAAGGCCTGCCGGATTTACCCGGCGGCTATGGAGAGAGTCGGATCGTCCTCTTGCCCCGAGATCCTCAAATGGCTTATGCCTACTGGGATGTCCCCAATGAGCATCGGGAAGACATGCGCCGCCAGGGGGGAGTCCGCCTAGCCTTACGGCTCTATGACGTCACCGACATCGATCTCAACGCCCAAAATTCCCATGGCTTGCAACAATACGAATGCGACGAAATGGCCCGGGACTGGTATTTTCCGGTTCCTGTCAGCGATCGCGACTACGTCGTAGAAATCGGCTATATCTGCAACGACGGGCGCTGGCTAGTGCTAGCCAGATCAGCCACCGTACACATCCCCCCGGTATATCCTTCCGATTGGATTGAAGATCAGTTCATGGCCGTTGACTGGAACCTAGATCTGCGCGGTAAGCAACTGGCCACCCTGCAGCACCCCAGTCAGCGGGCAGCCACGGAGCCGGGCAGTCCCCTGTACGACGGTATCTTTGCCATGGCCCAATCGGCGGAAGCACAACGTGTTGCCGGGTCCCTATTCGGGTCCATGCAGCAGGTCCCGGGCTCGATGATGCCTCAACAGGCCATCAGTTCTTACGTCTTCCCCTCAGGAGTGGGGATGTGGGCCGTACCTACCATGTCGGGGCTGACCATGTCTGGAGTCGGCTTCTCGGCCTCAGCGCCCCCGATTCGCCCTCGCAAGTTCTGGTTGATTGCCGATGCTGAACTCATCGTTTACGGAGCCACAGAACCGGATGCGACGGTCACCATCGGTGGCAAGCCGATTCAACTCAACTCCGACGGCACCTTCCGCTTCCAGATGTCCTTCCAGGATGGTCTCATTGACTATCCCATCGTGGCCGTGGCTTCAGATGGGGAGCAAACCCGATCTATCCACATGAAATTCGAGCGGGAAACCCCCTCTCGCCATACCAACACCAAGGAGGATGCTGTAGAGGAATGGTTTGCCTAAGTCGCCGTTATCCAACAAAGCGTTACTAAAGACCCGTTAGCCCCTTCGCGAGGGACTACAATGCGTATCTAAACTGGTTGATACTTTCTTCGGTTCTGGGAAGCATGATGATGTTACCCAGGGGACAGTTTAGGCGCTGTTCCGGTCCAATTTGCAATGTGTAGTGTCATGGCAGCCAAGGCCGCGGGGATTCCTGCGGCTTTTTTACTACCTCTCTGGCTGGGGAACTGGGCTACCTGTTGGGATATCTACCAGACGGTACCGCATGATTGATGATGAGTTTTATGAGTTACAGCTTTGATATTATCGGCGTTGCTCCTGTTATTGAGTTCTTCCAACATCAGCAACAAATTGAAATAAGTCCCCGTCGCAGTCGTGCCTTCCTAGGGAGTTATCACTGCACCCTGGATGGTTTCATTGAGGCCACTGAGATGGTGCACAGACGGCCCAACTGGAACTGGGATGCGGTGATTAATGCTATCGTCGCCTTCTGGTTAGAGTATGGCGATCACGTCCATCGCTGGAAGGCTGAATTAGAACATGCAGACAGTGACAGTGTGGTTGTGGCCAGGGTCGCCAATGTGGCCTGGCTGCGGGATGAATTTGAAACCCTCTTCGAGAATTAAGAGGGGAGACTCAACCATTGGCCTCCACAAGATGTTCGGTACTAGGGTCAAACGGTACCAGGCTCCAGTGCGGTCGTAGGTACGAATCAAGTGCCTAACTCGGCACCAAACTCACTAAACGGTCCCCATTGCAGCGATCCCTGGGAAAAGGCACCGTTGGGAAAAACAGGGTGCCACGATTGTCTGTAGTTATATCTCCCTAAAGAAACGAGCAAGCTTGCTGACAAGCTTGTTGTAACTTCGCTAAATACTCCTTGTTAGAGATCATGTGGGCCCCGAAGCGGGCTAAATGGGGATTCATCATTTGCGCATCGAACAGCAAAAATCCTTGCTGCCGCAAGCGCTCTACGAGCTTGACCATAGCGACTTTAGAGCCCTCAGGCACTCGATAAAACATCGACTCGCCAATAAAAGCCCCCCCGATCGCAATGCCCAAGATGCCTCCGGCCAAAACGTTGCCCTGCCAAGTTTCAAAACTATAAGCCCACCCCGCCTGGGCTAATTCCCAATACACCTGTTTCAACTCTTGGGAGATCCAAGTGCTGTCTCGATCGGCACAGCCTTCGACTACGTCCATAAAGGCGCCATTGATCTTGACTTGGAAGCGGTTCTGATTGAGGATGCGCCGCAGGGATTTTGGATACCGAAATCGCTCGTCTAGGGGAATTAAGGCCCGTTGGCGGCTGGTATACCAGCTCAGGGTTTTGCCAAATTCGTCGGCCATGAGGAAATAGCCTTGGCAATAGCCTCGAATAATGGCGTTGGTGTCGTAACGGAACTCAGTCACGATAGGGCATGGGCCACGACTATGGACAACAAGCAGTTGCTATCACCCATCCCATTTGGGATCTGGAATTTCCCTTGCAGCAACTCTCCAAGTTTGGCCTTGGATGTGGTCGAGTACATCATTAGACTAGATCATAGAATAGCTAACTAGGCAATATGCATTTAGTAGCTTGTGTTCCTCGTTGAGGACGTTGACACAGCAGTTGACTTACCCCTATGGCTGATCCAATTCCATCTCTGACTCTGCCCCCAGCTCAGCATCCTCAGCGAGAGGGGCAGTGGCTGCAAGCTTCGCTGCATCACTGGCTAGATAGTGAGTTTATTCCGGAGCCTGTGAATGGGGAGATTGCTGAGCGTGCTGCTCGGGTATTTGTGCGTCAACGCATTGAAGGGGAGAATGACGTTAATGCTCTGGTCATGGCCATTTTGACCGAGATGCAGGGGTTTGATTTCTCAAGTAGTTTTTACAGTGAATTTGCGATCGCAAATGCCGTGAGCGATCTGCTGCTGGACAGCTTAGGGATTGAGCATTGCTGTGGTGCCGGTTAACTCCCCCGCCAGTGCCCTCTATTCAGGCGCTATCTAGCGGTTAGCAACAAGGGAAATCTCGATAACCGGGGCTTTCTTTTATGCTCTGTTCATCAGAGGCATTATTTCTATTACAAAGTACTAGCAAACTGCAGCAGCAGTTCAGTTGTCAGGAATTGGCTACGGTGCCGACAGCCTAGGCCTATCCTATATAGGGCGCAGCCCGGCACTGGCAGCTTTGTTCGTTAGCAGGCGGGGCCTTAGCATTTGCTATAGGCCCGGTATACGTAAGCCCCGGTAAACTATCTGCCGAGCGGATGCCTTGACTCAGTAGCCCTATCAGTAGCCCTAGATGAAGTTGAAACGCAAGGCGCTTCCCACAGGTAATGACTGACCTGGCTCAACCCACTCGGCCCAAAACATCACTACCAACTCGATTTGACTACCCCGGGCAACAGCCCTTCGTGGGCCATCTCTCGCATCACGTTGCGACACAGGCCAAAATCCCGGTAGTAACCGCGAGAGCGACCCGTCATCCAGCAGCGGTTCCGTAGCCGAGTGCGGGAACTATTGCGGGGCAATTGTTGAATTTTGCGGTGAATGTCCAGCTTTTCTTGTTGATTGGTTGCCTGCCGAAACTGCTCCAGCAATTCTTCCCGCTTCTTAGCGTATTTGGCGACTAGTTTTTCCCGCTTGCGCTCCCGCGCCACCATGCTTTTCTTAGCCATGCAATGTACTTTGCCTCTCGCCTTCCTTCAAAGCCACAGTCTCTTATATTAACCCAAAGTATTCTAACCCGTAAACGGGCGGTTGGCAGTGAGCAGGGGTACGGCCATTCTCCCTAGAACCGCCATCGTTAGGGTTGATAGGCTGAATGAGATGGTAAGGGATTTGCAACGATGCCTTGGTTGCTAACCTTAGGTCTGTTCCTGTGGTCAATTGCGATCGTGCTCAGCCAGTTCGTTGATGGCGGTGGACTATGATCTGCGGCCTTTGCTTTGGCCCTTAGCAGCAGTCGACCCGATCTTTCCCGCTGAGGGACAAAGCTCAGCCAGTTGGCAGCGATCGCATCGGGGGGTACGGGCCATACAGATGGCTCGACCGTGATAAATCAATCGAATCGACCAGTTTTCCCAGTCTGGTTGAGGTAATAGGGCCATTAAGTCCCGCTCAATCTTGCCTGGCTCCTCATGGTCAGTGAGTCCCAGGCGTTTACTGAGACGCTTCACATGGGTGTCGACGGTCACTCCAGCATTAATCCCAAAGCCATGGGCCAGCACCACATTAGCGGTCTTGCGAGCCACCCCGGGTAGGCTCAGCAGGGCTTGCATTTGAGCCGGCACCTTACCCTCAAACTCATTCACGATCTTTTGGCAGGCGGCACGAATATTTTTGGCCTTGTTGCGATAGAAGCCCGTGGACTTGATCAATGATTCCAGCTCCTGCCTATCGGCAGCGGCAAAGGCCTCCGCCGTAGGGAAGCGCTCGAATAGGGCCGGAGTCACCTGATTCACCCGCTCGTCAGTGCATTGGGCCGACAAGATAGTCGCCACTAGCAATTGCAAGGGTGTGCTGTGGGTAAGGGAACAGCTAGCATCAGGATACAGCCGCTGCAGCCGGTTGAGAATGTCTAGGGCCCGTTGCTGCTTGGCAATCTGCTGGCGGGGAGTGCTCACTGCAACCAGTTTTGAAAGATTTCAAGTTGCGTGGTGTCGCGCACAATCAGAAAGACTCCCAGGCCTAATAGCAGCACCAGGCCAGTCTGCATCACATTCTCTTGAACGCGGGCAGGCAGGGGCTTGCCCCGCAGAGCCTCTACTGCTAGAAATGCCAGCTGCCCCCCGTCTAAGGCCGGTAAGGGCAGAATGTTGATGATGGCCAGGTTGATGCTGATGATGGCGGTAAAGGGAAACAGGCTAATGGCATTGTTTTCAGCCAATCCAGCCCCTTGTTCTACAATGCGCACGGGTCCGGCCACTTCGCTAGCCATCTCTGAAAAATTGGTAATCAGCATGGCAAAGCCCTGTACCGTTCGCACCAGCATAGACTGAAATTCTTGGGCCGCCATGGTGAAGACTTCGCTGACATTGCTGGCCTGGCGATACTCTAGGGTGCCATTGGGTTGCAACTGCACCCCGATAATGGCTTTACCATCAGCGCCTAACTCTGGCGTGACCGTCAGGGCAACTTCCCGACTGCCACGCTCGACTGTAAGATCAATGGGCTGATTCGGGCTGTTTTGAATCAACTGAATCAGCGATTGAATCGCCTCTTCTGAGGCTCCCAACCGCTCTCCCTCGGCGGCCACGATCAGATCTCCGGCGCGAATGCCGGCATCGGCAGCCGGGGCTGTCTCGGAGAGCACCTGGGGCACCAGCACTCCTGGCTGCGGATTGAAGGTTTCTGGCACCCCCACAGTAGAAAACTGAGCCACGAAGACGCAGTAGGCAAAGAGTAGGTTGGCAATCACCCCGGCGCTGATCACAATGGCCCGATCCAAGATTGGGCGGTTCTTGAGTAGATCGGGATCATCTGCTGGGATAATACTGTCGGGGTCATCATCGGGGAAGCCTACGAATCCCCCCAGGGGAATGGCTCGGATGGCATACTCCGTTTGCGGACCCTGAAGCTTCCAGAGAATGGGGCCAAACCCGATGGAGAAGCGGTTGACGTGAATGCCTTGTAATCGGGCAGCTAGGAAATGCCCTAGCTCGTGCACGACAATGAGCACTGCCAGAACTGCGATCGCGGCCAAGACGGACATATTGAGCGGATGAGATACAGCTGAATTGATACGCTTTCCTATTCTAGCGCTGCCCTGGCATCAACCCTAAAGATAGTCTCTAAAGATAGTCTCGCTTCAGGTAGGGCCGCAGGGCCGAGGGAATTTGGACGGCCCCATTGGCCTGTTGATAGTTTTCTAGGATGGCGGCCATGGTGCGTCCTACCGCTAATCCGGAGCCGTTGAGTGTGTGGACAAAGCGGGTGCCTTTTTGATTGGGGGCTTTGAATCGTACATTGGCGCGTCGGGCTTGGAAGTCGCCGCAGTTGGAGCAACTCGAGATCTCTCGATAGGTTCCCGAGGAGGGCATCCAGACTTCTAGGTCGTAGGTTTTGCAGGCGGAGAACCCCAGATCGCCACTACAGAGTTCAATCACTCGGTAGGGCAACTGGAGTTGCTGCAGGATAGTCTCGGCATCTCGGACTAGGGCTTCCAGTTCGTCCATAGACTGATCGGGGTGGACAAACTTGTAGAGTTCCACTTTGTTGAATTGGTGTAGTCGAATCAGGCCGCGGGTATCGCGACCATAGCTACCAGCTTCCCGGCGGAAGCAGGGGGTGTAGGCGCAGTAGTGTCGGGGCAGCTCATCGCTGGTGAAGATCTCGTCACGGTGCAGGTTGGTAACGGGCACCTCAGCCGTGGGCGTTAGCCAGAGATCGTCGCGATCGCATCTAAAGCTTTCGTCGGCAAACTTAGGCAGCTGACCGGAGGCCGTCATGGCAGCCGTGTTGATCAAATAGGGTGGAATCACCTCGGTGTAGCCGGCATGGATATGGCTATCTAGCATGAACTGGATCAGGGCTCGCTCTAGGGCTGCCCCCGCTCCTAGCAAGGTGACGAAACGGCTTTGGGCCAGCTTGACGGAGCGCTCGAAGTTGAGGATGCCGAGGGTTTCACCAATGTCCCAATGGGGCTTGACCTCAATGGTGGGAATCTGATCATCGCCCCAGTAGCGCACGTCTACATTGTCGGCCTCACTGCGGCCAACCGGGGTGGTATCGCTGGGCAAGTTGGGTAGACCCAGTAGCATCTGATCCAGTTGGGCCTTAAGGTCTCGCTCCTGGGGGTCTAGTTGGGCCAATTCTGTCTTGAGCCGATTGCCCTCCGCCTTCAGGGTCGCCACCTCAGCCCCTTTGGGGTCGGCCCCGGCTTTGATGGCCTGCCCCACCTGTTTGCCGATGTCATTGCTCTGGGCCTGCAGTTGCGATCGCATCGTTTCTAAGGCCCGCCGTTGCCGGTCTAACTCCAGCAAGGGGGTCAGATCATAGTCCCCTCGGTGACTCAAGGCGGCCTGTACCGTATCGGGGTAGTCCCGAATTTGCTTTAAGTCAAGCACGACAATTCCTCAGGTCCGTTGCACTGACGCGGCCTTATCTTGCCAATACATCACCATAGCAGGAAATACATTGCTAAGGCCCAGACAGCTGATTGGTTGGCAGCCGCACCCAGCCTAACGGCATCGCTATAAGAAATCCCCCGAGGACATGGCTGGCTCGGGGGATTCGACGTCTCAACGGCCAATTACATGACCTGCTGAACCTCGGCGATCTCGGGGATAAACTCCCGCAGTCGCCGTTCGATCCCCATGCGCAGGGTCATAGCAGAGCTAGGACAAGAGCCACAGGCCCCCTGTAAGCGCAGCTTTACAACTGGTCCATCTAACTCCATCAGCTCCACATTGCCACCATCGGCCAATAGGTAAGGACGCATTTCGTCCAGGACTTTCTCGACGTTTTCACTAGTCAGTGCCAGGGTTTGCATGATGGCATCTCCTTGAAATACTTGACAGCACTAGCTCAATTCTAAGAAGTAGATATTCCTATGGTGCCATGGGCGGGAGCTACTCACGGCAGATCCAGACCCACTACCGCCCCTCTACGTGAAGGCGGGCTGATGACGAATCAAGCTCAGGAACTCTTCTCGGGTCTTAGAATCTTCCTGGAATACTCCTAACATGGCACTGGTGACGGTCCAGGAACCAGGTTTTTGCACGCCTCTCATGACCATGCACATGTGGCTAGCTTCCATCACCACGGCCACGCCTTGGGGGTCGAGAATGGATTGAACCGCCTCAGCAATTTGCCGGGTCAGGCGCTCTTGCACCTGCAGGCGGCGAGAATACATCTCCACAATCCGGGCTAGCTTACTCAAGCCCACCACCTTTTGATCTGGGATATAGGCCACATGGACCTTGCCCATGAAGGGCAACATGTGATGCTCGCAGAGGCTAAAGGCATTGATATCGCGCACCAACACCATTTCGTTATGCCCCTCGTCAAAAATAGCCCCATTCACCAGGTCTTCTAAGGACTGGTGATAACCACTGGTGAGGAAGCGCATCGCCTCAGCCACCCGCTTCGGAGTCTTCAACAGTCCCTCCCGATCTGGATCTTCTCCGACCGAGATCAGCAAGGTCCGCACGGCATCTTGCATGGCTTCTTGATCCGACTCATCGGTGGTCGGAGGCATGAGGCCATGGGATTTGCTCCGATCTGGACGCACTGAGCTAGCAGAGGGCACGCGGCCATTATTGGCAGTGGGGCTTGACGCCCCATTGAGACCACTAGAAGAGGCAATAGTCATGGCAAATAATAGTTGAAATCTCCTGGCTAATTGAAAAGTTAACTGGACCATTTCCGCGATCTAGACTCCGTAGAGCCGCCAAGATCGCCTGAGACGGTCTAGAGGGCCCCGGCACTGGGCATTAGGTTTAAATCTTCGATCACGGCCTGGGCAGGTAACTGAACGGCATGCAAAATTGTTTGAGCCACTACGTCTGGGGTCAGCATGCTAGCGCGATCGAAGTCTGCTTGTACTGTCTCCGTATCCCAGATGGGAGTGTTAACCGCTCCAGGGGAAATGGCCGTCACGCGCACCCCATGCTGACGCTCCTCAGCCGCCAGGATACGAGATAGGGTCAAGATGCTGGCCTTACTGACACTGTAGGCGCCCCAATTGGGAAAAGCCGATTTGCCGGCAATGGACACCACATTGACAATCGTGCCGTTGCGATCGCGCAGGCCAGGTAGCAACGCCTGAATGCATTGAAATACACTGGTGAGATTCAGGTCCAACACCCGTTGCCAGTCAGCCAGGGGCATGTCGGCCAAGCCTCCGGTATACCCCATGCCAGCATTGTTCACCAAGATATCAATGGGGCCAAAATCTGCTAGCACGGCCTGCATCTGAGCCGATACTTGTGCCACCTGAGCCAAGTCAATCCCATAGGCCTTAGCCACGACACCTTGGCAGCCAAGATCTTGGGCGATGGCCTCTAATCTATCCTGAGAGCGACTGACCAGGGCGACATCAATCCCAGCTTGGGCGAACGCGATTGCCGTTGATTTTCCAATGCCACTACTCGCCCCCGTGATGAGAGCACGACGGGTTGCATCGGGAGTCATAGACTGTGTTAACGCTCCATCGAGACATTTTGTGCAGCAGCGGCAACCGACTTGCCTCCCCAACTGTCCCCTTGGATACCGCGTTCGATATCACAAAGATTCATAATTTACGAAAGCTTCCCACTCCTCAGCATCGTGAGGCATCGGCTGCCGCTCATCATGTTAACAAACGTTACGAATTTATGAGTGAGATGGCCAGCCATCAGCATCTGTACTGCTATGGCCCTTGGTCAGCATAGCGTCAATCGCTGGTGGCCATGTGAAAAACTGATGAGTAAACTGACCCCCACGTTGCTTTTGAGGGCCGAAAGAACAGGCATCGAGGGTGGGTCGAGGTAGCCATGGCTGTGGCTAGTCTTCCTCCTCAGTCAGGGTTTCGGCAAAGACCCCAATCTGACGAAATTTCTGATACCGTTGTTGTCGCCGTTCTGGCGGCGTCAGCTGTAGGAGTTCTTGCATCGCCTGCATCAAGGCGTTCCTGAGGATTTCGGTAGCCCTCAAAGGATCAGCGTGAGCGCCTCCCACGGGTTCTGGCAAGAGTTGATCCAGAATCCCCAGGGTTTTCAGATCATGGGCCGTAATTTTAAGGGCTTCGGCGGCTTCGGCAGAGCGACTGGCATCTTTCCACAGAATCGCGGCACAGGCCTCTGGACTGGCCACGGTATAGACCGCATGTTCAAACATCAGCAGCCGATCCCCCACACTGATGCCAAGGGCGCCTCCCGAGCCCCCTTCCCCAATCACCGTGCAGATAATGGGCACATCCAAGGCAAACATCTCTCGCAGGTTATAGGCAATGGCTTCCCCTTGGCCCATTTCCTCGGCCTCTAGTCCGGCCCAAGCCCCCGGTGTATCAATGAAGGTGAATATGGGCATGTTGAAGCGATTGGCGTGCTGCATCAGCCGCAGGGCTTTGCGATATCCACCGGGGGACGCCATACCAAAATTACGGACGACGTTGTCTCTAGTGTCTCGCCCCTTTTGATGACCCAACATCACAACTGGGCGGCCATTCAGCCGAGCCAGCCCCCCCACGAGGGCAGGGTCATCCTTACCAGAGCGACGGTCCCCATGGAGTTCAATCCACTCGTCACTGATGGCTTGGATGTAATCGAGGGTGCTAGGACGGCGAGGATGACGGGCAACCTGTAATCGCTGGGCCGGAGTCAGATTGCTGAAAATTTCGTGACGCAATTGGTTCGCCCGTGACTCGAGTTGGCAGATTTGAATGGAGACGTCCACATCATTGTCTTCGGCCAGTTCGCGAATCTGTTTGATGCGGGCTTCTAGTTCTGCCAAGGGTTTTTCGAAGTCTAAGAGGATCGGTCGGCGTTCCGTGGTTGGCATTGTGTCTCAGTACCTGTCAGCAATCAGGCTATCAAGTCAGTGTCTGATCAAAGGGACGCTTGCTGCAACCAGCGGAGGGGGCTGAATTCGATCTAGCCGTAGTAGATGCTGGGAGTTGAGGTCTGCCGGGCCGGTTATCTTGAGCGAATTGGGTAGAGTAGTCAAAGGCGTTATGGCGATGGTCGAAACCCCTCTGTAGTATGGTTAAGAATTATTAATGATTAACCGCGAGTCTAGTGTGAGGCAAATCGGGTGACAGGTGTTATACGTCCTGAAGGGGTGATGGTACCTAGCTGTTTCCTAGAGCCTCCCCATCGAACGGTAATATCTAGCAAAAGCCTCTGCGGTAGTCGCGGTTTGGTGTCGGTGCCTCCTCAGTGTCTGGCAGAGGACTGTCGGAGTAGAACGACCGCTGCCCAGGGTGGCAGGAGTGTTGATGGTGGGGCGGCGCTAGGGTCTAGAGAGCCATCTGGGATGGCCGCAAAGGCAGCGCTAGGCCAATGGCAGGTATCGTCGCTAGCCATCTACGGCTGTAGCGAGATGTATGAGTTGAGAGCACACCGTATAGGTGAGATGAGGTGATGAAGAAGGGTTCTGCACATATTCCCTCGGCCCTGTCTACCATGGTCGATTTGTTGGGCTGGCGAGCTCAGTGGCAGCCGCAGCGGTTGGCCTATCGATTTCTTGTGGATGGTGAGACTGAGGTACAAAGTGTCACCTATGAGGTGTTGGATCGACGGGCCCGTGCGATCGCACATCGGTTGCAAGCTCTCAACTGCACTGGTCAGCGGGCTTTACTGCTGTATCCGGCAGGGCTAGACTACATTGCCGCCTTCTTCGGATGCCTCTATGCCGGCACCATCGCCGTGCCGGCCTATCCACCCCGGCCTAATCGTTCTCTGGAGCGCATTCAAGCCATCATCCATGATGCCGAAGCCACCATTGCCCTGACTGACGGCGCCATTCTGCCCACCCTGGAAAAACGCTTCGGCGACTGTGCTGATCTGAAGGGACTGCATTGGCTGAATACCGACGCTGTAGATGATGCCTTAGCCGATGATTGGTCAGGGGTTGAGATTGGCAGCGATAATTTGGCCCTGTTGCAATACACCTCTGGCTCCACGGCTGCTCCGAAGGGGGTGATGATCAGCCACGATAATTTGCTGCACAACTCATCTTTGATCCATCAATCCTTTCAAGACACCCCCGACAGTGCTGGGGTCTCTTGGCTGCCGCCCTACCACGACATGGGACTGGTGGGAGGCATCCTGCAGCCCCTCTATGTGGGGGCACCCATGACCCTGATGTCTCCCGTGGCCTTCTTGCAGAAACCCCTGCGCTGGCTGCAGGCCATTAGCCGTTACCAGGCCACCACCAGCGGTGGCCCCAATTTTGCCTACGATCTGTGTGTGCGTAAAACTACTCCTCAGCAACGAGCCGAGTTGGATCTAAGCACCTGGCGCTTGGCCTTTAGCGGGGCTGAGCCCATTCACCATGAGACCTTAGCGCACTTCGCGGCCGCATTTGCGCCAGCGGGCTTCGATCGACGGGCTTTTTACCCGTGCTACGGCATGGCCGAGGCCACCCTGTTAGTCAGTGGAAATCGTCCGGGACAGCCGCCGCAGCATTGCACCGTTGATAGTAAGGCCCTACGCCATCACCGGGTGCTGACCGCCGCCGCTAGTTCCACAGACGGCTCGACAGAGGCTCAGGTCTTTGTCGGCTGTGGCCAGGCGGTACGCGATCAATCCATCGTCATTGTCGACCCAGACACCGGCCGGGCCTGCCCCGCCGATCGGGTCGGGGAAATCTGGCTAGGCTCCTCCCGCAGCATTGCCCAGGGCTATTGGCAGCAACCCCAGGCAACGGCCCATGCTTTCCGGGCCTACCGCCGCGACACTGGGGAAGGTCCCTGCCTGCGGACAGGCGACCTGGGATTTCTCAGGGACGGGCAACTCTACATCACCGGTCGCTTGAAGGATTTAATTATCATTCGGGGACGAAATCACTATCCCCAAGATATTGAGGCGACGGTGGAAAAAGCCCATGAGGCCCTGCGGCCAGGGGCAGGAACCGCCTTTTCAGTCAACATCGCCGGGGCTGAGCGCCTGGTGGTGGTCCAGGAGGTGGAGCGCCGTCATCTCCGTCACTTAGAGCCAGAGGCGATTGTGGCGGCGGTGCGCCGTCGAGTTGCCGAGGGCCATGATTTACAGCTCTATGCCTTGGTGCTGCTGAAAACGGGGAGCCTGCCCAAGACCTCCAGCGGCAAGGTGCAGCGCTATCTCTGTCGCATTGGTTTCTTAGATCAACACCTGCAGAGTGTCTATACATGGGAAGATGAGACTCTGGCTGGTTCCCTGCTGCAGCAGGGCGCTGCAGGGATGCGGCCTGATGATGGTGTCGCCACCGTAGCGCTACCCCCACCCACGGAGCGCACTGCCATGGCCATGCAGGATTGGATGGTTGCCTGGTTGGCCCAGGCCCTGAGACTGCCAGTGACGGCTATTGATGCGACGCAACCGTTTGCCGAGTTCGGGCTAGATTCGATGACGGCCATAGAACTGGTAGAAGCCTTGGAGACGGCCCTGGGTCGTCCCCTATCCCCGACGTTGGTGTATGAATATCCTACTATCGCTGCCTTGGCGGGTTATTTAGCCGCCCCCGCCGACAGCCCTGCCCATGCTAGTCATGCAACGACCCTCACCCCAGATGACCCGGAAGTGGATCAGCTCGTTAGAGAATTAGAGATGCTGTCTGATAGCGAAATCCAGGAATTGCTGGGTAAGCAAGGCCGATAGTGCTCGAGGGTTAGTCTGTGGATGATCTGGCAAGGCGAATTGCAAATCTATCTCCAGAAAAGCGAGTCCTGCTGGAACTTCAGTTGCTGAAGAAAAAAGGCATCCCTGAGCCTATCGCTATCGTGGGCATGGGCTGTCGATTTCCAGGGGCCAGGAGCTTGCCGGGATTTTGGCAATTGCTGCGAGATGGAGTCGATGCGATCGCATCGGTCCCCCCCGATCGCTGGAGCTGGCAGCAGCTCTATGACACCGATCCCAGCGCCCCTGGCAAGATGTACAGCCACCGGGGAGGGTTCTTAGACCAGGTGGATCGGTTCGACCCGCTGTTTTTCGGCATTGCCCCCCGGGAGGCCAGTTACATCGATCCACAACAGCGCCTCTTTCTGGAAGTGGTTTGGGAAGCCCTAGAAGATGCTGCCCTAGAGCCATCCCGACTCAGCGGCAGCCAGACCGGCGTCTTTGTCGGCATCTCCACCAATGACTACGGGCAATTTCTACTGGCCCATCCCGAGGCCGTAGACACCTACACACCACCGGGTTGGCCTCCCCCCATGGTGGCCAATCGCCTGTCCTATCTGTTGAATCTGCGGGGGCCGAGTCTGGCCATCGATACCGCCTGCTCCTCCTCGCTAGTGGCCGTGCATCTGGCCTGCCAGAGTCTGCGGCAAGGAGAATCTTCCCTGGCCATCGCCGGGGGGGTGAATCTAATTCTGCGCCCAGAACTGACCATCGGCTTCAGTAAATTGACAGCCCTCTCCCCTGACGGGCGCTGTAAAGCCTTCGATGCCAATGCCAATGGCTTTGTGCGCTCGGAAGGAGCTGGTGCCGTGGTGTTGAAACCCTTGGGCCGTGCCCTAGCCGACGGGGATCCCATCTATGCCGTGCTGCGGGGCAGTGCCATCAATCAGGATGGTCGCAGCAACGGCCTCACCGCCCCTAACCGGGAAGCCCAGGAAGCAGTGATTCGCCAGGCCTATCGCCAGGCCGGGTTAGCCCCCCACCAGAGTCACTATATTGAGGCCCATGGCACTGGCACCCTATTGGGGGACCCGATCGAAGCCAAGGCCCTGGGCAATGTCCTCACTGACAATCAACCCCCAGCCCAACCGGTGCGGCTGGGCTCCGTTAAAAGCAACCTGGGCCACCTAGAGGCTGCGGCTGGCATTGCCAGTCTGATCAAGACGGCCCTCTGCTTACACCACCGCACCCTAGTGCCGAGCCTGCACTTTCAGCAGCCCAACCCCCACATCCCCTTCGATCAGTTGCCCCTGCAGGTGCAACAAGCGTGTGAACCTTGGCCCAGCCAAGGGGAACGGGCGACAGCGGGGGTGAGTGCCTTTGCCTTCGGCGGCACCAATGCCCACGCCGTATTACAGGCTCTGCCAGAGTTATCTGCTGCGGCTGCGACCATCGATCGGCCCCGACATCTGCTCGCCCTACGGGCTAAAACCGAAGCGGGGTTGCGGGTCATGGCCCAGCAGTACCGTGACTTCCTGGCCACCACCTCGTACCCCCTGGCGGATATCTGTTTCACGGCGAATACGGGCCGAGCCAGCTGGCCTCCTCACCGTTTAGCGGTGACGGGAGAGACTCCCCAGGAGATGGCCACTCAGTTGCAAACCTGGGTGACTGCCGGGACAAACAATCTACCGGTTGGGCTAGGGTCACAGACACCGACTGTCGTCTTTTTATTCACGGGCCAGGGAGCCCAATACTGGGGCATGGGGCGTCGCCTGTACGATACTCAACCAGTGTTTCGGCAGGTGCTGGACCGGTGTGCCGAGATTCTGGCCCCCTATCTGGAGCGCTCCTTGCTGTCGGTGCTCTATGGAGAGGATGGCTGCCACCGGGTGCACCAAACCGCCTACACACAACCGGCCCTGTTTGCCGTTGAGTATGCTCTGGCCCAACTCTGGCAGTCTTGGGGCATTCGGCCAGCCGCTGTCATGGGCCATAGCGTCGGCGAGTATGTGGCTGCCTGTGTGGCCGGGGTGTACTCCCTGGAGGCCGGCTTAAAACTGATTGCCCGTCGGGCTCAGCTGATGCAATCACTGCCCCAAACTGGCACTATGGCGGTAGTCTTCGCCGATCCAGACACGGTAGAGGCGGCACTAGCGCAGCTTTCCGAGGGAGCTGCTGCCTATCAGCAGGGCGCTGAGCAGAGGATATCCCTAGCCGCCCTGAATGGCCCTGGCAATACTGTCATCGCCGGTCACCAGCAGGCGGTGGCACGAGTCCTGGAGGTCCTAGCCAGCCAAGGCGTTGACGCCAAACCCCTGCAGGTCTCCCATGCCTTCCACTCGCCCCTGATGGAGCCGATCCTGGATGCCTTTCAGCACGAGGCCAGCCAGATCGCCTATCAACCGCCGCAGATTCCCCTGGTGTCTAATGTAACTGGGTGCTTACTGGCCCTTGGGGAAGTCCCTGATGCTGGCTACTGGCGTCGCCATACCCGTCACCCCGTGCGCTTTGCCGAAGCCATGGCCAACCTGCATCAGGCCGGTCATCAGTGGTTTTTAGAGATTGGCCCGCAGCCGGTCTTGCTGGGCATGGGGCAACGGTGTTTGCCTACCCAGGCAGCCACCTGGTTGCCCTCCCTGCGTCGCGGCCATGACGACTGGGATATCCTCCATAGCCTGGCCCAGCTCTATGTCGGCGGCAACCCGGTCGATTGGCAGGGATTCGATCATCCCTACCCCCGCCGTCGTCGAGCCGGATTGCCCACCTACCCATTCCAACGTCAGCGCTACTGGTTCGAGCCTACGCTGGTCAAACCTGCTTCCAAACCAAGCCCCTGGACTCAGCCGCCGCAACCCCTTCCCAATTGGCTGTATCAGCAAGTTTGGCAGCCCTTCACCGAGCCGGCAGCAGCGATGCCCTCGTCTCCGCAGCGTTGGCTGTTGCTGGTAGAGCCTCAAGGGTTAGGCCAGTCGTTAGCCCAACACCTGAGCGCAGCTGGACATCAGGTGCTGCAAGCCTGGCCAGGGGACACCTTCGCCTACTTGGGCCAAGACACTTACTGCCTCAATCCCCAGCAGCCCCAGGATTTCCAGGCGCTACTGCAGCATCTAGAGGCGGAGCCACAGGGTATCGTCTATCTCTGGGCCCTCGCGGCTGAGGCCGATGACAGCCCTGACTGCCAGGCCGTCTTGCACTTACTCCAGGCCCTGGTGACGGCTCGGGAGCATCGAGTCTCGGGATATGCCCAGGCATCCCGGCTCTGGCTGTTCACCCGCCAGGCCATGGCGGTGACAGACACAGACGCTGAGGTAAATCCAGCCGCCGCCTGCCTATGGGGTTTGGGACGCACCATTGCCCTGGAACATCCCGAACTATGGGGAGGCCTGATCGATCTGGACGCCACGGTTCCTGAGACCGCTGCCGCTGCCCTAGGAGCGTGTCTTCAGTGGGCGTTTACTGAGCAATTGGCCTGGCGCCAGGGCCAGCTCTACGCCGCTCGGCTGCAGCCCCTGCAGCGGCCAGCCGCACCGATGGCCATTCCGATTCAGGCCCAGGCTACCTATCTGATTACAGGCGGCACTGGTGCTTTGGGGGTACAGGTGGCTCAATGGCTGGCTCAACAGGGCGCCCGACAGCTGGTGCTAGTCAGTCGCCATCCCCGCCCTGACCCGGCCCTAGATACCCTGACCCAGATGGGCATACAGGTCAGGCTAGAGGCCGTTGATATTACCGATGCGGCGGCGGTAACCACCTTGGTCGACCGAATTCAGACGGAGTTGCCGCCCTTGAAGGGGGTGTTGCATCTGGCCGGTCGCCTGGATGATGGTTTACTACGACACCAATCCTGGTCGCGGTTTCAGGCTGTGCTGGCGCCGAAACTAAAGGGGGCTTGGCAGATACACCAAGCCACTAAAGATATTCCCCTGGACTTCTTTGTGGGGTTTTCGTCCCTGGCGGCCCTGCTGGGGCCTCCGGGCCAGGGTAGCTATGGCGCTGCCAATACTGGGCTGGCGGCAATCATGGCATACCGTCGCCAGCGAGGGCTACCGGGCCTGAGCCTGAGTTGGGGACCCTGGGCTGGTGCTGGTATGGCTACTGCCGGAGTGCAAGAGCGCCTGCAGTCCCAAGGGATTGAACCCTTGGCCCCGGCCCAGGCGTTGCCCTGCCTGGGGCATCTCTTAGGCTGGGCGGATGCCCTACCGGCTCAGGTGGGGGTTGCAGCCATTGATTGGGCCGTCCTCAAGGGCTATCTGCCGGGGTCTCCCTATCTGAGCTCCCTGATAGACACCAGAGTCTGCGGTGCCATCGGATCAGGCGATTACCGATTGCGGCAGGAATTGTTGCGGCTGGATCAGGCTGAACGCAGCCGGGCCCTACAGCACTATTTGCAGAGGCAATTAGCTCGGGTCATGGGCCATGAAGGGACGCTGGCGTGCGATTCGCAAACTTTGATGGAGCTGGGCCTAGATTCCCTCATGACCATGGACCTGCTCAACACCTGCCAGCGGGACCTACAGTTGATGCTCTATCGGCCGGGAGGTCTAATGAAGCACCCCACCCTGGATGCCCTCAGTGCCTACTTGGCCCGAGAATTGGCCCGCTCCCAACCCAACCCAACGGCTGCCCCTGACTCGGAGCCAGTTCCCTCCCTAGGCGCCCATCTCTGGCCCACCCTCGTCGAGGCGACACCGCCACCACGGCGCAATGGTCGGGCCGTCTTTTTGCTCTCCAGTCCCCGCTCTGGCTCCACCCTGCTGCGGGTGATGCTGGCCGGCCATTCCCAGCTATTCTGCCCGCCCGAACTCCATCTGCTGCCCTTTCAGACCCTGGTCCAGCGCCGCCAAGCCCTGGGGCAAAGCTACCTGGAGGAAGGGTTGCAGCGGGCTTTGATGGACCTGATGGACCTGGATGCTGCGGCCAGTGAGGCCCTGTTACAGGAATGGTTGACTTTGGGCTATGGCGTGGCCGACATCTACGACAAGTTGCAACAACTGGCGGCTCCCCGACTATTGCTGGATAAGTCGCCCACCTATGGCTTTAGCCTGGCGGCCCTGGAGCGGGCCGAGCAGCTCTTTGAAGACGCCCGCTACATCCATCTGGTGCGCCATCCCTATGCGGTGATCGACTCCTTCGTGCGCCACCGCATGGAGAAGCTGTTTACTCTGGATACGCTGGCCCATAGGGATCCGTACCGCATCGCCGAACAGGCCTGGTGGGAGAGCAATCACAACATTCTCCAGTTTCTGCAACAGGTGGGACCTGACCGTGGCCACCAGCTCCGATACGAAGACCTGGTCAGGGAGCCAGAACCGATCCTACGGGATCTCTGTGACTTTTTAGCGGTGCCCTTTGATCCGGCTGTACTGGCCCCCTATGAGGGCAACCGCATGACTGATGGGGTGCAGGCCCAGTCGCGCAGCATTGACGACCCCAGTTTTCACCGCCGCCGCCAGATCGATCCGACTCTGGCCCATGCTTGGCAGCAGGTACAGTTGCCCCATCCCTTGGGGGACAAGGCTGAGGCTCTGGCCCATGACTTGCACTATCCCCTGACGACTACTCCATCACCGTCCAGCCCGACCGCATCACCCCTGGCTACCATGACGGAGCAGCAGCTCACGCTGCGGGGGCTCTCTCTCTGTCTCTGTACTTGGGGGCCAGCCTCGGCACCCGTGGTCCTTTGTCTCCATGGCATTTTGGAGCAGGGGGCAATCTGGGATGCGATCGCATCGTCTCTGGCAGCCCAGGGCTATCGAGTCATCGCCCCGGATCTGCGAGGGCACGGGCGCTCTGACCATATCGGAGCAGGCGGCAGCTATCAGCTACTGGACTTTGTGGCTGACATCGATGCCCTACTGCAGGCCCTAGACAGACAACCTTGTCTCCTGGTGGGTCACTCAGTGGGGGCGGTAATCGCCGCCACCCTGGCCAGTGCCCGGCCCCAGCTGGCCGATCGACTGATACTGGTAGAGCCCATCGTGCCCGATCGCGATGACACCGACACCCAGCCGCAACGGCTGGCGACGCAGCTCGATTACCTCAGCAGCACCCCTAGCCATCCAGTCTGGCCAGATTTGACTGCAGCTACCCATCGTTTGCAACAGGTGATCCCCCAGCTCGATCCGTCTCTGGCCGAGGCCCTGGCCGGTCGCGTCACGGAACCCTGGGAAAGTGGCATTCGCTGGCGCTGGGATCCGCGCTTGCAACTGCGCACCAATGCTGGTTTGGGCAGTGCCGTCTTCAGTCGCCGCCACTATCAGCAGTTGCTGGGCCAGATTCAGGTGCCCACTACCCTGGTCTTCGGTAGTCACAGTCGGTTCAACCGGCCCGAGGACCTGGCCCTACAACAAGAGGCCCTAGCCGAGGCAGAACAACTGCAGCTGGATGGCGGGCATCATCTGCCCCTAGAGACCCCAGCCGCCTTGGCTCGCATCCTACAGCAGCGAGGCCCTTTGCCATGAGCAGGCCATCCTGGGATGTCCTCTGGGAAGTTCCCCTGGGGTTGCTGTCTTTCCTCTTTTCCCGAGCCTTAAAGGCCACCCTGACCCTGCTGAGCCGTTATTATAATCCGGCCAATCGCAAGGCCAAACCGGACTGGCAGGTGGTCTCCGCCGAATTTCTGGCCAGCCCGCTGAAGCTGCTGTGGACCATGAGTCGGGCCCGCTGGAATCTCCATGCCTTAATTGCGATCGCAGGTCCATTTACCGTCCAAACCAGCTTACAACTTGATACCGCCTCCCTATTCCGCTCGGCCCCCTCCTGGACCGCCGTGATATACACCCTGCAGGGCTTCAAAACCCTGACCAGCATCAGTTCCCTCACCACCGACCCCACAGATTCCCCGGTAGAGATATCACTGCCACCAGGGCGCTATCTGGTGGGGTTGCGCCATTACCACTGGTCTGATCCGATTGAGCTGCCGGCCATTACAGTCGATGGTCAGTTGGCCCTAACTGCTGAAACTCGACCGGCTCCTCCCGATGCCAACTGGTTTTACCGCGATCTGATCCAACGGCGTCGCTGGATTCACCGCTGGCTAAACTACTACGTCTATCCGCTGCTGCGCTATCGCCATTGGTTGCCGGCCCGCTTCGTGCACGATACCTTTCTGCCGGTCCCCAATCCCGAGACCCACTTCTACTTCGGTGCCCTCGCCCCCGGAGAGAGGCTCACTATACAGCTGGCTCCAGCCCTATTCAACGACTATGCCGTCTACCTCAGCCACTACAGCCGCGATTGCTTTCCCTTGGACTGGTATCCCCTGACGGTTCCAGAGCACCGCATCCCTGCCCTACCTGAGAAAACCCTATATATTCTACGGATTCATCCCAAACATCGAGAAGCGGTCCCCCTCCAGACAACCTGGGTCGATCTAAGCCCTGAAGCCACGACCCAGCCCTAATACCTCCTGCCTTCTCCACCCTTGACCGGTTGAGCAGTGTAACGATCGCTTGCGTTGTCGAATAGTCAGGCTGTACTATCCCTGCAAATCTCGTGCAGTCTATCCCCCAGGAACCATGGTGCAAGCCTACTGGTGCCGGTTTGGTGTTTCTTCATTCCTGGGTGTTGTCTCCCTTGGAGTCGGTATCACCACTGGTATGTCTGCCGCAGGGGCGCAGTTAATCCCCGATGCCAGCCTCGGAGCAGACAGTTCTGTGGTTACCCCCAATGCTGTCATCAATGGCAGTGGTGCCACGCGCATCGATGGCGGGGCCCAGCGGGGCGCCAACCTGTTCCACAGCTTCCAGGAGTTCAGCGTCAATGCTGGTCAACGGGTCTATTTCGCCAACCCTCTCGGCATCGACACCATCTTGAGCCGAGTCACCGGGGGGAGCCTGTCTACCATCGATGGCCTGCTGGGGGTAGACGGTGCCGCCGACCTGTTTCTGCTCAATCCCCATGGCGTCCTCTTCGGTGCCAACGCCCAGTTAGATCTAGACGGCTCTTTCTTCGTCAGCACCGCCAACAGCCTGCCCCTAGCCGATGGCCATGAGTTCAGCGCCATCCCTTCTCCCGGTGGAGACCTGCTGAGTGTCAGTATGCCCTTGGGGGTGCAGACCTGGACGGCTCCTCAGGGCAATATTGCCGTACGAGGATCCTTAGCGCTGGCTCCCGAGCAAACCCTAACCCTGTTTGGCGATACTGTCACCAGCAGCGGCAGCTTACAGGTGCCTGGCGGCACTGTGCAGGTGTTAGGCAATCAGGTCAATCTGCAAAACAACGCCAGCATCAATGTCTCTGGGCTGACCGATGGCGGCACGGTTCTAGTGGGTGGGGACTATCAGGGACAGGGAACCATTCCAACCGCCGGCAGAACCACAGTGGCACCAGGCGCCACCATCCGAGCCGATGCCGGAGAGTGGGGCCAGGGAGGGCAAATTATTATCTGGGCCGATGAAGCGGCTGACATCCAGGGCTCGCTCACAGCCCGAGGCGGCACCCTAGGAGGCGATGGTGGCCTAATTGAAACCTCGGCCAAGGACACCCTGCATGTCACCGCCCGTGTTGACGCCAGTGCCCCCAGTGGCAGCGGCGGCCTCTGGCTGATCGACCCCACTAACATCACCATCGTGCCCATGGGTGTCACTGGCATCGACATCAGTATTGTGGGGGCGGATCAGATTAACTTAGCCCTCAATAATGGCACCAGCGTCACCATCACCACCAACATTGGCGGCAGCGAGGCTGGAGACATCACTCAGGAACCAGGTGCGGTCATCGAAAAGACAGATGGTGGGGCGGCCACCCTCACCCTAGAAGCAGACAGAAATATTTTGATTCAGGCTGATATTTTGTCTATGGCGGGTCCGTTGCCTGTGATCTTGTTAGGAGATCGCGATGGCGATGGCGACGGCAATGTCAGTATTGCTCCCTTTCCCTCAGGCTCTGTATCAATTTTGAGTAATGGCGGCGATATTTCCATCACGGGAAACGCCAACAATATTGAGTTTGGCAACGGCGTCGATCTTTTCTTGGCATCCATTGAGAGTGACGGCGGCGATATTTTCATCACGGGAAATGCCACCATGGATGCCATTAATGGCGTCTCGTTAACATCGTCAACTATCGAGAGCGGCGACGGCAAGATTTCAATCAGAGGAAATGCAAACACCGGCTCTGGCAACGGAGTCACTATTTCCTCAACATCCATTGAGAGTAGCGGCGGCACTATTTCGATTACAGGAAGCAACAGCAATTCAACCTTTGGCTCTGGGAACGGAGTCAGGCTTTTCGCCTCGCCCATTGATAGCGATGGGGAAAATATTGAAATTGTTGGTAATAGTGTCAATGGCATTGGAGTGTTTATTGCCATGGAAGATATTACCAGCAGTGGGGGCACCATCTCTATCACTGGAATGGGTGATTTCAATGGAATATCTACATCTTCTGGGCCAACTATTGATGCCGATCAAGGAAAAGTTTTGCTGACTGGGAACAACATTAGTTTCGGAGAAGATACGACCGTTGAAGGGGAAACTGTCAAGATAGATGCTGGCGATAGACTCGATTTATTTTTCAATAGCTTAGTATTTGCCACGGATCTGATTCAGATTGAGGCCGATCGATTACGGGCCTTGGATTTTGACTCATTTACGTCTACAGTATTTGTCTCCGACACTGTCAATGCAGATATTATTTCCGACAATCAACTGAGCTTAAATGTGGCCCAAATTGAGGGGTTTATCTTCCAGGAGGGGCTGAGTTTCGATGAACTTAGGAATAACTCCACCAATGACATCAGCCCTCCTGGAGCCACTGCTGACAACACCGGAGACGATGTAGAAGCAGACGATGGCTATCCTGACTTGCCCGCAGAACCAGCCTCCGAAAACCTGACGCTCAGTAGCGCCATCGGGTGCAACACCGACGATCGCTTCATTGTCTCCGGGCGGGGTGGATTGCCCCCAGGGCCAACCGATCCACAAGCCGCTGACCCTGTGGAGATTCCCTGGGTGGCTGTCGATGAGGAGTTGCCAGCGGTGACGACAGAGGCCCTACCATCCATCACCCGGTCAGACACCAGAACGGAGCAACTGCCAAGGCTAGTGGAAGCCCAAGGCTGGATCACCGATGCCGATGGTCAAATATATTTTGTGGCGGACGCTTCCTCGATAACGCCTCGAAGCCTGACTGCCGCTGTGCCGTGTAATGCCTGGCTCCCGTGATACGGTTGACTCATTTCTGAAGGTGATATCGTGCGACTCCCTGCGTCCTACTGCTCGATTCAACTCTGTTGGGGGCTAGTTGTCCTGGCAGGCAGTGGGGTATCAGGGACAGGGTCGGCAAAAGCACAACTGATTCCCGATGCCAGTCTGGCAGGAGAAAGCTCTGTCATTACCCCTCATGTCCTGATTAACGGGAATGGTGCCATTCACATCGATGGGGGTGCCCAGCGGGGTGCTAACTTATTCCATAGTTTTCGGGAGTTCAACGTCAACACCGGTCAGCGGGTCTATTTCGCTAATCCCCTCGGCATCGACACCATCTTGAGCCGGGTCACAGGGGGGAGCCTGTCTACCCTTGATGGGTTATTAGGGGTAGACGGTACCGCCGATCTGTTTCTGCTCAATCCTAATGGCATCCTGTTTGGGCCCAACGCCCAGTTGGACGTCAGGGGCTCCTTCGTCGCGACGACAACTGAAGGAATCGACTTCGCCGATGGCCGTGAGTTCAGTGCCATCCCTGCCGCCGGGGAGCTGCTGAGCCTCAGTGTACCGCTGGGAGTCCAGGCCAATCGCTTGCCGGTGGGAGATATCATCACCGCTGGTCGCTTGGAAACGGGGCAGGACCTGATCCTGGGGGGTAAGTATCTATTGCTGACGGGGCAGTTGCTGGCTGGCCGAGACCTGAGCCTCCATGCTGCCGATACCATTGTCATTCGTGATACTCCGGCGGAGGTCTTCTCAGCCCATGCCGCAGGGGACCTCACGGTTCAGGGGGATAGTGCCATTGATATCCTGGCCCTGAACCATCCAGACCACACTCCCTTTGTGAGTGGGGGTGCCCTGCGGCTGATGAGTGATGGCATCATCTCGGGAGATGCTCGCTTTGCCAGTGGTGGCGGATGGTACGTGCTGACTCTGGCGGGAACTCCAGGCGACTTTGTCAGCCTCTATGACCCCATCATCCAGGCCAACGGAGATGTGGTATTCGGCGACTACACTGGAGCCGCCCTGAAGGTGGAAGCCACCGGCAGCATTGAGGGGGGAAATATCCGTATTACCGGACCTGATGTGGGCATTCCTGCCTCCGATCCAGACGTTGACATTCTCAGCACTCTGCCGGCCCTGATTCTGCGGGCCGGGGTGCCCGCCGTGACCAATCCCAATATTGCGATCACCACCGGTGGTACCATCTTTGCTAGCGGTGTCGCCGTCGCGGGATTGCAACCCGGTAGCATCCTGATCGGCGAAGTCAATACCAGTGCCCCTGGGCCTAATGATGCCGGCCCGATTCTCCTGTCCGCCCTGGGCGATATAACCACCGGGGACCTATTGGCCTTTTCTCAATCCTCAGGGGGGGATGCGGGCGATGGCGGTGCCATTACCCTGAGGGCCGAGCATGGCGATATCACGGTCAATGGATCGGTCTTTGCAGATTCCTTTGCCGAAAGCACAGGTGATTCTGGCAATGGAGGCGCCGTTACCTTCATCGCCAGCAATGGCAATATCAGCCTCATGGATGTGATTGCCGCGTCGTCTTTTTCTAAGGATGGGAATGCTGGCAATGGTGGGGATGTGCGCCTGTCTGCTCCCCAGGGGCAGATCATGGGTCCAACGATGGGGTCTCAAATCATTACCTTTGCCGTAGCCGATACGGCGGGACAGGGAGCTGGCTCCGGAGGGGATGTGCTCTTAGAAGCCGGTACCCAGATTAGTAACCTGGAGATTTTCACCCTATCCTCTGATTTTTTCAGTGATGCCGGCAATGTGAGGATTTCAGGGTTTGGCGACCTGCACATTAGCGATCTAGAGATTCGCACCTCCCAGGCGATGCTGCCTGATCTGACCGGGGGAACGATTACCGTCGACGGTGTCGGCCTGTCCGGCAATATTACCGTTGAAAGCTCAGGGAATCTCAGCCTGGAGGAGGTGATCCTGGAAAGTAACACCCAGAGTGGTCTGCCGGCAGGCTTGATCAATATCAGCAGTTCCGGCCGACTCACCGTTCACGACAGTGCCTTTACCAGTAGCACTGAGGCAACGGGAGATGGGGGAGGTATCCGCTTATCTGGCGACGATGGAGTGACGCTCAATTCAACGGAGTTAAGGGCTGATTCCAGTGGCACTGGCGATGCGGGTGGCATTCAGATAGTTAGCTCCGCATCTGGGGACATGGTATTTAATGGCAGTGACCTCACCACCACGACAACGGGTGGTGCCGGTACGGGAGGGCGAATCACCCTGGAATCAGCCAAGGTCATCATCCTCAATGACACCGAGATCAAGGCAGATACTGAAGGGGCAGGCGAGGCCGGTGATATTGCTGTCAGTGATGTGGAGGTGTTGGTGCTGCGCCAGGGTAGTCTAATGCTTGCAGATGCCTTTGGGGATAGTCTCGTAAATGGCGGGGATATCAGCATCTCTGCGGATTTTGTCGTTGCTGTTCCCCAGGAAAACAGCGACATCATTGCCAACTCGATCTTGGGAGACGGGGGCAATATTACCATTTCCGCCAACAATATCTTCGGGTTTACTCAGCCCAGTGGCCTCACCTTCGGGCAGCTTCGCAGTAATACCAGCAATGACATCAGTGCCAGCTCTGAGTTTGGCCTCCAGGGCACGATCGATATCGACACGCTGGATTTAGATCCCAGTCGTGGGTTGGCAGAACTGCCGGTCAATTTGGATGATCCGGCGGATCAAATTGCGGAGGGATGTGGCCCAGATGCCGCCGTCGCCGCCCAGCAGAGTGAGTTTATTGTCTCGGGCCGGGGAGGATTGCCCCCTAGTCCGGGAACCTTAGATGCGATCGCACAGTCCGCCATCTCTGTACCCTGGGTCACCCATGAAGACGGTGCTGCCGCCAGGGTGCCGGATACCCCTGCCGCTGCAGCGGGTTCGCTAGTGGAGGCCGATGGCTGGATTACCCGAGCCGATGGCCAAGTCTACTTCATCGCGGCAGAGTCTGCTGCAGCTCCAGTACCCGCCAGTACCGTGACTAACCAGGGATGTGCACTGGTGTCAGAGATGGAGCCATGAGCAGGCGCATGAGCGTTTACCAATATTGTTGCTGGGGGTGGGGTCTGGCCATCACCTGCAGCGGCAATGGCGTTGGGCCTGCCATAGCGGAGAGTTCACATCCTCCTGGACCTGTCTGGGAGCAGAGCTTCAAGCCTGCCCCAATAGCGATCCCCCAGCCCCTAGCTCAACAGCCCCCGACCCAGCAGGATATTCTCCCCGATCAGCCGGAGCCGCTGCCAGATTCTCTGCCGTTAGAGCCACCCTCGCCAGATCTACTGCAACCGAGCCCGGAGGCCCAACCCCCGAGCCCGGAAATTGCCCCCCCTGGCAATGGAGCCACCCTCGTCATCGAGCGCTTTGAGGTGGTGGGCAGTACGGTGTTTTCCCCTGAGACCCTGGCAGCGGTAACCGAGCCCTTTACCAATCGTCCCGTCACCTTCGCCGAGATTCTCGAGGCCCGCTCGGCGGTGACCCAGCTGTATCTGGACAACGGCTACATCACCTCCGGGGCGATCTTGCCGCCTCAACCCCTGGTAGATGGGGTAGTGCAAATTCAGGTCATCGAAGGCCGCCTGGAAGACATCAAGGTTACGGGCACCCGGCGATTGCATCCCGGCTATATCAGCAGCCGTCTAGCGGTGGGAGCCCAGGCCCCGCTGAATGTGAATCGGCTGTTGAATCGCCTGCAACTGTTACAACTGGATCCGTTGATCGACAGCATTTCCGCCGATTTACAGGCCGGAGTTCGGCCCGGCACACCAATTTCCTGGCGGTGTCTGTGGTGGAGGCCGACAGCTTCGATGTGGGCTACACCCTGGACAATAATCGCTCCCCGGCTGTCGGTAGCCTGCGCCATCAGGTTGAGCTGCGAGAAGGCAACGTCAGCGGCTTCGGCGACCGCCTCACCCTGGGGTATACCAGCACGTCCGGCAGTAAGGGCTTCGATTTAACCTATACTCTGCCCGTCAGCCCCGACAACACTACCCTGGCCGTTGACTTTACCACCACCGACAGCGAGGTGATTGAAGATCCCTTCGATGTCCTAGACATCACGGCGGACTCCGGAGCCCTGGCCCTGACCTTGCGCCATCCCCTGATCGAAACCCCGACCCGGGAAGTGGCCCTGGGATTGCAACTCTCGCGAGAACGCACTCAAACCTTTCTGGGGATTGCCGATATCGGCGGGTTTCCCCTGTCCCGGGGGGCCGATGAGGATGGCCAGACGGTGGTGTCATCCTTAGGCTTCTTTCAGGAATGGACCCAACGTAGCCTTGAGCAGGTGCTCGCGGTGCGATCGCAATTCAACCTGGGCTTCGACATGCTGGGGGCCACCATCAACGAAACCGGTCCCGATAGTCGCTTCTTCTCCTGGCAAGGCCAGGCCCAGTGGGTGAGATTGCTGGCCCCCGACACCCTATTGCTTTTGAAGGGCAGTGTGCAATTGACGCCAGATTCCCTACTGGGGCTGGAGCAAATCGGCATTGGGGGTCAGGCTACGGTGCGCGGCTATCGTCAGGACGAGCTCCTCACCGATAATGGTGCCTTGGCCTCCCTGGAGGTGCGGCTTCCCATCTACCGTAATCCGGAGCATGACGCCCTACTGCAGGTGGTGGTGCCCTTCATTGACTTGGGCTACGGCTGGAATACCGAGGAGGCCAATCCGGATACCAACTTCATCGCGGGGCTGGGGGCCGGACTATTATTTCAGATGGAGGCTCTCCGGGCTCGCCTAGACATCGGCCTGCCCCTGGTGGATACCAATACAGAGGCCAATTCCCTGCAGGAACGGGGCGTTTACTTCACCGTGGATTATGCCTTTTTCTAGCGGCGGGACACCGGTGCCTGTGGAGCCGATTCAAGCTGTGTTACGGGATGATCATGACTCGATTCTCTGGGGTGCGCTTTCTCCTACTGGGGGCCGTGACGATCGTTTTCTGTGTGCTGCTGAGTCCGGCCATTGCCCAGCAAGACCTGTCCCCGTCGACCTCAGATATGTTAGCCGTGGCCTCTCCTGAGGTGGCCCAATCTCCCCCAGGATCTGCGGCATCAGGCCAAAGCCCACTACGACAACGGTGACTATCAAGCCGCGGCCTCGTTACTCCGAGATCTACAACAGCTGTATCTGGATCAGGGAAACCCCCTCCAGGCAGCAATTACCCTGAGTAATCTCTCCCTGGCCCATCAAAAGCTGGGGGGGCATGGGATGCCGCCACCGCCGATTTGACCACAGCGCGTACACTCCTGGCGGAGCAGCCTTCGGTGCCCCTCATGGTCCAGGCCCAGATTTACGATGTGCAGGGGCAATTGCAATTTTCCCAGGGCGAGTTAGAGGCCGCCCTGGAGAGCTGGCAGCGGAGCGAGGCGGCGTATAAACAGGCCGGCGATGTTCAACGGCAGATGCTTAGCCGTATCCATCAAGTTCAAGTCTTTCGGGCTAAAGGGTTGTACCGTCGGGTGCTGCTAACGTTACAGGAATTACAAGCCTTCCTACAGGATCAGCCCGATTCCATCGCCAAGGTCCAAACCCTGCAGTGGTTGGGGGATGCCTTTAGGACCAACGGAAATCTGGCCGAGGCGGAAGATATCCTGCGTCGCAGCCTGGCCCTGGCGGCAGAACTCAACCTCCCTGAGCAGGTGGCGGCAGCCCAGCTGAGTCTGGGCAACCTGGAGCAGAGCCGCTTCGTCGTGGCCTTCGATCAACGGCAAGGGCGGGCAGCCTTAGACCATGCCAATGCTGCGCTGCAAGCCTATCGAGCCGCCGCCGCCATGAATACGGCGGCCATTGCCGCCCAGGCTCGGCTGAATACCCTGGCGCTGTTGACGTCCCCGACCATTGCTCAATGGACATCGGCCCTGCAGTTTTATCCCAGTGTGGAAGTCAGCCTCAGCCAACTCCCCCCTGGCCGTCCGGCCATTTACGGCCATGTCAAGCTGGCCGATAGTTTAATCACCCTGAAGCAAAACACCCAGACTCAGACCCCCCCCTGGCAGGATATCGAGGCCCTGTTGCTGACGGCCCAGGCCCAGGCGGAGGACCTGGGAGACATGCGATCGCACTCCTTTGTCCTGGGCACTCTGGGTAAGCTGTATGAACAGAGAGCCCATTGGCGATCTGCCGAGCAGTTTTCACGGCAGGCCCTGGCCCTGTCTCAAGCCCTGCGAGCCGACGACATCAGCTATCGCTGGCAATGGCAGCTGGGGCGTATCTTCAAGGCCCAGGGATACACCCAGGGAGCCATTGGTGCCTACAAACAGGCCTTTGATTCCCTGCGAACCCTGCGGAATGATCTGGTGGCCGCCAATCCAGACGTACGGTTTTCCTTCCGGGAAAGCGTCGAACCGGTCTATCGAGACCTGGTGGACCTGCTGCTGACCCCCGTCGATGGCACCATTGCCCACCATAAGGCCCACCAGTCCCGGATTAGCCAGACCAATCTAGAACAGGCTCGCACCGTCATGGAAGCCCTACGGATAGCGGAATTGGAAAACTTTTTCCAGGCCGCCTGTGTCGAAACCACCGTCAACATCGATCAGGCCGTCGATCAAGGGGATCCCACGGCCGCCGTGGTTTACTCGATCTTGCTAGACGATCGTCTGGAGGTGATTCTCAAGCTCCCTCGCCAGCCGGCGTTGGTTCACTACGCGTCGCCGGTGCCCCAAGCGACCCTTGGCAACACCCTGGTCCAACTGCGGCGAAATCTACAGCGGGGTTCACTGCAGGGGTTAACCGAGGTTCAAACGAATGGCCAAACGCTTTACCAGTGGCTACTGCAACCGGCGGTCGAGCAGGGCTATCTATCCCCAGAGACGATTAAAACGCTGCTCTTCGTGCTGGATGGGCCATTACGCCTGGTGCCCATGGCCGCCCTCCACGACGGGCGCGACTTTCTCCTGCGCACCTATGCCATGTCACTAATGTTGGGACTGGAATTGCGGGATCCGCAACCACTGCCGGAGCCCGATGACCTGTCTGTTCTAGCGGCCGGTCTCACCACCCCCCCTTCGGAAGAAGCCAATAACTATGTCCCATTGCCCAATGTCAATGTTGAGTTGGACAGAATCCAGGCGGCCGGCTTTTCCGGCACCTTCATCCGAGATGGGGCCTTTACGAAAGCAACTCTGCAACGAGACCTGATGCAAGATGACTACACCATCGTGCACCTAGCGACCCACGGCCAATTCAGTGGTAGCCGCGACAGCACTTATATCCTGGCTGCTGACGGTCGCGTCAATATCGATGAGTTGGGACGTGTCTTCCGTCGGCATCAGCAATCCCCCGAGGACCGCTTGGAACTGCTGATTCTCAGCGCCTGCAAGACGGCTGAAGGGGATGATCGATCGGCCCTAGGCATCGCCGGAGCGGCTGTCCAGGCCGGTGCCAGCAGCACCATCGCCACCCTCTGGAGTGTGGACGACGAAGCCAGTGTGTATTTTACCGAGACCCTATATCAGCACCTAGGACAACCAGGGGTCAGTCGGGCTGAGGCCTTGCGCCGAGCCCAGGTCGCCCTGTTCGATCGCTATGGTGGCCGCCCCCGTTTCTGGGCGCCCTACGTGCTGGTGGGGAGTTGGCGTTAGGTCGATCCTACTCTGACGCCTACTCTATGGGTAAGGATTCTAGCGGGCGGATCACCTGTAACTCAATCTCTGAGTCTGCCGTGATTGCCGAGATCTCACTGCTTTCAGCGGGACTGGCGGTATCAGTGTCAGTTGTCACCGCCTCGGCATCCGCCGTTGTGGTGTCTGATGCTGCCGGCGATGGCAGTAGGGCCTCATAATTGGCCAGTAATTCCTGCCATTCGGGCGGTTGAAAGGTGGCCAGGTTAGACACCATCTCAAACCAGAGTTCGTATTCTAAATAGACCGGGAAGTACTCTCTGGCGGCCAGTTCGTCCAACCGCACCATCAACCTGGGCGGCATCTCAATGCGCTCAACTTGTCCCCAGATGCCATCGGTTTCTAAGCTGTTGTCTGCTGTGACTGATAACGTATCTTCTTGTCCAGATGGTTGAGCCGAGGTACCACTACTGTTAGCTGGCAAACTCGTAATGATAGGGAACCCTGCGCTATTACTATCGACCGAACTATCAACCGAATCGTCTAGAGGTTCAGAAGTACTCTCTGGCTCTGAGACGGTCTCAGCCGACGCGGTTGCAGTGGCAGACTCGGAGGCAACGCATTGGATATTAAAGTTCCAGGCATAGGTCTTGCCGACTTCCAGGGCGATCTCTTCGGGAACCTGAAATCTGACCCATCCTGGGGTCTCTGGCAGCTGTAGGGGTAGGTTGGCAATGGTGCGGGGGGCATGGGGAACAGGCACTTCAGGATTAATCTGGCTCAATTCGAAGAACAGTCGTATGTTCTCGGCAGATTGCCCGTAGGGTACGTAGAGGTAAAACGAAGGGCGGGCCTGGGTGGTTTTTTGCCGTGTAGGCGGGCTTAGGACTACCAGCATGTTAGAGCTGGGCTCCGTGGTGACGTCTGCCGCAGATGCCTGAGAGGCCCCCTGATTGGGCTGCTGCGACTCGCTAGTGCTGCCGAGCTCGCTAGTTCCTGCTACTGGTTGCCCGCAGACTTCTCTCCGGATGGCCCCACCGCGGCTGCGGCCATTGCTGACTTGGCCACCAGTATTACCGCCACCGAAAATAGACTGGATGCGTTCGATTAATCCAGCCTCAGCCTGGGGTGCGATCGCAGCCATGATCGGTACTGCCAGAACCAAGGGTACGAGTCTGCGGACGAGGCGACGACGAAAGGTGGGGGTAGGCATAGCGTCAGAGCATCCTTAGATGACTAGGAGATACGGTAGATAACACCACTAGTACAGAAAGGCAGAAGGCAGAAGGAGAATTCTCGACGTCTCAAGGCTGCTGCCTTTAACCAATAGGGGGCTATTGCCACCGTCGAGCACTAGTAGATGACATCATTCAACACCCTAAGGATTCCGCAGTCGGTGATTTAGAACAGCCACTCCCGTTGCCGTGAGCAGGAAGGTGATCAAAGGGGGAACCAAGGGAATCCAGAGAGCACTACTAACCATCAATATATAAGCTGTGCCATATAAGAGGCCGAGGCTCACAACAATCGCAACTATCAGTCGTCGCGACCGCACGATGCGCCAGAAGATTAGCCCGCCAACCATGGCCCAGGCTGCAATCCAGAGCACCTCTGCCCCCAGGGGCCACCAGCGAATCAGGGGGCGATTATCTAGCACGCGACTAATCAGCTGACTTGCCATTTGTCCCTGTAAAATTACCCCGGGCACCTCGCCATAGGGCGTTTGCCAGTAGTCGGCATTGCGATCGGCCAGATCGCTATAGCCAATTAGCACAATGCGATCTTCCACCCATTGTCTAGGCACTTGATTGGTCAGCAGGTCTGCTAGGGACACCCGCGGAGCAAATTGTCCCGGATCTCGCGCCTTACCAGTATCAGGATTGGGGCCAGTTCTATAGTTCAGCAGGGTTTGATAGCCATTGAAGAAGTCTGGATCCTGGTAATAGGGGCCGCGGCCTAAGGTCAGGTTGGAGATGACTGTCTCGCCAAAGGCCAGACCATCGCGGCGAAATTCATAGGTGTTCCCCACTGGGAGCAAGGGATCAGTGCGGCTGATGGCTGCCTCCTGCTTTAGGTAACGGCTGGCCAGCAGCAAACTAAAGGACCTAGGGGTATTACAAAAGTCAGGGTCAGGGGCCTGCATGATATAGTGACGCCGGATATAGGTAGGACCAGTCATGGTGTCGCTGACCAAATCACTGAAGCCCACCCGTTCCCAGGGGACTTCCGGGGACTTGGGCACCCCTTCGCCCTCATAGCTGGCCTTGCAGAGGGTGATGATGGTGTCTCTGCTGCGTAGGCTGTTAGCCAATTCAGGGGTTGCCGGAAAATCTCGATAAAAATCGAGGCCGATCAGACGCGGCTGATGCTCTGCCAAAATCCTCAGGGTTTCTTGCAAGGCAGCATCAGGAATGGTGCCGATAGTCGGGGCATAGTCTCCGGCAATCAGGCGCTCTCGCAGCAGGGAACCACTGTTCTCATCGACAGTCACGATCAAGAATCGATCATCTGGGGCTTCATTGGGCTGTCGTCGCAACAGATGGTCATAGGCCTGAAGTTCAGCTCCTTGCAGTACCCCCAACAGGCGGGCCGCTAATACGAAGACGGTAGCCATGGCCCCCATCAACGCGGCAGAGCGCAGTTTGATCCGCCGAAACGGTAGGGCCTGGCTGGCCTGGATATAGGTTCGGTGGCGATCGGTGGGCGGCGGTGTCTGTTGGGCAGCCTGCTGTAGCCAAGTGCTGGCATTAGTCAACTCTCGGCTGCGCAACAGCAGGCTATCGTCATGGCCAGACTGTTCCCACTCCAGGGCCTTAACCAGCAGGCGAGTATGGGCCTGGACATACTCTGGATTGCTCTTGAGCATCCGGTACAACTCGCCAAAGTTCGTCAAGAAGTCGCCGTCATGGGCAGTAAAATCCACCCAAAGAGAGGCTGCTAGGGCAGTCGGTATCTGCAGCTGCGCCAGCGGCTGGTATGAGACGGCAACAATACGCTTGCAGAGGGTTTGGGCCCAGTCCAGCTCTTCTAAGCAACTAGTCGACGTCAGCGAACTGGGGGAGACAATCAGAATAAAGTTTTCTGCATTCTCAATCCCCTGTCTCACCTGGGCCCGATATTCTTGGTTGTCTGCCCATTTGCTCTGTTCAAACCAGGTACTTTCCCCTTGCACTTGCAGGGTGTCGTTGAGGCGGCGGGCAAAATCTAGGTCTTTTTCGGAGCAGGAAATAAAGACATCAATGGTAATATCAAGCGGCTGCTGCCGGCTGGTCTCAATGAAGTCTGTCTGAATAGAAACCGGTGGATGTTGGGGATGCTGCTTAGCCACCGTCAGCCAAGACTCGGCCTGCCGCAGCTCATAACCGCGCAGCAAAATACTGGGATTTTGTCGCTGTCGTTGCCACTTCAAGGCCTGAACTAACAGCCGCTTGTGGGTGTCGTAGTAGGTGGCTTCCCGGTTCAGAGCCCTGATTAAATCGCTCTCGTCAGACCAATAGTCTGAGGGTTGAGTGTTATCGCTTAGGTCAATGAATTGCAGGACTCGCAGCGGTTCTGGCACTGTTTCTAGGTCAACCGGGCGCACCAGCAGCGGAATAATCCGCTTATTCAGGCGCAGGGCATAGTTTAGTTCGTACTGACAGTAGTGCGATCGCAACGACGCCGGCGACAACAAATAGATCAAATTATCAGCCGCCTCAATCCCGAGATCGATGGCCGCCTGAAAATCTACCCCAGTGCGAATATCACTCCAACTGGTCCAAGTCGTGAACCCCATCCGCCGTAGCGACAGGTGAACTTCTCGGGCGATCGCTGCATCCTCCTCCGCATGACTCAGAAAGGCCTGAGTCATGTAATTATTGGCATTTTTAATGCTTTCGGTGATGAACTCGCACTGCAGATCTGTGGGCCAGCAGGGCGATTGAACCTCCCTAAAACGAGTTTTGAGCCAGGCTTCCGCCTGTTGTAGCGATTCACCCGCCAGCAGATATTGGATTTGTCTTTGATTCCGCTCCCATGTCAAGGCCTGGCTCAACAGAGTCGTATGCTGACGCACATAGTCACGGGACCGCTGGAAGATATCTAACAGCCCTTGAAAAGACTGGTCGAAGTCATCAATGCCTTCGCGACAATAAACCCAGTTGATTTTACTGATGGCCGGGTGCATGTTGGGGAAACTGGAATGTTTTCCAGCCGAGCGGAAAGTGTCCCAGTCAGCCGCAGTTCCCTCTGGATTTCGCTCCTTCCAAGTGTCGTAACTAATCTGCTCAACGTGCAGTAATGGAATGATACGTTTGTTGTGCTTCAGGGCTCGCTCGACTTCTAGCAGACAGTAAGCCGAGTTGATGGAGTGCGGGGCAATGACAAAGATGAAGTTATCCGCCTTATCAATGGCATCATCAATTTGCTTCTGATAATCAACCCCTAAGGGAATATCCTCGAAGTCAACCCACACTTCAATTCCCGACTCAAGCAGCCGATCACTGAGCTTACGGACGAACTGTTTACTGTCAGCTCGTCCGTAGGAAATAAAGGCATCCTGTATCGGATTCATGGCATCTCAGATAGGAATGGCGTAGAGGTCGCAGGGTAATTCCACTGAGGGAGCAGTCATAGCATTAGGGCACCGGTAATGAGGTCATCAGGGTATGAATTGTCGTTAACAACTGATCTGGAACAATGGCAGCAGGCAATACCTCATCCGCCCCTACCCGGTGCGCAGCCATACTCTGCTCTGCATCGCCGACATCGATTAAGGCAACGATCTTAACACTGGCAGTGGTGGGAGTAGACCGCAAGGCTTGCATGATGCCACCCCCATGGGTATCAGCCATATTTAGGTTGATGATGACAGCGGCTGGTTGCAGTAACTTGACTTGCTCGACCACCGTCGAGCCCTCCATCACCCAAATCACTTGATAATCAGCTGCTGTCAATAAATCGCAGATGAGACTGGCCGTCTCCTCATTGTCTTCCACCAAAACAATCCGACCCACCTCGGAGTCAGCCGTGATGGCGGGGGCACTGGCCATGGGACGAGTGGGACCCGCCAGCGATTGCATCGGTAACCGCACCATAAAGACAGATCCCTCTCCCACGGTAGAACTGACCTGAATCGACCCCCCATGTAAATCAACCAGTTGCTGGGTCAAGGCCAGGCCCAATCCGGTGCCCTGGTATTGCCGTTGGCGGGCAGTCTCTAACTGCTGAAATTTCTCAAATAACAGGGACTGCTGCATCTCCGGAATGCCGATACCAGTGTCTTCTACGATTAACACCGCCATCTGTTGGTCCCGACGAATACGCAGGCAGACCTGACCACCAGGAGGGGTAAATTTAATGGCGTTACTGAGTAGATTGGCTAAGATTTGGCCAACCCGCCGGAAATCAGCAATAAATCTATCCTGGTCAGCACCGAGGGAAAGTTCGACCGTGAGAGTGACTTCCTGGGTGAGGGCATCTTGGCGAAAGGCATCGGCTACTTGATGAGCCAAGGCGGCCAGAGAAAACTCACTGATATCTAGGGCTGTTCGTCTGGACTCGATCTTGGAGACTTCCAGGATGTTATTAATCAGCTCCAGCAAATGTTCACCACTTTGATGAATCGTGGTCAGATAATGTTGCTGCCGGGGGCTCAAATCGCCAAAGGACCACCGCAGTAACGTGGCCGACATGCCAATAATGCAGGTCAAGGGCGTCCGTAGCTCGTGACTCATAGTGGCTAGGAATTCGCCCTTGGCCCGATTAGCCGATTGAGCCGCAATTAGGGCATCCCGCAGATCTTGGGTCCGTTCTACAACACAGGACTCTAAGTTTTGGGTCTGCTGCTGTAGCTCTCGGTAGAGTTGGGCTTGATGAATGGCGATGGCTAAATGCTCACCAATATGCTGCAGAAAGGTCAGTTCCCAGGATTGCCACTGCCGCTGATGGGTACATTGATGAGCAATTAGTAAGCCCCACAGGGTCTGATCCACCAGAATCGGCACAATCAGCATGGATTGAACCTGGGCTTGCTGTAAAACGGTCTGCAAACAGTCGCAGTGGTGGTAGGCGGCTACGATGTCATCCACCACCAAAGGATGACCTTGGTAATATCTGGCCTGGGAGTGGGGCGGCTTAATAAAGCAGTAGTGCTCACTGTGGTGCAGCACCGATGAGATCGTGTCGTTTGCTCGGGATTCGTAGGCAATGTAACCGGCATGGTGAGATTGGCCTGCAGACTTGTCTGGGGCCAGGGGTGGGGGTGATGGCTCTGGGCTCTGGTCCGGGTCTACTGCAAACTGATACACCAGTAGCCGATCCGCCTCTAGGAACCGACGCACCTCTGCTACGGTGGTTTCCAAAATAGCGGGGAGTTCTAGGCTGCCCTGAATTTTCTGGACGACGTGATTGAGCAACAGGCTCTGTTCTAGCTGTTGATCTAGTGCCTGCCGTAGCGGTTGGCACTGGCAGTGGCTCTCTGGATCGGGCTTTTCTGGAGTGGTGCCATCAGTCTGAGGAGCCGATACTGGCTCTCCAACCATGGCTGCCGCCATCAGCTTTAGGAAAAAGGGGCCATACTCTGGGGAGGGGCTGTTGCTTAACTCGGCCTCTAGGATAGACAACAGGGCTTGATGGGGAGACTCTGCTGCCAAGCTGGCCTGTAAGTAGTGGAGGAACTCGACCATGGTCTCCTTCTCTAGAATGAGACTGACATTGTCTGTGACCTCCTCCCTAGCCCTGGGACGATGCAACACCAATACCGCCAAGGATGGCGCTACCAGGAGGTAAACCCCGTAGGGAGCAACCGCCGCTGACACGGCTGGATGGGCAGTGGTGAGTAAGGTACCGCCTAGCTGCCGCTGTTGCCACTCTAAGTAGTGTTGCATCCGCTGCAGCACAGCCCGGGGCAAGGGATAGTAAGGAATGTCGGCAAAACTGAACATAAATAACGGCGGGTGACAGCAGCACCCTGGCAACTGGCAATCTACACGGATGTTTGCAGGTCTGGCCAAGCGAGGAATAGCGCCTTAGCCCAATACTCAGAGCAGCATGAATTAGTCCTCTAGTTGACTCCTAGTGGACATGCCACCGCCTAAGCGTGACGGTGGTTGTATGGCACAACCATCTCAACTGCTTCAGCCTCGCTATCTCTATCGCCCCCTGCCCATAGCAGCGGACAATTAGCCTGAGTGAACAATCGGCTCTCAAACAGCCTCCCCATACCAAGTCAAGTCGGGAGTGGTTGGTTCCCGGGCAGCCCTCTCTGGAGGTAGACTTGGCCGAGGCTTATCGGCTGTGCAGTAGCCTCAACCTCAGCTCATGGCCTCCGGGGACAATGAAAATAGGGACATGATCAACCTTGAAATGGCTGATGATTATCCTAACTTCCCCCTAAGGGCTTTCCCCTCGTACACTAGAGTTCCTTCAGATTTCGCAGTTCCTTAAGCATTGACGACCATGCACCGACTCGCGGCAACGCCAGGGGGATGGACTCCAGACACCGATGGGGTAATTTTTATTGAGCAGACCCCGGCGCCGGTGGTTTTTATCACGGCAGCAGATAGTGAAATTCAGACCCTGGCTCGGGTGACCCCGCAACTGCCATCGGGGTTTCCGCAGCTGCGGGGAGCCAATTTATTGCAGTTGAAGCAGCCCCTGACCATTGACACCTATGCTGATCAGGTATTGGCCCAGGCCCAGTTGATTATCCTGCGGCTGTTGGGAGGACGGGCCTACTGGTCTTACGGCTTGGAGGTGGTGAAGGAGGTGGTGGATCGTACTGGCGCGGCGTTAATCGTGCTGCCGGGGGATGATCGGCCAGATCCAGACCTGATCAGCCATTCTACAGTGTCGCTCACCGTTGCCCATGGTCTCTGGCGTTATCTAGTCGAGGGGGGGCTGGATAATGTTTGCCATGGCCTCTTGTGGATCTGCGATCGCATCTTCGGTAGTCATTTCAATCCACCCGATCCACAACCGGTGCCTAAGGTGGGGCTGTACCCCTACCATTCCACGACATCTATCGCTCCGGCAACTGCTCCCCCTACAGCCAGCATCGGCCTGCTCTTCTACCGGGCCCACTATCTGGCCGGCAACACTGCCCCCATCGATGCCCTCTGCCAAGCCCTAGAGCGGCGAGGACTGCGGCCGCTGCCCATCTATGTGGCCACCCTACAGGATCCGGAGGTGCAGGCAGGGCTGCTAGAGCACGTCTGTGATCAGGGACGGCCAGCCATCGATGGGGTGATCAACACCACTAGCTTTTCGCTGGCCAAGCTAGAGAGCGCCAGCCCCCGCCTCGATCTCTGGCAAACCTTGGATGTGCCCGTACTCCAGGCCATCCTCAGCGGTGGCTCCCAAGAGCTCTGGCAACGTCATCCCCAGGGCCTATCCCCCCGAGATATGGCCATGAATGTGGCCCTGCCAGAGGTGGATGGGCGCATCATTACTCGCCTGGTGTCCTGTAAGGCGATCAACCAGCGCAACACTGCCCTGGAAACCGATGTGGTTACCTACGAGCCCATCGTCGATCGCATCGACTTTGTGGCCGATCTGGCAGCCAACTGGGCTGGCCTGGGCCGCACTCCCCCCGAACAGCAACGGATTGCCCTGATTTTGGCCAATTACCCCAACCGAGACGGCCGCCTGGCCAATGGCGTCGGCCTCGATACTCCCCAAAGCGTGGTGGAACTCCTGCAAGCCCTGCGGGCGGCTGGCTATCGGGTCGATCCCCTGCCCAGCGATGGCGATGAGCTCATCCAGTGGCTCACCGATGGCATCAGCAATGACCCAGAGGGGCGGCAGCTGCGACCAGTGCGTCAGTCTCTCTCCGGGCAGCAGTACCAGAGCTACTTCCAGAGTTTGCCCGAGACTGTGCAGCAGGCCCTGCGGCAACGCTGGGGCGATCCCCTGGCCCCGCCACCAGACAGGCAGTATTATCCTGTAGCTGGCCTGCAGCTGGGCCATGTGTTCGTGGGCATCCAGCCCAGTCGCGGCTACGATGCCGATCCATCCCTGAATTACCACGCCCCCGACCTGGAGCCCAGCCACGACTACCTCGCCTTTTACCACTGGCTGCGCCAGGTCTTTCGGGCCCAGGCCCTGGTGCATGTGGGCAAACACGGCAATCTGGAATGGCTGCCCGGTAAAGGCATTGCCCTCAGCCACACCTGTTACCCGGAGGTGGCCCTAGGGCCGTTGCCCCACCTCTATCCCTTCATTGTCAATGACCCAGGGGAAGGCGCCCAGGCCAAGCGTCGCAGCCAGGCAGTGATTCTCGATCACCTGACGCCACCCCTGACTCGGGCCGAACTCTATGGGCCGCTGCAGGCCCTGGAACGGCTGGTGGATGAATACTATGAGGCCCAGAGTCTGGATCCGACGCGCCTGCCGGTGATTTGCGATCGCATCGTCAATCTCCTGCGCGACAGCCACCTCCTAGACGAGCTCCCCCTCGACTCCTCCCCGACGTCTCTTGCCTCCTCCGCGTCCCTATCGTCTCTACTCCCGACTCTCGATGCCTACCTCTGCGATCTCAAAGAAGCTCAGATTCGAGACGGCCTACACATCTTAGGGCGTTGCCCCGCAGGGCGGTTACTGCGAGATTTAGTCGTCGCCATTGCCCGCCATCCCAGCGGCCATCGGCGGGGGCTAACCCGAGCCATCGCCGACACGTGGGGCCTCGACCTCGATCCCCTGAGCGATCCGCCGGCCCAGCCCTGGCAGGTTGATGCCCTTACCCCTGATACCGATCCAGCCATTGACAGTCTGCTTCGTCCTTGCCGCATCGTCGGTGACGTGGTCGAGGTCCTAGAGCAGCAAGCTGCCGCCATCGTGGCGGCCATGCTGGCATCCTTGGGCCATGGCCCGGCCCCATCCACCAGCCCGCCGATACAGCCACCGCCGCCCCAGCATCCCGATCTGGTCTGGATGCAGCAGCAGCTGCTGCCCGCCCTGATTCAGACTCCCCAGGAAATCACCCATCTGCTCCGAGGACTAGGGGGGCACTATGTCCCCAGCGTCCCCTCTGGGGCTCCCAGTCGCAATCGCCCCGATGTCTTACCCACTGGCCGCAACTTCTACGCCGTGGATCTGCGGGCCATCCCCTCCGAAAGCGCCTGGGACGTGGGGCGTCGAGCCGCCGAGGAATTGATCGAGCGGTACCTACAAGACCATGGCGACTATCCCCAGACCCTGGGCTTATCCGTCTGGGGCACTGCCACCATGCGCACTGGCGGCGATGATCTGGCTGAAGCTCTGGCTCTACTGGGAGTACGGCCTATCTGGGACGGGGCTTCGCGTCGGGTGGTCGATTTTGAGATCTTGCCCCTGAGTGCCTTGGGGCGGCCCCGGGTAGATGTGACCCTACGCATTTCCGGCTTCTTCCGGGATGCCTTCGCCAATTTAATCGACCTGTTTGACCAGGCCGCCGCCGCCGTGGCCGCCTTGGCCGAACCTCCCGACCAAAACCCCCTGGCTCAGCGAGTGCAGCAAGAAGCTGCCTACTGGCAACAGCAGGGACTGCCACCAGACCAGGCCCAGCGGCGGGCCAGCTACCGCGTGTTTGGCTCCAAGCCAGGGGCCTATGGTGCCGGGCTACAGGGGCTGATCGACGCCCAAAACTGGCAGGGGAATGAGGATCTGGCTCGGGCCTATGTCAATTGGAGTAGCTATGCCTACGGCCACGACGCCCCAGGACGGTCGGCCCCAGAGGCGTTTACCCATCGCCTCAGTCATCTGCAGGTGGTGCTCCACAACCAAGACAATCGAGAACATGATCTGCTCGATTCCGACGACTATTACCAGTTTCAGGGGGGATTAACCGCCGCCGTGCGGGCCATCACCGGCCGCAATCCCCAAACTTATTTTGGTGACCATTCCCGGCCTGAGACGCCCCGATTACGATCCCTGAGCCAAGAAATCGCTCGAGTTTACCGGTCCCGAGTGGTCAACCCCAAATGGATCGCCGGCGTCATGCGCCACGGCTATAAGGGCGCCTTCGAGATGGCGGCGACGGTCGATTATCTGTTTGCCTACGATGCCACGGCCCAGTGTGTGGCGGACCACATCTATGAGGGCGTCGCCCAGGCCTATTTACTCGATCCCCAGGTGCAAGCCTTTGTCCGCCAAGCCAATCCCTGGGCCCTGCGGGACATGGCTGAGCGACTGATCGAAGCCCATCAACGGGGACTGTGGCCCTCAGCGATGCCGACCTTGTTGGACGCCCTGCGGAGTCTAACCCACTCCGCCGAGGAGACGATCGAAACTCGCCACGGTCCTAGTACGCCAAGGCAGAAGTAAGCTTGTCCCTTAGCTCCCCCATCTTTACAAATGGCTCGAATAACCAAGCATGAGATGAGAGAGTCGGAACCGGTATCACTGAATTGCCATCAATAACTATACTGTTACAATAACGGCGATTGATCCCGCCTTTGGAGTGATGCCCATGGATCCCCTTCCCACCGAGGTGGTACAGCAAGTCGCGGAGTACTTCAGCGTTCTCAGCGAACCCATGCGTTTGAGAATCTTGAATTTACTTCGAGATGGTGAGAAGTGTGTTCAGGATCTGGTGGAGGCCACTCAGACCAGTCAGGCCAATGTCTCTAAGCATCTTAAGGTGATGCTTCAGGCTGGGATCCTCAGCCGCCGCACCGAAGGTACCTCAGCCTTCTATCGGGTCTCGGATGACTTGATTTTTGAGTTGTGCAGCCTGGTATGCGATCGCATCGCCGCCCGCATCGAAGAGCAGGCCCAGCACTTCCGCGCCTTTAGCCTCTCGAGTCGGCAATAGGGCATCCATTTAAGCCGGCCACCATCGCTGGCTTTACCTGGGAGAACGGGGATGAGCACCGCTTGGGCCTTACCCGCCGAAAGCGGCCTGATAGCTCTCTCGGGTCATGGGCTGTTGCACTTCTAACCCTTCCCCTCCCAACAGAGTCAGGGGTTCGCCCTGCACCGAGATCCAAACCGAGGCATCTGGGTCCAGGGTCGTGGCTGTGTAAATGATTTGGCCTAGACGGCCCCGCATGGAGAAGCTGCCTCCCCCCTGCTGAAACTCCGCAGAGAGGTCAACATGGATGCCATCGGCCTCTACCGATAGCCGGCGCAGGGTCGTCCCGGCAGGAATGGTAGAAACGCCTTCGGTGTCTGTCGCTGCCCCTTTCAGCAATGCCTCAAAGGCCGCCTGTAGCTTAGCCGTCGCAGCAGCCTCTGCGGGTAGGGAAATAGACTGGGGAGAGAGGGCCAAGGCACCCTCGGCATCCGTTACCCAGAAAACCTGAGCCGACTCCTCCGTCGCCGCCACCTCTGGGGCCGGGGACTCGATCTGGGGAGTCTCTGTCGTCGGGACCTCAGGAATAGGGATCGACTCGGTGGGGGGGATCGAGCGTCGGAAACTCGACTACGGCGGGCTGGGGATTAAGGGTACGCCAGGTAAACCAAGCGGCCGCTCCGCCCGAGGCCAGAATGACCACAGACAACCCGATCCCCACGCTGATCGGAATCTGCCGTAAGCCTTTTTGATCGTCCATCATCAGTTTCCCTTAGGCGCACACTCTCAACCTGCACAAGCTAGCGACTCAAGCCCCTGCCGTTGTCCACCTCTAGAATAGCTACCCTCAGCAATTCACCGCATCTACAGGGTCTACGGCACCAGCTTCTTCCCCCTAGTGTATCGCTGTCCCTAGCACGACGCCCATGGTGGGGACGGAGGACGGAGGGCGGCAAGGTAGGTAAATGGGGTGATGGGGTGTTGGGGTGATTGAGTAACGAGTGACGAGTAACGAGTGACGAGTAATAAGTCACCCTTCATCCTTCATCCTTCATCCTTCATCCTTCATCCTTCATCCTTCACTCCCCCACCAGGTCCGCGCCAGAACTGCCGCAACACGTCCCCGGGAGGGCGGTCCCAGGTGTCGATGTGCTGGTAAATCAGCCCTGCTGCATTGAGCTGGTAATCGGATACCCCATTGAATAAAATTCGAGGTCGCCAGGGTAGGCGCAGGGTGCCGCGCACGGTCCAGTCGGCTCGAATGTGTCGAGTCGCTTGGCGATAAACCCGGTGCAGGTCAAAGTGCAACTCAGTGAAAAACAGGCGTCCGTGAAACCGCAATGTCCAAAACACAATCCGGTAGTTGAACTTGCCGCGGAATCGATTCACCGGATCCTTGAACAGAATGTCTTGAGTGTAAATGTCGTAGGTTAGGTCAGTCTCGAATAGGGTCGGCAGTTCTGCCTCTAACCTGTCGATCACTTGGTCGACGACCTCTTGCGGTGGAGGTTGCAGCGGCGGTGACGAACTGGAAGCCATGATCGGGATGCCAAAATTTTAGTAAACTTCTGTAAAGACGTTATCCCCAAACTTCTATGGTGTGCAGACTGATTCCCGTGACGCTCGCTGTTATGCTGCTGGTGAGCGCTTGGTTGGGGGGAAGTTCCTCAGCCCTGGCCGCATCACCCCATACTGTTTCAGGGTCTCCTATGTACATTGCTGCGATTCCTGGTCTCAGTGGCCTCTTTGCCGGTACCCGCCCCGATACCCTGGGGGTTCAAGATGATGGTCGGTTGGCCGCGTGTCCTAGTTCACCTAACTGTGTGGTCAGTCGCGAAGATGCCGATGCCGAGCATGCGATCGCACCCTTGACCTACTCCTCTGATGCCGCCACAGCCATGGCCCGTCTCAAACAGGTGCTACAAGGGCAACCCCGCACTGACATCATCACTGAACGCGAGGATTACCTCTATGCCGAAGCCCGCAGCCGCTTGATGGGCTTTGTCGACGATGTGGAATTTTACCTAGATGCCCCCAATTCGGTGATTCAAGTGCGCTCTGCCTCCCGCCTGGGCCAATCAGATCTGGGGGTGAATCGCGATCGCATCGAGACCATTCGAGCCCAGTTCAACGACCTGGCAGGGACCTGATGTCCAGAGGCCAGCTGTGATCTCAAACTGTGATCTCAAACTGTGATCTCAAACTGTGATCTACGGACGTGAGATATCACGTCCGTGGCGCTTGTCCTTCATTCATTAGCCACTAAAGCCTGAGGCAATCAGGAGCACTCCAGCTACCAGGGCTAATATCAGGAGTACCAATCCAGCATTCCAGCTGCCCTTCCAAGAGTAGTTCTTCTCAGGCATGGTCGTATCCTCTTAGCTCTATACAGTCAGATCTACATGATAAATGTTAAAGTTTAACATTTTCCCACAGGCCCATTGGCAACCCTCGAGTCAAGCCCCTGAGCTGGCACTGGTCGAGAGGCCCGTCGCCAGGGGGAGCGCCTCAGTCTGAGCGCTCAACCGATCCAATAGCTCCATCAGTTCCCGCTCAAAGGCCACTTGGGCCCGATTCGTCCGTCCCCCTACATAGAGCCGGCCGTCCACTTCCAAGGCCCAGATTTGGGAATGGGACACATAACTCATCAACACCCCCGCCATCAGCAGGGCAAATCCGGCATACACCAGGGGGATGCCAGGATCGGCCTTGATCTGCAAACCAGTGCTGCCCACCACATCCACCAGGGAAAGGGCGACACCATTTACCTCGGTGGCCATCCCCTCGCGGACCGTTGAGACCAACTTGCCCGACTGGTCATACACCAGCACCATCCCTTGCAGATCCTTAGCCAGCAGAGACACCCCCTCACTCAGATCGGGATCGGTGGGTAGCCAGGTTCCCCAAAACCGGCCCATCTCCTCTGGCCCTAGGCGCCGCATCGGCACCGTCAACACCGGACTATTGTTCAACTTGACCCGCACGGCGGCGATGCCCCAGTCGGCCTGGTAGAGGGTAACCCCCTGGTAACGCAGGGGCTCATTCACATGGATGGTCTTGCGATCGACTTCGTCGCCGGCCTGATCCAAAACCGATAGGTCCGAGTAAAACTGATCGATGGTGCCATCGGGGGTGTAGTCGATCCAAAAGCGATTGACCCGTACCGACCAGTCCCGCGGAATCTGGGCCTGGGCCCAGGGGCCAGCATCGAGGATATTGCGAACCTGAAAGGTCTCACCGCTGGGCACCATCTCTTGGGCAGAAAAGCCGGTCATGGCCCCTAAGATGGCCCCGGCCAGGATGATCAACATGCTGGCATGGACCACGATGGGACCAATGCGCCCCACGATCCCCTTACGGGCATAGAGGGTATGGTCTGACTGAAACACCCGATAACGCCTCTGCCCCAGGAAACCGACCATGGCGGCCAGGGACCCCTGGGACACTTCTGTACTCAAGGCCAACTTTTGAAACTGCCGCGGCCGGGTATAGTAGCGCCACTGGCGAGCCGCTTTCAGGGCTGGGAACTGGCGGGTGAAGGTGCAGGCCGTCAGACTGGCCCCAAATAAAATCAGCAGGGCCAGAAACCACCAAGTGCGATAGACATGGTCCAACCCCAGCCCCAGCAACACCTGCCAACTGAGAAAGCCAAACAGGGCAGGATCCTCGGGATAGTTGGCCTGATAAAATGCCAGGGATTGGCCCTGCTCGATCACGGTACCGGCAATGCTAAATCCGGCGATGGCTAACAAGAGGCCGATGGCCAGGCGCAGATCTGCCAGCAGGGGCAGCAGATCTCGTTGAATGTATCGCTTCAGAGCTTGCCAGCCAACCGTCATGAAAGAAGCCTCCGATGCCATAGTCTAGTGTCTGGGTAAGGGCCGAATATCAGGCCAGGGCAGTGGGAAGCAACCGTAGCAGCAGGGAAAAGACCCCAAACCCGACCAGCAATACCCCACTGGTGGGGGTAATCCAGCCAGACCATCGCCGTAGCTGCAGGAGTTGCTTCAGGGTGGCGGTGAAAGTGCCCGCTAGGAGCACGGGAAACACATAGCCGATAGTGTAGGTTAACAGGAAAATGCCGCCGAGCAAGGGCTTTTCCGTGCTAGCGATCCAGGCCAGCAGGGTGGCCAATACCGGCGTACTGCAGGGAGAGGCCACCACCCCAAAGGTCAACCCCAAGAGATAGGCTTTTACCCCCACGGGAATTTCCTGCTCTAGAAAGGTGAGATTGCCCAGGGATGGCAGCGGTAAGGGCAGAGCCTGCAAGAGATTCAACCCCATGAGAATCGCCACCACGCTAACGAGAATGGGCAGCCCCCACCCGACTTGACCATAGACACGGCCCACGCCACCGGCAATTAACCCCAAGATGGCCAGGGTTGTCGCCAACCCTAGGGCAAAGCCTGAGGCCTGCAACAGGGCCTGCCCCCGATGCTTAGCGTCATAGCCCCCCATGTAGCCCACCATGATTGGCAGCATCGACAACATACAGGGGGATAGGCTGGTCAGTAATCCAGCCAAGAGCAAGATCCCTAGGCTGAGGCCAGAGACATGGGCCAACTGCTCAGCGACTTGGTGATCAGCCCAGAGGCTGAGGGAATATAGATCGGTCTGAAGCGTCTCCAGCATCACACGCCAGCTAACGATTACCTTCCCAATTCTATCGAAGCGGGCTGCCCCCAAGGTCAAGACCGTCGCCGTAGGAAAGTCACCTTAGACGGCGCTGGCGGCGCTGGGGCTGTGGGTAGCAGCGTGACATCGGCTCCATGAATCTCCCGCCCTACCCGCACCAGCAACGCCGCCGTCACCAGGCTCGAAATCATAGAACTGCCGCCATAGCTAAACAAGGGAAAGGGAAGCCCCGTGGTTGGCAATAAGCCGGTCGCCACCCCCATATTCATCAAGGACTGCCCCACCAGTAGCACCATGGCCCCGACTGCGACTAACCGATGCAGGGCATGGCGAGCGCGATAGGCCACCAGTAATGCCACAGAGGCATAGGTGGCCAGCAGCAGCAACAAGACCAAACTGCCGATGAGGCCAAATTCTTCGGCATACACCGAGAAAATAAAGTCAGTGTATTGAATCGGCAAGTAACTCAATTTCTGCTGCGACATGCCATAGCCCTGACCCCACAGCCCCCCGGAGCCAATGGTCAATAAGCTTTGAATCAGTTGGTAGCCGCTGCCGGTAGGATCGGCCCAGGGATCAAGAAATGCCGTGATCCGCTGGCGCTGGTAGGGATTCTGCAGCAGGCTGATGGTAGCCACGCCGACACCGCCCAGGGCCGTCAGTCCCAGATATCGATAGGGCAACCCTGCCGCCAGGGCGATGGACCAGAGCAACACGCCGCAAATAGCTGCGGTGCTGAGATTGGGTTGTAGCAAGATGGTCCCTAGCACCGCCCCGAAAATGCTCAACCACAGCAGGCGCGTCAGCCAGCCCAACTGATGCCACTGACCAAATAGCCGGGCTGCCTGCAGAATCAGTAGGGGTTTGATTAATTCTGACGGTTGTAGGAGAAAGGGGCCGAGGGGGAGCCAACGGGTAGCGCCATTGACGGTGACGCCCAAGGCCGAGGTCAGGGTTAACAGAATGAGCCCTAAGATCAACAGCAGGGCGATGCCTGAGAGCCGCAGCAACCGATCTAGGGAGGTATGGACCACGGCTTTGAATAGCAACAGCCCCAAAAATACCCAGAGTAATTGCACCTGAATGTATTGCAATCCATTGCCCTGTTCGGCTAGGGCCACCGGGTAGGAGGCCGAAAATAGAGTAATTAATCCGATCACTAACCAGATCAGGGTGAGCCATCGCAGTAAACGGGCTTCGGTAGCCCAATCACGCAAGGTGCGATCGCATAGGGGAATCCAGGCAAGCCAATTCAAGGCGATATCCCGCTAAAATGCCAAGGATTTAGTATACCGAACCTCGATCTTGACAACACCCCCCATGCCGGAATTGGCTAGGAACACCGTGAAGTAGATCGGGATCAGTCCACTGGGTATCGTGTCCACCATGCCCATGGGGGACCCATTACCTCGTCATCTGCCCGCCCTTGACTCTCCCATAAAATAGGCCCTAGGCACTCACCCGATCTATGCCCCCTGCTACATCTTCCTGGTCATCCTTCAGTGGTCAACCCGATCGCTTCCTCGTCTGCGGTCTGGGTAGTCTTGGGCAGCATTGTGTTGCTCACCTCAAGACCTTTGGAGTCGTGGTCAGCGCCGTGGATATCAATCCGCCCCAGCAATGGGAAGTTCCCCATCTCCCCGACCTATTAGAGCAATTATTAATTGGTGACTGTTGCCACAGTGAGATCCTAGAAAAAGCCGGAGTCAGCCACTGTCGAGCCGTGCTGCTGGTGACCGAAAACGAACGGGTCAACCTAGAGGCGGCCCTCACCGCCCGGGTGCTAAATCCCACCGTGCGGTTGGTGGTGCGTTCAGACAAACAGAACCTCAACGACCTGCTGGGACTGCAGCTGACTAACTTCGTCGCCTTTGAGCCCACCCAATTGGCGGCTCCAGCCTTTGCCTTGTCCGCCTATAGCGATGAGTTAATCGGGTTTTTTCAGGTGGGGCAAGTCCACTTTCGAGTCCGCAAGCAAATCGTGCATCGCCATCATCCCTGGCGCAATCGCCGGTGTCTGTATGAACTCGAGAGTCGGCACCGACAAGTGTTGCGCCACATCCCGGCCAACCGGCCGATGCCGGAAAGCACCCATTTTCACAGCCCTTCTGAGCAGTTTTATACCTGGCTGCCCAATACCACCGTTCGCGAAGGCGATGAGGTGGTCACCGTGGAAGCAACCATAGACTCCTCAACCACCCCCTCCCGGCAGCGCCGCCACTACTGTTGGACCTGGAGAGAACTAGGCCAAGCCCTGCAACAGTTTCGGGGCTGGCCCGACATTAAGCGAGCCCTAGTCCAGTTTTGGCAGGTCAGTTACCGGGAGCAGATTCGGCGGGTGGCGCTGCTGTGTGGCATTACCGTGGTTGGCCTCTGCATCCTCAGCACGATATTGATGCTGGCAACCGGAGTGTCACCGACCCTGATGGATGCTTTCTATGCCACCGCCGGGCTGTTGTTGGGAGGCTACACCGAACTCTTCAGTCAATTCGCCCTAGAGAAGCCCTTGCCCTGGTGGTTGCCCGGGTTTAGCTTGCTCATGACCCTGGCCGGCACGGCATTAATCGGTGTCCTCTATGCTCTGCTGACGGAGAAATTACTGACCCTCCAGTTTGAATTCCTGACCCGGCGTCCACCTATTCCCCAGGAGAACCATGTGGTGGTCATTGCCCTGGGACGAGTGGGACGACGGGTGGTCAGTCTCTTACAGGAGTTACAGCAGGTAGTGGTGGGCATCACTCGGCAGGCGGCCAATGGCGAGTCCTTACCTCAGCTACCGCTGATTGTGGGGGAACTGAACCAGCTGCTAGACAAGGCCAACATCGAAACGGCCAAGAGTGTGGTGGCGGTGAGTGAGGATGAGATGCTGAATCTGGAGATGGGCTTAATGGCCTATCGCACCAATCCTCGTTGTCGCCTGATTATCCGCACCTATGACCAGCTCTTTAGCGATAAGGTAGCCCGCTTGTTTCCCTACGCCCAGGTGCTGTGTTCGTCGGCGTTATCGGCAGAAGCCTTCGCTGGGGCGGCCTTTGGCGAAAATGTGGTGGGTCTATTTCGGCTGTATCATCAGACGGTGTTGGTGACCCAGTATGAGATTATCCTAGAGGATACCCTGCAGGGGCTATTGCTCTCGGAGGTGGCCTATGGCTATGGGGTCGTGCCGCTCTGGTATCAACGGGTGGGTCATGCCGCTCCGGCAATTATGCCCATGGAAGATCTGCGGCTACAGATAGGTGATCGATTGGTGGTGCTGTCGACGATTCGAGGGCTGCGTCGCATCGAGCAGGGGCAAATGGCGATTAAGTGGTGGCGCGTCCGCATCGATGGGGTGCAAACGGCCGACGCTCGGTTCCAGGGTGCCAATGAATTGGCCCTGATCTCTGGCTGTGACTTGGCCCTGGCCCGCCAGTTTATGACGCAGTTGCCTGGGGTGTTTCCCATGCCCCTCTATCGGCATCAGGCCCTGCGGCTGGTGCGACTGCTGTTGCGATCGCAAGTCAAGGCCCAGGTCATTGCCCCAGTCGATCTGCCCCTAAGCCCTCAGAGCAGCCGTTAGGGGCGCGACTCGAAGTCGTTCGGGGGAGTTGGAAAGGATTACAGCACCTTAGTATCGTAGACCGTTTCTCTGGAGGGGGTGTGATGACACCGTCAACCACCACAGCCGGGATCAGCTTTGAAGACTATGTCGCCGATGACGACGGTACTGCCGCCCGCTACGAACTGGTGGATGGAGCACTGGTCGAAATGACGCCACCAACGTTTCGGCATATGCTGATAGCTAAATTCATTCAGCAGTGCCTCGATACTGAAATTCGTCGTTTAGGCTTCAGATGGCTATGTTTTCGAGAAGCTGGGAACTGAAGGCATGTACGAGGAGGCGGTGTTTGGCGGCAATCAGCCACTGGTATCTCCGACGTGTCCAGAGCTAACCCTGACGGTGGAGATCATCCTGGCAGCTGGCCAGCTATCGGAAGCAGAGTAAAGAGACGGGAGTCTTTCTATGTCGCGCCTGAAGATTCTGCAAGAGGATGCCACCTATACCTTGCCCTTCGTCCCCCTGACCAGCGAGACCGCCAAGCGAGAAATTTTAATCGCTCCCATTCTGAGAGGACATTTGGAAACTTGGCTGAAAGGCCTGTAAGGCAGGCGTTTTAGAGCGTATGGTTCTGTTGGCCAAAAGTTAGTCTGGAGTAAGGTTGCAGGGTACTTTCCAAATATCCTCTGAGTCGAGTTGCGGTCATTTGCCAGCAAATACTGCGGATTGAGTATCCCCTCAAGGTCAACAACTGGCTGCAAGGCAGCTTAGATTATCCGATTCGAGCAGAGCACTATCTCGTGGTCGTGGCAGCCAAACGAGATGACCTGACCCGTGGCTTCACTCAACTGGCCGTAGAAATGATTGCGCCGGCAATGCTGGAAGAGGCTCCATCGCGGCTATATGGAGCCGTCACCATCGGCAACCTCTGGATCTTTGGCACCTTGGACCCTAATAATCCCATAATCACTCAAGATATTGGGGCGTATACGCTACCCGATGATCTAGATGATTTGGTGCGGATCTTGGTCGGCATTTTAGAGTAGCCGGATATGTCAAAGTCCCGGGCCTATAGCAACCGTGCCTATGCTTAGGACGGTTGCGGTCAGGTAGCTCCCTAGTCTAGGCATGGGAGCGATTCTCAATGTCCTAAGCTACCTGACAAATGCAATATTTTGGGCAGAAGAGACTGAAGGGGAGGGGGCCAGATGTGGGTACACTGTAGTCCAAAATCGTAAGGGGGCTTAAAACCGCTCTCGAGCTGGGCTTGGGTATATGTCTCTAAACCACCAAGGGGATTGTCGTGACTGAGATCGACTATCTAGAGCTGATCAAGCAGGGGGCTGAGCCCTGGAATCGCTGGCGAGAGGACCATCCCGATGACAGTCCAGATCTGACGGCGGCCTATCTGTTTGAAGCCGATTTACGGGAGTTTAATTTGGCTCGGGTCAATCTCGACCGCGCCTGCCTGATCGGCGCCAATCTGCAGGGGGCCAATCTGCAGGGGGCCAATCTCGATAATGCCTATGGCAGCAAAGCCAATGTTAGCCATGGCAACTTGCATCAGGCGAATTTGAGCGGAGCCGATTTTAGCCATGCTCACTTTGTCCAAGCCAACTTGACCCAGGTGGAGGCCCTGGGGACGAATTTCTCTGGGGCGACGCTGACGGGAGCCTGTGTACAGGCGTGGCAAGTTAATGCTCAAACGGATCTCTCGGGAGTGCACTGCGACTATGTCTACTGGGGCGCCGTGCCCGAAAAGCGGCAGCCATCCGATCGGACCTTTGCGACGGATGAATTTGCCCGTTGGGTGCGGGAGACCTTTGAGCCACCAGTAGCGACTAGTCTACCCTCGCCGGTAGACACCAATCGCCCTGGGCCTAGTCAGTATCCTGGACCGCGATGGACGCTATGGGCGGCAGGAATCGGTATGGTGGGCCTTGCGATCGCATCCCTGCTCGTCGTCATCCTACGACCACGGCCACTGGCAGATCCGCTAGCGGATCTGCCCAGTGGTGAGATCGATGTGTCCTCATTGCCCTGTAATGAGCCAGCCCCAGGGCCATTGCCCAATCGCCCCGCCGATTACGAATATGCCAATGGCGTCGAATTCTATGGCTCCATCGAGAATGGTGCGCCTGCCGATGGCCGCGGCACCATGGTCTACCCCAACGGCGATCGCTACGATGGCGAATTTCAAGGGGGCAAACGCAACGGCTGTGGCACCTTCACCTTTGACAGTGGCCGTCGCTACATGGGCCAGTTCCAGGATGATGACTTTCAGGGCATTGGCATCTGGATGTTAGAGGGTGGCCACTACTACATCGGTCAATTTCAGGACAATCGCTGCCACGGTTGGGGAACTTTCCTATTCCCGGATGGGTCTTCCACCTCGGGAAATTGGCAAGATGGTCGCTTCGTCGGCGACGATACCTTATCATGCGATCGCGGCGTCCCTAGCGACCCCAAGACCACCACACCTGAGGGGTGAATCACCATGGTTAGTACTCAGCAATCACCGTTAACGCCCTGCTCAGACCCTGGGATTAATCAGCTCAACGGCCAGGGGCTCTTGCGCATGATGGCGGGGCAGATAGGCCGCATCAGCCAGATTACCGTTCTGACTGCGGTAGTATTGGCGGCACCGGTAGCCACCCTGCCTTCGGCCTGGGCTCAAGATGCTCCCCCTCCAACCCCAAGTCCTGAGGAACCCGCCACCGAGCCTCAACCGACCCCGGCACCAGAAGCCTCACCCGAAGAGGCAGAATCACCGGCCTCCGAGTCCGAACCCCAACCCACCCCGGCGCCAGAAGGGCCAGATGATGGGACTGCCTCTCCCACTCCTGAGGCAGACTCAGAGAATGGTCCCTCAGAGAGCGAAGCGGGCGCAGCGTCATCCCCTGATCCAGAGGCCTCTCCTACAGATGAGACCTCTACAGATGAGACCTCAGATGCCGACGCCCCAGAGGAGGCTGCTGACACTTCCCAGAATCCCCGGGCCCTCTGGTAATGCCGCTAGGGTTCCACCTTAACCACGGTGCCCAAGCGCACCTGCGCATATAACTCGCGGATATCCTCGTTATACATGCGCACACAGCCATGGGAGGCGGCCCGGCCCACGGAGTCCCGGTTGGGGGTGCCGTGGAAGCCGATGTCATTGCTGCCATCGGTCCAAAAGGCAATCCAGCGCTGCCCTAGGGGATTGGCGTTACCTGGCGGCGTCACGTCCCCCGTAAAGGGATTGGTCCAGCCTGGGTTCTCTAGCATGGCAAACACTCGAAATTGCCCAGTCGGGGTTTCCCAGCCGGGTCGCCCTACTGCCACCGGATAGCTAGCCTCTAGGGTCTCCCCCCCCCCGATACACATAGAGTCTGCGGTCCTGGAGTTTGAGCACAAGATGAATCGCCTCTGGGACGGGAAGCAACTCCGCCTCTAGTCGCTCTGGGTCACCCCGTAGACGATCCGCAAGATGGACTGGGCGATCGAGTCCGATAGCACTGGCTGAGGCGTCGTCAGCTCCACTGGGTCGTATTGCCTCAGGGACATGTCAGCCCTGACCCCAGACGGCATCAAGGCGCCCAGAGCCACTCCCATCAAGACCGCCGCCAGTGAGCGGGGCGACAGCTGTATCCGTGGCTTCATCAGATCCTTTATCGGCAACAGGGGCGGTGACATGGGCGGCAACATAGGGAAGTGACTACTCCATTGCAGGCAAATACCGATTCTCTCAAGGCCAGCTATAGAGGACTTAGCTGGCATTCGGCTGGGCTGGACGGTGAGGCAAGGGACCTGAAGCTGAGGACTCGGCACTAGACTCGTCGGCCGGACGATTCAACGCCTGTAGCGGGTTATCGATCAGGTCGATCAATTGCGCGACGCTCTGCTGCAGCACCTGGCTCGGATCGACAACGGCCCACCCCTGAGCTGTGAGTTGGCGCATCTCAAAGTGTAAGTGGGGACCGGTGGAATTCCCGGTGCTTCCCACCAGGCCAACCACATCCCCCTGCTCGATCCATTCCCCTGGCTGCACCAAAATGCGCGATAGGTGGGCGTATCGAGACTCTAAGTCGCCCTCGCCATGGCGCAGGATCACGGTGAGGCCATAGCCGCCGATGGCATCTGCCACAGCCACTTGCCCGGCCTGGGTAGCTAGCACTGGCGTCCCTGTGGGGGCTGCCAGATCGGTGCCTGAGTGAAAGCGCTGGTCGCCGAAGATAGGGTGCACCCGCCACCCAAACAGGGACGTAATCGGTGCTGGAATCGAGAGGGGAAAGACGAAGGATTGCTGTCCCCGGCGCAATAGATTTAGGGGCTGAATGCGACGATTGATGGCCTCGCGGCTGATCACAGTGGTGTTGCCTACGCTAACCCCCTGACGACTGATGTTGACAGGGCCCAGGCGAACGCCATCGTTGCCCTGAGTTGTCGTCCCAGCTGCCGATGAGCTCGAGGCCTGGCCGGTGCACTGGGTTCCCAGGGGTTGCCCTTGGCTAACGGTGACCTGGCAGCCACTGGACCGTTCGGAGAAGATCAAGGTGGGGTTGTCAGGGCTCTCGGTGGCGCCCAGGCTATAGTCCGTCGAGTCGATAAAGACGTTGCCATAGTCAGCTGGAGCATCGGTTTCAGTTGGAATCGACGCCGGAACCCGCTCTGGGGATGACGGTTTCTGGGATGCGGAGGCACCTGGATCGGTCGATGCCGTCGATCCCGATGGGGCAGCAGGGGCGGGTGCCAGCAGTTCGGTGGCCGATTGGGGCCCCGCAACGGGCGTGGAAGCAGGGTTGGCTACCGCCGCGCCGCTACTGAGTAAGCTGAGGCCACTGACGATGCCCAGAGTGTGCTGCAAGAGGCGCGGCGAGTTAGGACGTTGATCGGGTACCTTATGGGCCATGGAGGGATCTTTGCGGGGATGCGTCGTTGGGCTACGGAGTTGTCTGGGCCAGCCAGAAACGTCGGAGGGTCGGACCAGTGCTGAGGTAGCCGGATGGGACGGCTCCGATACCCTATCAGGGCTGGCAGGACGAGAGGTCACAGGGGCTGTCACCTCCCCCATTGAGGGTAGCGAATCTGCTGAAACCTGTGTCGATTCTACTGGAGAACTGGCGGGGTTGGTAGCCGTAACCACGGCATCGGCAGTCGAGGGATTAGAGATAGGCTGAGGAGATGATTCAGAGGACCCCATAGGTGTCGTAGATGCCCGGGCTGACGAAGAGAACGTGGGACCTGACGTATTCAGTGTTGGCCCCACTAGCTGCAGACGGGGAAGGGGTAGGAATGGTTTCCGTAGCGGGGGTGGTTGTGTCTGGGGCAGCCGCAGGTGCCGACACTGGCTCAGTGGCAATGACGGGGGTGCAGACCATGCCCAGGCTGCTATGCACTAGGCTGACCCCACCCAGGAGACCAGCGGCTCGATACAGTGCCTCTCGCCTGGAAGCGGCGGTTGGGGTTAGGGAACTGTGGAGACGGTAGGTCACGATCTAACCACGAAAACATCAACTGGAGGCTGCCATGGCGATGTTGAGCTGGAAATAGCCCGTTTGCTGCCTCAGTCTCAAGCAAGCTACCCGATGAACTAGCCTAATTGCTTCTTAATGCATGGCTTGTTAGGGGGCATCCGGGTGCGATCGCCTTTCAGGGCCGGTCTTTTTATCTTGGCTTCATATTGATGTAGTCCTGACTACAGTCCATAGCCAAGATGAATCTCGCCTGGCTGTAGATATCGCAGGGTCGCCTTTTCTCTGGTAGCGCCATCGAGATGCACACAGAGGCGACCATCACCAGCCACACCAATCACCCTGCCTGGTTGACCCGCCACAGTAACCGCTTGCCCTAGGTTCACTAGCCGTTGCTGATAGGCCACCGCCAACTCAGCCGAGCCCCGATCCTGCCAGAACTGCTGGCCCTGCAAAACACCCCCGTAGGGTCAGTGCTGCCAAGCTCTCAAGGGTCTCTAAGCCAGCCCCCCCTGTCTGCTCTAGCAGGGTCTTCAGGGTAATCCCAGAGTCAGGCACCGGATTGGCCCAATTCAGGCCAACCCCGATGACGGCATAGCGAATTTGGTGGTTCTCCCGGCGGATTTCTGTGAGAATGCCTCCCAGCTTACGGCCCATCACCACCAGGTCATTGGGCCATTTAATCTGAATGGGCAAGCCCACCTTCACCAAGGCGGTGGCCAGGCCCCAGGCACTGGCCAGGGTCAACATCCCCTGCTCCTGTACCGGCACCTCCACCTCCAACAGGAGCGACAGATAGAGGCCGCCCTCGGGGGACTGCCACCGGCGGCCCCACTGCCCCCGACCGGCCCACTGGCGGCGGGCGATGACTACCGTGCCAGCGGTAGCTCCCTGGTCTAGTAACTGCCACAGATGGTGATTGGTAGACTCTAGGCAGTCGTAGATTTGCACATCTAAATGGGGCCGAACTGCCCGATAGGAAGGAATTACCCCCAAGGCGTCAGGATGGTCCTCCAGGGCCTTCAGGATCTGAGCTTGGTTCAAGTAGGTCGCAGTGTAGAACTCTCCCCACTTATGATGCCGGAAAGCCTGGAGAAGTTGGCACCCTACCGTTAGGGATCTGGAGTGACCGCGGCATCAGAGGCTTGAGAGGTCGTCATGGCCTCCAGAGCTCGCATTTCAAAGCTAGCAGTTGCAGTATTGAACTCCAGCTTCAGGGGAAATGCCACCGGATTGCTAGAGTCCACTGCCGGATCAATTTCCGTGATGGTGAACTGAGCCACCCCACCATCGACCAACTGGTCGCCTAGAACATCAGCATAGTCCCCGAAGCTGAGAGTATCGCCGGGGCCAAAGCGGCCTAGGACTTGCCCGTCCACCGAGACCAGGAAGCGATCATCATCATCAACTCCTTCTGGGAAGCCGCTGATGGACGTAAACACGGCATCCGAGGCCTCCCCGACCCCAGTAAGACCGGGAAACACGCGGCTGGCCAGACCTACAGGCACATTGCGGGGCTGCATACGGTACTGGAACCCATCGGCCATGGGAGGGTCAAACCAGCGACCGGAGGGGACATTCTGGAAGATAAATCCACCGACGAAGATAAAGCGTGGGTATACCGGCGTGAACTGACTGCTGCCATCAAAGGGATTGGGTTGGCCGAAGCTATCGTCGTCATCGTCGCCTAGGTCATCGTCATCGCCTAGGTCATCGTCGTTGTCGTCGTCGTCATCATCGCCTAGGTCATCGTCGCCTAGGTCATCGTCGTCATCGTCGTCATCGTCGCCTAGGTCATCATCGCCTAGGTCATCGTCGTCATCAAAACCATCATCATCATCGTCGCCGTCATCATCACCATCAGTCGGTGGAAAGGGAATCTCAACGATTTCGACATCGGTAAAGAGACTGATGTAGACCACATCCGAGGTATCGTCCCGCAGTCGCGCCACCAGCACCCCGGGCTCTACCGTAGGAGCCACCCCTTCCAGGGTGAAGCCGGGCGGAGTATCGATGCGACCATCCGTGAAGGTAAGGCTGATGTCGTCGATGGCAACCCCTTCCCCAGCCCGGTTGAGGGGTATAGCCCTCTGAGGGCACCAAGTTCCCTAAAACCACCTGGTCTTCGGCAGTGGCCGTGCCTCCTGGAGGAGCAGTGCCGGGCTGATACTGCACCAGCCGTACTGGGGTGCGTCGCTGCACTACCCCGGCTGCCGAGGGCGCATCAACGACAAACCCGGTTTCTTGCAAAATCCAGCCAGGGTTAATGAATTCAGTCAGATCTCCAGAATTGGTGAGATTACTGAAGGCACTGACCTGGAAATCAAGAGTGGTGGGAATGTTGACGAAGGTGGGACCCCCGGGGCTAATGGAACGCAGGGATAAGGTGCCTAAGATGTTCCCCGTGGAATCTACCAGATTGGCAGGTAAATTGGTCAACGTCGGCTCGCCCCCATTGCCAGCCGCCTGGATCACCGGCAAGGTCGATAGCCTGAAAATGGCATTAGTAGGAATATCCCCCTGTAGGGTTTGGATGAGAAATCCCTCTTCCTGCAGCGTACTCTCATAGATGACGGCTCGGGTATCGGTGTCGCCAGTGGCGGCCCCGGTGGCATCGTTAATGGTGCCATCACTAGGAATGAACACATCGGTATCGCTCAGGGTGGCATTGCCCCCCGTTACCGTTAACTGAGCCGACACTGGCAGGGCGGCCAGGGTCAGGGCTAATCCGCTGGTGATGGCGGTCAGGGCTGTTTTAATCAGGGGGACAGTCATGGGTGCACTCCTTACGATATCCAGCTCAGGTCCATAGACTCGCAACGTTAATCCTAAAAGGTAAAGGTGGTGCGCAGGGCGGCAATGCCGATGGTTTCGCTATCCGGGGTATGGGCCGGGTTAAAGATCACAATGAAGCCAGGGGTCAGGCTGATATTGGGAGTCATTTGATAGCGATAAAACAGCTCCATGTGGGTGGTTCTGCCGGGTTGATCGTCCGGATCGCCTAATCCTCCTGCCAGCAAGTCAGGGATGTTTTGCCCCTGTCTCAAGGTGCTACTGCTGATGCGAGGGGGTTGTCCCACGTAAATGCCTCCCATGTGGCCTTCCCCAAACAGATCGGGAAAGTTAGCGAATACCATCCAGTTGATGGTCTCTACGGAGCCTACCTCTCCAGGAGTGACCGACCTGGTGTAGCCGCCCCAGGTTCCCAAGGTTAAGAATGGGTTTACATCCCAAGCCAGGGTAGCACCGATGGCGTTGGTGGTGGTGGCATCTCCGGCGGTGAGTTGGGCATCCCCATTGCCGGTAAATAAATTACCCGTGTTAGAAAAACTATTGATGTAATGCAGGGCCAGGTCTATCTCATCCACGGGGGCCAAACTGAGTTGGAAGCCGAGGGTGGTGTCTCCTTCGAAGAGTCCAATCTGGGGATCGGCCTCATCGGCGGCGGCATAGACCCCCTGCAGACTGATGCGATCGCTTATCTGCCAGTCAAACCCGAGGCCCGCATCGCCCCGGCCAATGTTGATGATGGGATTGCGCTGAGCCAGGGCAGACAAGGGACCAGAGCCAGCACTCTCGATGCGATTGGCGCCGCGAAACACATTCACTGGATTCACGCCCCGGGCTCCGGCAATCAAGGCAAAGCGATCGCCAATCAGCTGGCGATAGGTGAGGTCACTGACCACTAGGTTGAAGTCGGTATCCCCCTCGAAGCCCAAGCGTACATCATTGTTGAGACGGGGAAAGGTACTGCCTTGACCTGCCTGCAACCCCATCAGCAGAAAACTGCGAGGGGTCAACCGGCTGAACAAAGAGAGCTGGGCATTGGTGATCATATTGAGGGAATCTCCGGGATCGTCGGTATCCCGGATTCCGTCCACGGGAAAAAAGTCAGCTCGGTTAGGAGTCCGCTGCTGGATGCCATAAATCACCTGGCCGAACAAGCGGGTCGTGGGAGAAAACTGTTGGGTCTGGAGCCGGCTAACATCGGTTTCTAGGGCGGTAATATCGGCCTCTAGGGTGGCTAAATCGTCGGCAAAACTCTGGCGGAGTCGCTGCACCGTAGTCAGGTCAGCGCTATCCAGCTCACCGCTGGTCAGGCGATCGGTTAAGGCATCTAGGCAGGCGGATAGGCTGGCGGCAAATTCGTAGCGGCTAAGGGCCTGGTTGCCCCGGAAGGTATTGTCTGGGAAGCCCATCAAGCAACCATAATCTTCGACTAGGGAGCGCAGGGCTTCGTAGGCCCAATCCCCTGGTTGCACATCGGAGAGACCATCGACGGAGGGGGACGTTGTCTCCAGCGTTAGGGGGGCATCTGTCCTTTGCCCCAGCTCATAGGACTCTTCTGGCCGGGGCACACTAGCTGTTTCTCCGGCAGCTGATGCCTCTAAGGTTAATAGGGACGGCTCATTGGCTAGCGTCAGCACCGATTCTGATGGAGCTGGGCGGGCACGAGCCTCCGCCCCTAGCTGAGGAGTAGGTGTCTTTGAGTCAACGGCGATGATTTCTGCCCCTATGGCTGGCGACTGATCGGGCAGGCCCACTAGACAGCAGCCCACTAGGAGACCAAGCTGTGAGACGTACCCTGAGGTAGACAGTTGAGTGAATTTCATTGAGTGACTTGATTCCTACAACACCACAGGCGAGACGACTCGACTCGTTTGCTCAGGCAGTAATCTGATAGATGGAATGCTGTTGATAGCAGTATCCCAGCTCATCTATTGTCAATGCACTCGCCGGCTGAGTACATGACTGCCAAGCCTAGAGAAGGATAATCAGGGGAGACTTGTTCCTAAATCTCTCAAAACAGCGGAAACTGGGACTAAGATTTATTATTTACTGCCGATTCTTGTCAAGAAGATCGACGAATCTTCAAGAAATTAAGGTATTTGACCTATAACTTAATCTTCAGCCTGACGGATGCTCGCTTTTTGGCAACTGCATCACGGACTCAAACAATTCCATTTTTGACTAGGCTAGACACAGCTTATGGAATAACGTCCAGTGCATCCGTTAAGGCTGTTCCCCACCTGGATACCTGCACTCTTCGCCTTACTCTTCGCCTTAGAAAAACTTTTCTCTATATAACCCTATGCATACCTGGCATTGGCAGCACTGGCAGGGACTGCCCTATCTGACCTGCAGTCTGTTGAGTGAATGGCCCCATGGCTTTTTCACTCAGCAATTCTGGCCTCGAGCTCCGGAGACAATGGTGGCAGCACTGCGGGAGCAGGCCCCGGTGTATCGAGTCAGACAGGTGCACGGCAATCGGGTGCTGGGGGCCGATGAGGTGGCCCTGGCGACTCGGCCTCTGGATCTGAAGACGGTGCAGCGACCAGAGGCAGACGCGTTGGTCTCGACCCAGCCCTGGCAGGCCATGTGGGTCTGTACGGCGGATTGCAACCCGGTGCTGATTGCCGATGGTCGCAGTGGCCATGTGGCGGCAGTGCATGCCGGTTGGCGGGGCACGGCTCAGCAGGTGGTCCCCCAGGCGATTCGACGGCTGCAGACTCAAGGTAGCCGCCTGGCAGACTTGCGGGTGGCCATGGGACCAGCTATTGCCGGGAAGATGTATCAGGTGTCGACTCCGGTGGCTCTGGAGGTGGGTCGCAGTATTGTAGCGATGGATGTTGACGAGGATCCTGACACGTTCCTGGTTAAGGTGCAGGCCTTAACCGACTCTCCGATTGGACCGGATCCGACCCTGGGGCGGTTCCGGCTGGATGTACGGCGAGCCAATCTGATGCAATTGATGCACCTAGGCATCGCCCTAGAGCAAGTTGCGATCGCACCCCACTGCACCTACCAGGAACCCCAGCACTTCTTCTCCTACCGCCGCAGCCGGGAAAAGAAAGTGCAATGGTCTGGCATTGTCAGCACCGCCAGCCCCGCTGTCGCCTAAGTGAGCCGACGATACCATCCATTTTCGGCATTTCGCCCTAAGATCCAAACCATGGATGCTATCGCTAACATGACCCTCGGTGCCCAGTACCTGGGAGACCATCGTTGCCACTTCACCCTATGGGCGCCCCAACGCCAGCAGGTGAGCGTGGAAATTCTGGCTCCCCAGCCCCGTCAGCTTCCCCTGGAGCCAACAGCTGGTGGGTATTGGCAAGGTGTTGCTGACCAGATCCCGCCTGGCAGCACCTATCAGTTCCGGTTAGACAACGAGATTACCCGTCCTGATCCTGCCTCCCACCATCAGCCCCAGGGCGTCCATGGTCCCTCGGTGGTGGTTGACCACGGTGCCTTTGCCTGGGCCGACCGCGAGTGGACTGGGGTGCCGCTGGCGGACTACGTCATCTATGAGCTGCACGTCGGCACCTTTACCCCAGAGGGCTGCTTCGACGCCATTATTCCTCGTCTGGCCGAGCTCAAGGAGTTGGGCATTACGGCCCTAGAGCTGATGCCGGTGGCTCAATTTCCTGGGGATCGCAACTGGGGCTACGACGGCGTCTATCCCTTTGCCGTACAGCACTCCTATGGCGGACCGGAGGGGCTGAAGCGCCTGGTGGATGCCTGCCACCAGCAGGGGCTGGCCGTGGTGCTGGACGTGGTCTATAACCATTTTGGTCCGGAGGGAAATTACACCGCCGATTTCGGCCCCTACTTCACCGACACCTACCGCACCCCCTGGGGAGCGGCCATTAACTTCGATGGTCCCCACAGTCCTGGGGTACGCCAGTTTGTGGTGGACAATATCCGGCATTGGTTTTGCCACTATCACATCGACGCCCTGCGCCTAGATGCCATCCACGCCATCTACGACTTTGGCGCCAAGCACATCCTGGCGGAACTGCAGCAGGCCACCCAAGCCCTGAGTCAGGAGCGGGGCCGTCCCTATTATCTGATTGCCGAGAGTGACCTCAACGATGTGCGGGTGATTCATCCCCCCCAGCGCGGTGGCTATGGCCTAGCCGCCCAGTGGAGCGACGACTTTCACCACTGTTTGCACACCTTGCTCACCGGCGAACAAAGCGGCTATTACCAAGACTTTGGTCAGGCCGAGCAGTTGGCCAAGGCCCTGCAGGCTGGGTTTGTCTACGATTGGGCCTATTCCCGTCACCGCCGTCGCTACCACGGCAGTGATGCCAGCGATTGTCCGCCCCAGCAATTTGTGGTCTGTGCCCAGAACCACGACCAGGTGGGCAACCGCATGCTGGGAGAGCGCCTCTCGACCCTGGTGGGGTTTGAGGCCCTGAAGCTGGCGGCGGCCACCACCGTGCTGTCTCCCTACATCCCCTTGATGTTTATGGGAGAAGAGTATGGCGAGACCGCTCCCTTTCTCTATTTCGTCAGCCATGGTGACGCCGATCTGATCGAGGCGGTGCGCCAGGGCCGCCAGCGGGAATTCGAAGCCTTTCACCTGCAGGGGCAGCCCCCCGATGCCGCCAGCCCCAAGACGGTGCAGCAGAGTACCCTAAATTGGCAGCAGCGTCATCACGATCACCATGGGGTGCTGTGGCGGTTCTATCGGCAATTGCTGCAGCTGCGATCGCATCACCCCATCCTGCGCCAGCGGGAGCGCCACACCCTCACCGCCAATGCCAGCAACGATCCGCCCCTGGTCCAGGTTTATCGCCACGACAAAGGCCAGCAGCTGCTCTGGTTACTCAACTTTGCCCCTGCTGCCGCCAGCCACGACATCGTCCAGGACGGCATTTGGAGTAAATGTCTCGACTCCGCCGACGAGCAGTGGTTAGGGCCTGGGGCCACCGCTCCCCCCACCTTGGCCGGGCCCACCGCCTGTCCCCTACCTGCCCATAGCTGCGTGCTATACGAACACAACACCTAATTGACATTGACAGTTCAGCACCCTTGCCGTCACGGCTGGAAATCCCCATGCGTATTCCCATCGCCACCTATCGACTCCAAATGCGGCCTGAGTTTGGCTTTAGCGATGCTCAGCATATCCTGTCGTATCTGGCTGAACTGGGCATTTCCGATATCTATGCGTCCCCCATTTTCAAAGCTCGCCAGGGGAGCGGCCACGGTTACGACATCGTCGATCCCAATCAGCTCAATCCAGAACTGGGCAGCGAAGACGACTTCACGGCCCTGATGGACACCCTGCACGACCTGGCCATGGGCTGGGTGCAGGACATCGTCCCCAATCACATGGCCTATGACAGCCAGAATCCCTTTCTGATGGATATTCTGGAGCATGGCCCCGACTCCGAATATGCCGACTACTTCGACATCGAATGGGAACATCCCTACGACGACTTCAAAGGCAAGTTGCTCACCCCGATGCTGGGGGACTTCTACGGTAAATGCCTAGAAAACGGCGAAATTCAGCTTGACTACAGCGCTGCTGGTCTCCACATCAACTACTACCATCTGCGCATTCCCCTGCGGATAGAATCCTACGCCCGTTTCCTCACTCACGATCTGGGGCGTCTCTCCCGCAGCCTCGGTCGCAGCAGCTCTGATTTCATGAAGCTGCTAGGGATTCTCTACATCGTCAAGAATATCTCCGCTGAAACCACCGGCCGGGAACGCAAAGACCAGGTCGAATTCGTCAAAGACCTGCTGTGGGAACTCTACAGCAGCAATGACGACGTCAAAGCCTTCATCGACCACAACCTCAAGCTGTTCAATGGCAAAGTCGGTCGCCCCGAGAGCTTCGAACTGCTCGATGGTTTGCTCTCTGAACAATTTTTCCGGTTAGCCTTTTGGAAAGTGGGAGCGGAAGAACTCAATTACCGCCGCTTCTTCACCATCAATGAGTTAATCTGCGTTCGGGTCGAAGATCATCGCGTCTTCCAGAAAACCCATCACCTGATTAGCCAACTGGTGCAGTCAGAGCATTTCACTGGCCTCCGCATCGACCACCTGGATGGCCTCTATGATCCCACCCAATATCTGCGGCGCCTGCGGGAGAAACTCGACGATATTTTCCTGGTCGTGGAAAAGATTCTCGAGCTGAATGAAGAGCTGCCCAATTGGTGGCCGATCCAGGGCACCTCTGGCTATGACTTCTTGAACCAAGTCAATAGTCTGTTTTGTTGTCAGGCCCATGAATCGGCCTTCAACGACATCTATCGTCAGGTCAGTGGCGTCACCGACCGCTATGCCGACATGGTGATCGCCAAAAAGCGCCTGATCGCCGAAACCAATCTAGTCGGGGATGTGGACAACCTGGCTCACCTGCTGAAGCGCATCGCCGGCCAGTACCGCTATGGCCGCGACTTTACCCTCAGTGGCCTCAAAAAGAGCATCTTAGAGGTGCTGGTGCAGTTTCCTATCTACTGCACCTATGTCAATCGCAATGGCATCAGTCAGCGGGATCAACACTATATCGAAACGGCCATCGCCCAGGCCAAGCAACGCATACCTCAACTGGTGAACGAACTCACCCTGATTGAAAAACTACTGCTGCTGAATTTCGAAGATTTTCTGTCTGACGACGAAAAAAATCAGTGGCTGCACTTTGTCATGCGCTTCCAGCAATTTTCTGGCCCCCTGATGGCCAAGGGCATTGAAGATACCCTGTTCTACGTCTACAACCGGCTGATTTCCCTGAATGAAGTGGGGGGCCATCCCGACCACTTTGGCATCGCCATCGACGACTTCCACCACTTCAATCAAAAGACCCTAGCCCATTGGCCCCATGCCCTCAACGCCACCGCCACCCACGACACCAAACGCAGCGAAGACATGCGGGCCCGCCTCAATGTGCTCTCGGAAATTCCCCAGGAATGGGCGCAGCAGGTGCACCACTGGCAGCAGCTGAACCAGCCCCATAAGCAAACGACTGCTAAACGGGTGATTCCCGATGCCAACGATGAATATTTTCTCTATCAGACCCTGGTGGGCATCTATCCCTTTCAACAGATTCCCTACAGCAATGGTAAAGACGATCATTTCGGCACCGACCATGGCACCTTCCTAGAGCGCATTACCCAGTATGTGGTGAAGGCCGTGCGGGAAGCTAAGGTCTACACCGCCTGGCTACGGGCGGATACCGAATACGAGGCCGGATTTATCCGGTTCGTGCAGGCGATTCTCGATCCCAGCCCAGACAATGAGTTCTTCCGGGCATTTCGTCCGTTTCAGGAAAAGGTGGCCGCCTACGGCCTCTACAACTCCCTGTCCCAGACGCTACTGAAGATTGCTTCCCCGGGGGTGCCTGACTTCTACCAGGGCACTGAACTGTGGGATTTGAGTCTGGTCGATCCCGACAACCGCCGCCCGGTAGACTACGACGAGCGTCTATCCTTTCTGCAGGAGATTAAACGTCGCTGCCAAACCGGCATGACTAGCCTGCTGTCTGACCTGAAGGCCACTCGTTATGACGGTCGCCTGAAGCTGTTTTTGATTATCCGGGCCTTGGCGGCGCGGCAGCAGTATCTAGAGGTGTTTCAAACCGGTGACTATTATCCCTTAGTGGTCAATGGTCAGTTTGCCGACCATGTGATTGCCTTCGCCCGCCATGCCGGCAATACCACCGCCATTGCCATTGCTCCCCGCTTCTTGACCAGCTTGATTACTCCGGATCAAGAACCGCTGGGCAATGCCGTCTGGGCCGATACCCATGTGAGCATTCCCAGTGCTCTGCGGGGGCCCTGGCAGGATGCCCTCACCGATCTTGAAATCTTAGACCAGTCCCAAATCTCTATCGGCAAGATTCTACAAACCTTTCCCGTGGCCCTACTCATTAGCCGTGATGATCGATAACGTGGGGAAAGAATTAATTAATGAAATGTCACAGTGATCGCCCACGCAGTCCCGCCATCGATAGTGACGGCTGAACGCCCTACTTCTGATCAAGTCACCGCCATCCGCACCTATATCCGTGATACTTGGCAGACCCTGTCCCGGTCTCTAGCCCATGTGCTGGAAGCCGCTAAGGATGCCAAGATTGACCATGTGCCGGGTCAGCCCTGGCCCCTTTATATCTCCAATCGACAGGAGCAGGTGGCCGTGGAGGCGGCGCTGCAAGCGGTGCTCTCACCGCAGGAGTATGCCCAGATTCAGATCCGGGTGCTGCCGGCGGAGGCGGACGAGATCGTCGACCATGGCTTACTCTACCTGCCCCACGATTATGTGGTGCCGGGCGGGCGTTTCAATGAGATGTATGGCTGGGACAGCTATTTCATTCTGTTGGGGTTGCTGCGGGATGGCCAGGTGGCCATGGCCCAAAGCATGGTGGATCAGTTTATTTACCAGATTGAGCACTATGGGGCGGTGCTCAATGCCAATCGCACCTATATGCTCAGCCGCTCCCAGCCGCCGGTACTCACCCTGATGGTGCTGAAGCTGTTTGAGTATACCTGCGATCGCACCTGGCTGCAGTCAGTATTACCCGCCATCGAGAAATACTACTTTTATTGGACCGTTCCTCCCCACCTCAACCCAGCCACCGGCCTCTCCCACTACAATGCCCTGGGCCACGGTCCTGCCCCGGAGGTGCTGGCCTCAGAGCGAGATGAAGCCGGTCGCACCCACTACGACCGGGTACGGGAGTATTTCAAACACATCCCCGTCGAAGACTATGACCTCAGCCTCTACTACGATGCCGACCAGGACTGCCTGACCGAACTCTTCTACCAGGGAGACCGCTCCATGCGAGAGTCTGGCTTCGACATCAGCGATCGCTTCGGTCCCTTCAGCGCCGACATCATTCACTATGCTCCCGTGTGTTTAAATGGCTTGCTATACCAGATGGAGCGCGATATTGCCCTGATCCATCAGACCCTAGAGCAGCCCGCCTCGGTCCCCATTTGGATAGATCGGGCCAAACAGCGCCATCGCCTCATCGACGACTATCTCTGGGACGATGACATTGGCCTCTATTGCGACTACAATTTCCGCACCGGGCGACGGCGCCACTATGAATTCGCCACCGCCTTTATTCCCCTCTGGGCAGGCATTGCTGCTCCCCAGCAGGCTCAACGATTGGTAGACAACCTGTGGAAATTCGAGGCCCCAGGGGGACTCCTCACCAGCACCCACGTCTCCGGCAATCAGTGGGATGCCCCCTTTGGCTGGGCTCCCTTGCAGCTCTTTGCCGTTTATGGCCTGTACCGCTACGGCTATTGCCAAGAGGCCGAGCGGCTGGCGATCAAGTTTGTCAATCTCGTGATTCAGGAGTTCGAAAAGAGCGGCACCATCGTCGAAAAATACGACGTCGAGCGCTGCTCCGCCGATGTGTCTGGGGAAATCTTGTTTGGCTACAGTTCCAATGAAATTGGCTTTGGCTGGACCAATGGTGTCATTCTGGAGTTACTCGCCCTCTTAGACCTATGAGGAGAATAGGCAATTCGTGAAAGCGATCGCTGCCGAGGTCGTTGCCAACGTGGGATGGTGTCGCCGTGGGTCATGAACTGAAAGTCTTCATCACCTCATCTGAGGCCACATGTTCAGAGTGTGGCGATGAGCTGGGGCGACGGGCTTGGATCCAGCTGGTTGCAGACAAAGGAGCACTTTGCCTCGACTGTGCGGACCTGGCCCACTTGGTCTTTCTCCCAGCCGGAAACCCGGCCCTCACCAGACGCGCCAAGAAGCACTCGCCCCTGGTCGCGGTGGTGCTGCAATGGAGCCGCTCACGTAAACGCTACGAACGCCAGGGACTGCTGGTGACTGCTGACGCCCTCGAATTGGCTGAACAACAGTGCCTGGATGATGCAGACGCGAGGGAGCGCCAGCGCCAGAGAGCGGCGGCGAGACGTGCAGAGCTAGACGAGAGATTCCTGGCCGCTTTCGCCGACAAGATCAGACAGCTATACCCTGCGTGTCCAAAAGGGCGAGAACTGCTCGTTGCCAATCATGCCTGCCAGAAATACAGTCAGCGAGTAGGTAGGACCCAAGCCGCTCGCGATCTTGAGAATGCAGCCATACATCTGGCGGTCAAAGCCCACGTCCGCCATGCTGAGACCCCATACGACCAATTGCTCGGGCGTGGCCTTGACCGAGTAGAGGCAAGGGCCGCAGTTGACGATGCTATCGCTGCCACCTTAGACCTCTGGCAGACAGGCGCCTGACTCCGGAGTTAGGGACACTCGAATTACAGCAAGGCGGTTTCGATGTCGGAGGAGTCCGGCAATGCCGCTGTGGAGTCTAGCCCCTGGGTGCCACATTGAATACTAAGGGTCAGATCGCTCATGCCCCACAGGTCGAAAAACTGATCGGCCAATACGGCGCTGGCGGCGGTCATGTCGCCGTCGTCGCTGAGCAGTCCCCCTGGCAATACTCGGCCGCCATCGGTTTCTAGGAACAAGCGCAGGGCACCATCGTCCTCTTGGCGAATGAGTAACCGTCCGTAGGCCAATACTTGTCCAGCTCGGCTAATGATTGCGCAACGCATAGATCAGTCATGTTCCCAACGATTGTCTATTGATTAACACCATAGCGAACCGTCGGGATCTATACGCCCCCTCTCACCCCTTTTTGCTGCATGGAGACGCTATGATGCCGCGTTAGGTCAGTTGCGCCACCGCCTGCTCCAGCTGCTCCAGAGCCTGCTCAATGTTGCTGAGGGAATTGGCATAGGACAGGCGCAAGTAACCCGCACCATAGGATCCAAAGGAGGACCCTGGTAAGACGGCCACGCCGGCCTCGGTCATCAGGTAGTCGGCTAAGGCCCGATCATCTAGGGACAGCTGGGAGACATTGGCGAAGCCATAGAAGGCACCAGCGGGGGTGAGGCATTGTATCCCTGGGATCTGGTTCAATCGGGCCACCATCAGGTCCCGGCGTTGGCGGAAGGCTTGCACCATGGCCTCAACCGGCTGTTGGGCTCCCTGTAAAGCCGTGATGCCGGCCATCTGGGTAAAGGAGCAGGTGCAGGAATTGGAGTTGATCATCAGCTGGGTCAGTTTCTCGATGATGGCAGGGGCGGCCACGGCGTATCCGAGGCGCCAGCCGGTCATGGCGTAGGTTTTCGAGAAGCCATCCAATAGAATGGTGCGTTCCTGCATGCCAGGTAGGCTGGCAATGCTGTGATGGGGCGGATCGTAAAGAATGCGGGAGTAGATTTCGTCGGCCAGTACGTAGAGGTCGTATTGCCGGGCCAGGGTTGCGATCGCATCGAGGTCCTGGGGCATTAGCACGCCGCCGGTAGGGTTGTGGGGGGAATTGAGAATCAATAGCTTGGTGCGCTCCGACACCCGCGCCCGTAATTCTTCAGGTTGACAGCGAAACTGCACTGACTCTCGCAGGGGTAGGGGCACCGCCTTGGCCCCGACGAAGTTGATCACCGACTCGTAGATGGGGAACCCGGGGTCAGGATAGATGACCTCGTCCCCCGGCTCCACCAGAGCCAGCAGCGTGAAGAAGATAATCGGCTTTGCCCCCGGCATCACCACCACCTGCTCTGGAGCAACCGAGAGGCGCCGGGTGGCCCCGATATACTCGGCGATAGCCGCCCGCAACTCCGGCAATCCTGCCGCCGGTCCATAGCCGGTATATCCCGCCTGCATGGCCTCATAGGCCGCCTTGCAGATGAAGTCAGCGGTGGCAAAATCCGGCTGCCCGATCTCTAGGTGGATGATTTCTTTCCCCTGGGCCTCGAGCTGTTTGGCCTTGGCCATATACTCAAAGGCCGATTCGGTACCCAAGCGGTCCATTCTGGCGGCAAAGGGAATCATGGCAGTTACCTCATAGGCGATCGTCGGCAGACAATGGGGCATAGGCTGCGGCCCCGGAGCTGGCTCACCAGGCGTCAGCGTAGCTCTGCTAGATAGAGATTGGTCTGATAGACCAACGTCAGAGCTGCCCCTGCCTCAGTCCAGCGTTCATAGAGGGCCGTCACATCCTCTAGAAATTGTTCATAGGCCGGCCCCTGCTTCGGCATGTAGGAGGCGCTGAGGGAGCGACCGATCAGGGCCGCTAGTGTCAGGGGTTGGGGATAGGTCATGCTCAGGTGACGCACTGGCGCAAACCGGGGATGCCGGCGCAGGGCCTCCAACCCATGGCGGTAATAGTGATTGATGAACTCTCGGTCCGCGGCAATTTGCACCAGCTGGCGATAGGCGGCCGTCAAGGGATCTGACAATTCCCAATCGTTCCACATCAAGGCTAGGCGACCTCCCGGCTGCAAAATGCGACTGAATTCGTCTAACGCCGGCATCGGCTCACACCAATGGAAGGACTGGCAGCAGGTGACCAGGCCGACGGCGTCATGGTCTAGGCCGGTGGCTTCCGCCTGGCCCTGGCGAAACCGCACCCGGGGATGGGGCTCGGCAGCGGCGGCCATGGCTTGGTTGGGTTCGACGGCGATGACGGTGGCTCCGGTAGCGGCCAGCAGCCGGCTGGAAATGCCGGTTCCAGCGCCGATATCGGCGATCTGCAAGCGGCTGGGATCGCCTAAGCCTGCCAGGATCGATGCGATCGCATCCTCAGGGTAACCAGGGCGATAGCGGGCATAATCTTCGGCTCGATCTGAGAATCGCCCCAACGGATTGCGGGTATGCAGGGACGCGGGATCCATTGACACCTCCGGGAAGACCATACCGCATTGTAATAAGTCGTCCGGGCCATGTTCGAGTACCGCCCCAATCGTGCCGCCATGTCCTAACCGAACTTCCTGACATCCTGCTGCATAATGAGGGACGTCCTGCATTGAAGGTTAACTGCCTTGCCGTTGCCTAGGATTTCTCGTGCCACCGTAGTCCATACCGCCGTCAGCCATCAGAAGCGGGGGTGGCTAGGATTCAGCATCCTCATCTGTCTGCTCTATGGCCTGCAATCCCTCGGGGTTGCCCTCGATAGTCCCTATGTGGTTCAAGACGATGCCAGGCAGCATATCTTCTGGATGCAGCGTTACTTAGACCCCAGCCTCTTCCCCGACGATCTGATCGCCGACTATTTCCAATCGGTGGCCCCCCCGGGATACAAGGCGTTTTACTTTCTCTGGACTAGCATCGGCATCAATCCCCTGCTGATCAGCAAATTTGTGCCGTTATTTCTGGGACTGATCACCACCCTCTATTATTTCGGCCTCAGCCTCAGCCTCTTCCCCGTTCCTGCCGGTGCCTTTGTCGCCTGCCTGCTCCTGAACCAGGGCCTGTGGATGGAAGATGATCTGGTGTCGGCCACCCCCCGCGCCTTTCTCTATCCCTTCTTTGCCGCATTCCTCTACTATCTCCTACGGAACGCCGTGGTTCCCTGCTTGATAGCCCTGGCTCTGCTAACCCTGTTTTATCCACCCATGGCCCTGCTGGGATTAGGGGTGCTCACCCTGCGCTTGGTCCGCTGGTCTGCAGGAGTACGGGTTTCTGCAGTGCCAAAGGACTGGATTCTCTGGGGTGGAGCCTTTTTGATCCTGGCCCTGGTTCTGGGTCCTTACCAACTCACCACCAACGAGTTTGGCCCCCTGACGACCGTGGCCCAGGCTCAGCAACTCCCCATTTTCAACCAGGTGGATGGCTACTACGGTCGAGCCTTCTACTTCCACGAGAATCCGCTGATTTTTTGGCTGGCCAGCCCCCGTACCGGCCTGCTCTTCTGGGGGGTAATGTCGCCGTTGGTATTGGTAGCCTTTGCCTTGCCGGTCTATGGGATCCGGCAGTCGCGACCGCCGTTGGCTCAGTTGCTCACCACCAGAGTCCATCTCCTCAGCCAGATTGCCCTAGCCGCCCTAGGCCTCTATGGCCTGGCCCACTGGCTGACGTTTCAGCTGCATTTTCCTAACCGCTATGTTTACCACGGGGCTCGCTTTGTCCTGCCCCTAGCCGCCGGCATCACCTTGACGATCTATATCGGCACTCAGTTTAGACGTTTCCGAGCCGACCAGCGGCGACGGCATCGCGTTAGACAGCAGCTGGGCTTAGCCCTGCCGCTGGGGTTAGTCGCGGTGGTGATTTTGTTACCGTTTTCACCCCGGTTTTCCGTCGCTAACCAACTCTACGTCACCGGGCAGGCAACGGAACTATACCAGTTTCTGCAGCAACAACCCCACGCCACCCTAGTGGCCTCGATCGACGCCGAGGCCAATAATCTGCCCACCTTTGGCCGTCGCTCCATCGTGGCGGCTCGCGAATATGCCTTACCCTATCATTGGGGCTATTTCAGTCAACTGCAACGGCGAACTCTGGCCATGATTGCGGCCCAATATAGTCCAGAGCTGGCCTCAGTGCAGCGCTTTGATACTGAACTCGGGGTAGATTTCTGGCTGGTGCACAAACACGCCTTTGCCCCCGATTATGTGGAGAACAATCGGCTGCTGAAGGAATTTGCCCAAACCGAGCACGTGCTAGAGAACTTGGCCTCAGCCCCTACCCCCGCCCTAGCGAACCTGACGGTCTCCTGTGCTCGGCTGACCACAGAGCGCTACTGGCTACTGGAGGCCAGTTGCATCAATGCCCAGGGGGATGCAGGTCCTTGAAGTCTCCTTTGCTGAAGAACTTCGGCGGCAGCAACCAGAGCAATTGCCCTACGCCCCTATCTACTGTCTGCCAATCCGCTACTTGACAGTCAATGCAGAGGAGGGCAGCAGTAGGTACCCGCAACTGGCCGCCGCCAATCAGGGCTGCCGCCAATGCCGACCAAGTGGGCTCGTGCCCAGCCAACAGCAAGGTTTGGCTGGTCTGGGGCGCTTGCCGAATCTCTGCCAGCACTTGATCTGGTGTTGCCTCGTAGAGGGCAGCACTCACCCGTATTGGGCAGGACCACTGACCCGCTTCCGCCGCTAACTCCACTGTCGTTCGCGCCCGCACTGCTGATGAGGTAATGACGGCGTCGGGAGAATACTGGGACCGAGCCAATACTCGCCCCATGAGTTGGGCCGCTTGTCGCCCCCGTTTCGAGACAGGCCGTTCGTGGTCTGTGCTGAAGTCAGCGTCCCAATCTGACTTGCCGTGGCGAAACAAGAGTAATTGCTTACTAGCCATGGGAGATCAGTCCTTGAGTTGGTCAAAGCTGGGATGGCGCAACGCATACCCAGCGGCCTTGATTTTTTGGTTGGCGATACGGGCGTTGTAGCTGCGACTACTGGGTTGGGAGGGATCCCAGGTGACCGCCGGTAAGCCATGGCGATGGCAGACCCGATCGATCAAGGCCCGAATCGTGGGAATCTCATCCTGAACCAGGTTGTAGAGCCCCTGCAATTGATGCTGACGGACAAAGTCAATGGCCCCGACGATGTCGTCTAAGTGAATCCAATTACTGGGAGAGTTCCCCGTGCCAGGCCGGGTGCTGCCGGCAGACCGTTGAAAGATGCGGGCCAGGTCGCGTTCGGGACCATAGATGCCCCCCAGCCGCAAGATACACACCTTCAGGTCAGGTCGGTTCCTCTCCAGCAGCACTTGCTCCGTCTCGATCATGATCTTGGCGTTGGCCGTGGCGGGCTGCGGCGGCGTATCTTCTCTGACCCATTGGCCCTGGTGATTACCGTAGACAGAGCAGGTGCTGGTAAACAGGAGCTGACTCAGGCTGGGGATGTCTGGCAGCACTCGTGCCAGGGTTTGGGCGGTACGCAGGTAGGTCTCTTCGTAACTAGCTCCCCGGCCTCTACCCACAGAGACTAGGAGCAGGTCGTGATCGACCAGTAACTGCCGTAGGCCCGCCTCGTCGTCCCCGCGCACCACCTGGACGCGGTCAGCCACGGCCTGCAGTGCCCCTACCCGTTCTGAGCGGGTAGTGGTGGCCGTCACCTGCAGGCCCAGGCCTTGCCAATGGCGGGCGACGGCTTGACCCACATAACCGGTGCCGAGAATTGCCGCTCTCATGCCGGTACCCGATTGAGGGCGGCTAAGACGGCCTCAGCGGTTTGCTCCGATGAGGGTGGATTTTGCCCAGTGATTAAATTCCCATCGGTGACCACATGGGGCTGGAAGGGCTCGGCCTGACTGAAGCGGCCGCCTAAGTCTACCAGGCGAGATTCGAGGGCGAAGGGCACCAGGTGATCGAGCTGCACTGCTGCCTCTTCGGCATTGGTAAAGGCTGTCAGGGAGCGACCATTGAGAATGGAGTTTCCTTGAGAATCCTTGGCCTGCACCAGGGCAGCTGGGCCATGGCAAACGGCCCCAATCACTTTACCCTGGTTCCAGAAGGCTTCCACCAGGCGGGCGACGGCCTCGCTACTGGCCAGATCCCACATGGGGCCGTGGCCACCGGGGAAGAAGAGAGCATCGAAGTCGTCAGCGCTGATGGCTGGCAGGGGCGAGGTATGGGCCAGTTTGGCCTGGGCCGCGGCATCTTGTTGAAAGCGTCGGGTGGCGTCGGTTTGAGAATCGGGCTCGGTGCTACGGGGATCAATGGGGGGATGGCCGCCAGCGGGGGAGGCGAGAGTGATGGCAGCCCCATTGTCCAGGAAGCTGTAGTAAGGGGAGACAAATTCTTCTAGCCATAGGCCAGTCAGCTTACCGCTATCTCCCATGGCACTGTGGGAGGTTAAGACCATCAAGATATTCATGGTGTAGAGTCTCCGAGTGAATCAGGGCTAAGTGGTTATAGGGGCTTCCCTGGTGATTTTAGGGGCAAGGGGATAGCATTGACGACTTTTGGGAGACTGGAGTATTTCTGCCTCCTAGGAGTCTGATGGCGCGGAGGAGAGATACACCGGATCGCCGACGTTGATGGCTGTTTCTCCTTGCCCTCTGGAGGCACGGGTGTTGACAGCCAATCGATAGAAATGGTTAAACCTGGAGCGGTCGGCCCAATCCGGCAAGGTGGCGCGGCGCTGGCCCATGAAGGTCTGCTGAAAGGCGGGAGTGGCGGCCCCGGTGAGTGTATCGCGGACGGGGACTACGCAGCGTTGGCAGGGGTTCACCCCTTGGAGTTGCAAGGTACCAATCTGGAAGGAGACTTGGGTTCCCTGGGGTCCGTACAGCTGGTCTTCCCAGAAGGCGGGGACTCCGGCAATTTCCAGGTTGGTGCGGAATCGTCGCCGCACTTCCTCTAGGGTCAGTTCCGGATACCAGCTGGCGACGGTTTCTAACGTGGCAGTGCTGATTACCGTGGGACCAGGGGACTCGGTGTCGTCGGGGAAGCCTTGGTCGGGGTTGTGGCCCAGGTGCACGGGTTGCTGGAAATAGTCACTGAGCCAGGCTTCTAGCTCAGGCCGCTGCTGCTCTAGGTGGAAGGTGACCTGAGCCTGAGTGTCCTGCCGGGTCAGGGTGAGGGTCTGGATGTCATTGCTAAAGGCACTGCGTAGGTGGTGGACGCGGGCGTTGCGCTTGCCATTGATGAAGCGACCTTGCTGGTCGAAGAGGGCATAGGTGCGATCGCACCTTAAGGCCCCGCTGGGCAACACCGTTGTTTGGGATACCGTTATGCCATCGAGGGACTTAATGGGATATAGAGCAATACGAGCTAAATAGGCCATCGCGTTAGAGAGATATCGATGCAGTGGGTGCCGTAGCCACCCATTAGGAGAGGGGGTCACCAGAGCCGGGAGACCCTGCTTGTGCTCATGGTCTAGGCGGCAGTGCCCCCCGTTGGCTTAGGGTTTGCTCCAATTGCTGCAGCAAGGCCACATCCGCAGTCGGCAAGGGAGAGCCGTCATTGTCGTCAGACACCCCTAGGAAGTCGAAGGCCTGGCGAAATAGTAAAGGACCTGCCGCAATCGGGGCCTCAAAGTGGGCCGGAATGATCCGCTCAAACTGCCACTGGGCCACCCGATTGACCCATGCCTCTACCATGTTGGGGTCGCGATTCAAAATCAGCATCTGCAACACCGGGGCTACAAACGGCCGCCCTCCCCGCCAGAGATGCTCAAAGGACTGCTGCCAGGTATCTTGCCAGCGGAAGGGATACACCCCTCCATAGGCCTTGAGGGAGTGGTCTGGAGCCTGACGAGCCTCCCTCAAGGCTTCTCCCAAGCCCAGCACTTGCAGAGGACCAGGGCGAAAATAGAAGGAAAAGAGGGCTATGCGCTGCCAACCCTTGCGACGATTAGCCGGAGTGTCATGGATGGGGTCTAGGCCATGCTCGCGGGCATGGAATAACAGCGGATAGGGATCAAGCTGCAAGACATCGGGAGGCTCTGCTGGAATTGCCATCACCGTATCGGTCACTAGCAAGGTACGGGAGGCCCGATGGCAGAGGGCCACCTCAGCAAAGGGGCCGAACCCCAGACGAACCGGACCTAACAGAGCATAGTCAAATTGGTCGGCAAACGGACTCTGGCTGCTATCGGTAGCCAGATACTGGCTCCGCCGTGGCGGCAATCCCAGCCAACTTAAGGGCAGGTTGAGGGGATAGCTCCACTGATGGGGCACAACATAGACCTGAGCCTGGGGAAAGTGGCGGGCAAAGGGACCCACAAACACCTTATGTTCAATGCCCGTGACCGTAGACATGACAATATATTGCACCGGGCCGTAGTAGCTCTCTAGCTGTCGCATCAGGCGTATACATTCCCGAGTGGGAGCCACTGGTGCATAGACCAACAGTCCACCCCCCTCCAGGCAAATCACGGTCATGCGAATGGGCACGATCACATAGAAAATGCCCTGCAGTTGCTCGAAGACCCAGACGGTATCTTTGATGATTTCTCGCCGCAGGGTGCGTCGCCTGCCATAGGGATAGAGGGGAACCACCGGCCAGAACGGCCAAGCCCAGTCACGCCGTTGTTGTTGATCTGGTGGCTGCTGCTTTAATGCTTCATTGCCTGGCCCTGACACACCTGCCTCCTATGCTGCCCGTGGTTTCTAGCCTACTGCAAAGCCCTGGGCTAGGGCAGGGGCAGGAAGAAGAATTCTGCCGCTGTGTCCGGGGGCAGTTGAGGTAGGGGGTAGGACACTATTTCAGCATTGTCCCGACTGTAACCAGTCGCTGTGGCAGAAATAATCCCTGCATCGACCAGAGGGAACAGGCTGCAGTTATCGGGATTTCCCTTGCTGCCTTGCTGGACTAGGGAGTGTTCTGGCGGTAGGCGGCCCCGTTCAATTGCTGTCGCAACTTTTCAGCCTGGCCACGCACGACCGCCCAATCACCACTGGCTACGGCCGCGGCTGGAAACAGCTGCCCGGCCAATCCCACAGCCACGGCTCCGGCGGTCAGGAGAGAGGCAGCATTCTCCAGGGTGACGCCACCGGTGGGAATCAAGGGGATATGCCCTAGGGGACCCTGTAGACTTTGGATATAGTCGGCACCGCCCATGGCCCGGATGGGAAATACTTTGACGCTGCTGGCGCCAGCCTGCCAGGCGGTGACGATTTCGCTGGGGGTAAGGGCTCCCGGAATCATAGGAATCTGCTGGGCCTGGGCCTGTCGCAGCAAGGCCACGTCGGTATGGGGCGAGAAACAGAATTGGGCCCCGGCTGCGATCGCATCCTTGAGATCCGGCTCTGTCATCACCGTACCCACCCCAATCCGGCAGTGGGGTAACTCCGAGCGTAGTTGGGCCACCAGCTTTGCGGCCTCGAGGCTAGTCCAGGTGATTTCAATCAGCCCCATGCCTCCGGCAGCCACCGCCGCCGCCATCTGCCGCCCTAGGGTAATATTGGGGGCACGAATCACTGCAATCGCCCGATAACGAGCCAATAAACTCAACCATTGAGAGCTCACAGATCTGCACTCAATAGGGACACTCATTGATATTGTCTACTCTTCGCAGCTCACTCAACTGAGCGGTAATGCCCTAATGTGACTAGTTGAATCAGCGCATAAGCGGTAATCGTTCATGCTCCAGGGTCTAGAACTAGAGATCCCTCTCAGTAGCAAGTTGAATTTCCAAAATGAGAATTGCTGTGCCGCAGTAGATAGTCAGGACAACTGGGATCAGAGGATATTTGGAAAGTACCCTGCAACCTTGCTCCAGACTGGATTCTGGCCAACAGAGCCATACGCTCTAAAACGCTTGCCCTGCAGGGCTTTCAGTCGAGTTTTCAAATGTCCTCTCAGGGCCCGCCGCGACTTATAACGTCAGGATGGTCTCGGTCATACTAGCCGAGCCGAGATTACCCTACCATGGACTAAGACTGTCCTATTTGACGGATGAACATTCTCAGCCAACTTTTACCAAAACGTTCCACCAGGGGGCGTCGGGTTCGGGGAGTCGAACTTAAGTCGGAGCCAGAGATCGCCATCATGCGACAGGCTGCCCATATTGTTGCGACGGTGCTACGGGAAATTGCCCAGCAGGTACAACCGGGCATGACCACGGCGGACCTGGATGCCTATGCCGAAAAACGCATTCGCGAAATGGGAGCAACTCCTAGTTTTAAGGGGTATCACGGCTTCCCCGGCTCAATTTGTGTCTGCCTCAACGACGAGGTGGTCCATGGCATCCCGCGGCGGCGTCAGGTGATTCGGGCCGGCGATTTACTCAAGGTGGATACCGGGGCTTATTACCAAGGGTTCCACGGCGATTCCTGTATCACTATTGCTGTTGGCCCAGTGTCTGCGGAGGCGCAACGGCTGATGCAAGCAGCGGAGCGGGCGCTCTACGCCGGCATCGCCCAGGTGAAGCCAGGCAACACGCTGCTAGACATTGCCGGAGCCATTGAAGATTCCATCTGTACCGACGGCTATACGGTGGTGGAAGATTTTACGGGCCATGGGGTGGGGCGCAATCTACATGAGCCCCCCTCGGTCTTTAATTTCCGCACCCGTCAGTTGCCCAACATGAAGTTATTGCCGGGGATGACCCTGGCCATTGAGCCTATTCTCAATGCCGGGTCGAAGCATACCCGCACCCTCAGCGATCGCTGGACCGTGGTGACGGTGGATCGCGCCCTCTCGGCCCAGTTTGAGCATACGGTGTTGGTGACCCCAGAAGGCCATGAGATTTTGACCGATCGCAATCGATAATCAGGTATTTTCGGGAGTCTTATCGAGGCAGGGTTGGGGACCATAGTCCAGCTCCACCTTGACATCGACAGTGTAGGCTTTTAGCTCTCCTGGAGTGGGAAAGTCGTAGGTTTCGACTCGTTTCAGCGCTTGGTCATTCAAGACACCGTAGCCTGTGCTGCGGAGCAGGGTGGGTTGGCTCTGGAGACTGCCGTCAGCCCCGACAACAACCCCAATGGTTGCTACTTTTGGGGCCGGCTCCATGCAGACGCGGTGTTGGTAGGTGATCTCCAGGGTGTCTGCAAAGGGTTCTTGCCACAGGTCGGGCTGATCTAAGGTTTGTCGGTATTGGTCTACCCAATCGGCCAAGTTATCTTTGAGGGCCTCGCCACTGGTGTTGGTGTCGTTGAAGGTATAGGCCGCCTGTAGAGATGATAGATAGTCCAATAGAGATTTGGGCACCGCCAGGGTGTCGGATTGGGCCAGGCGCTGGATGCGATCGCGTAGGGCCTGCGGCACCGATACCGACTCGTAGGTGGGCAGCGACGAGTCCAATGGGGCAGTGGCAGGAGATGCGGTAGGTGACGCAGTAGGTGACGCGGTAGGTGACGGGGCAGATAGCTCTGGTAACGCTGGCTCTGAGCGAGCTTGGCGGGGCGAAGCTTGTTCCTTAGCGGGCTGGGAGGTCTGCCTGGAGGAACGCGACCCTCTACCAGAATGAGCAGCTCGGGCCGCTGGATTAGCGCGACGGGGAACAGGCTGGGAGGGAACACTAGTCGCCACCGAGGCCGGTGTCCCAGGGGCAGGGGCCGTAGAGGCCGAGGACGACGGTGAGGGTGGCACACGAGTGATGGCAATGCTATCTTCGTCCGGATCTGGCGGCGGAATCGCTGCTTCATCAGAGGAAGCAATGGGAATCAACAAAAACACCCCATGCAGCCCCAGGGACAGCAATAGCATGGGAGTCAATAGAGATTTCCAGCGGGGTGTTGACACCGTAGCACCAGGGAATAACCGTCTCATAGCTCTATCCTAGTGGTTGACCCTCAAGCATTGAGAGGATTAGTAGACCAAAAGATGACGATGGTAGTGCCCTTGAGATCAATCAACGAGACATAAAGGAGCGGTTGTCCTGCCTCTTGCACCTCAATCAGAGGATGATTGCAATAGTCTTGCTCTGAAGGCACCAGAGTATAGCCCTTAGGTTCAAAGGATTGAACCAGATCCTCGCGCTCTACCAATTCGATATTGCGGGAAATGTAGAGCAGGTCAATGGCTCCATCAACCAGGGCATAGTTGTTCTGGCTAATGCTGCTGAAGAAGCACCTCCGATCTCCTGACGGCAAGTTATTGAGGCCCTTCCCCCAAGCCGCGACCGGAAATAGGTCAGTGATATTGAAATTACTGCTGCCAGTACGCCCCATGACGGTGACCCCTTGCAGGGCTTGATTTTGTCGTTGGGGATCGATGGTGAAATTCGACTCGGGTGCTGTTGGCGCCACTAGCCCGGCATTCTCGGCAGGGGCCGACGTGGCTGGGTCTCTCGTCACCGGTTCCGGGGGATAGGTGTCGGGAACTACTGGCTGGCGGGGGGCTGCAGGCCGTGTTGTCTGAGGCGGAGGAGCGGCCGTCGGTTGAGGCGTGGCAGGCTCTGGTGGTGGCGGTTCTTCGCTGACCAAGCTACTGATGCTTAAGAGATCCACCACTTCAGCCTCGTCCTCTGTTTCGGTCTCTTCCTCCTCTTCTGCTGGGTCTGGTTGAGAAGGAAGAGGCGCCACTAGTAGCAGGCCGTGGAGTAGGATAGACAGCAGGATCAGGGGATAGTACAGGCGTTTCCAGGATCTCTGGGATCGGGGCTGAGAAGAATCGGACGGTCCCATGGGATCTTCGGACGGTGAGAATAGCAGACTGGCCGCAGAGTGATCAATAAATGCCTGGAGCAGGGGAAGCTGCCCCAGGCCTATCGCAGATGATGGAACTCAATTGCTAGGAGCGCTAGCCTACAGTTCTCCTAGGAGGTTCTCGTAACGAGACGCTTGGAAGGGAACGTAGCCAATTTCCGGCACAATGTCTCTGGCATTGCTCAGATAATATTCCACGAAGGAACTGACCTCTGGGCGCTCCAGCGCATCTTTACTGACATAGATGAAGATGGGGCGAGACAAGGGAGTGTAGGCATTATTCTCCACGTTCTCTGGAGTCGGCAGGACGCCATCCACGGCAACAGCCTTGAGGCTATCCTGATTTTCCAGGTAGTAGGCCATGCCGAAGTAGCCCAAAGCGTTGGGATCGCGAGCGACGCCCAGCACTAGCACATTGTCATCTTCGCTGGCGGTATAGTCGGCCCGGCTAGCACCAGACTCACCGACGATCTCTTCAGTGAAGTAATCGAAGGTACCAGAATCGGTACCGGGGCCAAACAAGTTGATGGGACGATTGGGCCAGCTGGGATCGATCTGGTTCCAGCGGGTGATGGTGCCTTCGGCCTCGGGAGCCCACAGCATTTCTAGCTGCTCGACGGTCATCTCCTCGGCCCAAGTGTTGTTGGGATGAACCACAACGGTGAGGGCGTCAGAAGCAACGGGCAGCTGGATATACTCAACGCCGTTTTCGGCACAGGTTGCGGCTTCGCTTTCCTTAATGGGACGGGAGGCATTGGAAATATCGGTTTCACCATTGCAGAACTTGGAAAAACCACCGCCCGTACCTGATACACCCACGGTAATCCGAACATCAGAATTCTCTGCCATGAATTCCTCGGCCATGGCCTCAGTGATGGGGAAGACAGTACTAGAGCCATCAATCTGAATCAACTGGGCCTGGGCACTAGTGGCGGACATCCCAAAGGTGACAGCCACTGTCGCCGTGGTGGCGACGAGGGCCTTTACTCCGTTAGCTACCATAAATCACACTCCGTGGCGTTCGTTAAATACACACAGTGAAGCCACGCTAAACCTATCGAGTAAAGGTTAAAGCTTGAGTAAGAATTGGGTTATGGTCAGGTTTAGGGAGTGTTAATCTCAAGATAAAATTGTTGCCTTCCCGGCTTCAGGGAATATGGCTGCTGCATTCCACTACTTACCAATACAGAAACGACTAAAGATCTCATCCAGCACCGATTCGGTCAGGTCATCGCCGGTGAGTTCTCCCAGAATGTGGATGGCGCTGCGCAGATCGATGGTCCAGAAATCCAAGGGAAGTTGCTGGGTAATAGTTTCGTGCACCTGAACTAGAGCCTGACGAGCCCGGGTGAGGGCGGCCGCCTGGCGTTGGTTTAGGGTTATATCCAGATCGGCAGCGGTGAGGCCATCGGCCTCGATGGCTTTCAGAATCGCCTGCTCTAGGGCCTCAATGCCTTCATTGCAGGCAGCGGCAGTATATACGGTCAGGTGAGTTGGCTCGGGCAGGGCAGGGGGAGATTGCCCCTGGAGTAGGTCTATTTTATTGACCACGCAGATCAGGGGGCGATGGGCGACTTGGTTGTAGAGCTGTTGATCCTCGGGACACCAACCGCTCTGGGCATCTAGGACCAGAAGCACCAAGTCAGCAGCTTGGGCGGCGGTGCGAGACCGTTCGATGCCTAGTTGCTCCACCTGGTTAATCGCATCTCGAATGCCAGCGGTATCGAGGACCTGCACCGGAATGCCCCCCACTACCAGCTGGGACTCTACTACGTCGCGGGTGGTGCCGGGCAAGTCGGTGACGATGGCGCGATCGCATCGACTCCAAGCATTCAGGAGGCTAGACTTGCCGACATTGGGGCGGCCTACGATCGCCACCTTGAGACCGCTGCGTAACAGTTCTCCCTGGTGAGCCGTGGCCAGTAGACGATCCATCTGCTCCAGCAGCTGATCGACCCGTTGCCGAATCTGATCTTCATCTAGGGGGGGCAGGTCCTCCTCGAAATCGATGCGGGCTTCTACTGCGGCCAGGATGTCGAGGCAGCTCCTGCGCAGTTGGCGCAAGGGCTGGGCTAGTTTCCCTTGCAAGCCCCCCAGGGCAGCCTGAGCCGCTTGGGGAGACTGGGCCCCAACCAGGTCGACCAGGCCTTCCGCCTGGGTCAGATCGAGGCGGCCATTGAGAAAGGCCCGCAAGGTAAATTCTCCTGGCTGGGCCAGACGGGCACCCTGGGCCAAGCAGAGATGCAGCACCTGCTGTACTGCCATGATGCCGCCGTGGCAGTGGAATTCCACCACGTCTTCACGAGTATAGGAGCGGGGCGATTGCATCAGCAGCAGCAGGGCTTCATCCACCACCTGCCGCGTCTCGGGCTGGCGGACGTAGCCGTAGAGGATGCGATGACTTTCCCAGGGCTGGCGGCCAGGCGCATGAAACAGCCGTCGAGCGATGGCTATGGCCTCGCTGCCAGACAGGCGCACAATGCCGACACTGCCCTGTTGCGGTACCACGGCGGTGGCAATGGCAGCGATAGTGTCTCCCTGAACGATGGCGGCTGACATGGTGGTCTGGGAAGGCAGAAGGCAGAAGGCAGAAGGCAGAAGGCAGAAGGTAGAAGGCAGAAGGCAGAAGGTAGAAGGCAGAAGGTAGAAGGCAGAAGGCAGAAGGCAGAAGGTAGAAGGCAGAAGGTAGAAGGCAGAAGGCAGAAGGCAGAAGGCAGAAGGCAGAAGGCAGAAGGCAGAAGGCAGAAGGCAGAAGGCAGAAGGCAGAAGGCAGAAGGTAGAAGCGGAAATCCCGATCGATGCCACCTGTTTACTCGGGTCCGTGGGAACGTTTTTGCGGCGACAGAGCATGCTGATCGGGTGGCTTTCTATCCTATCGTGCCCCATGGAGACTGCCAGCAGGGTGATGGCGTCGATACAATAGTTAAACAACTCACGGTTTTGTCCCAGTCATGGTCTCCATGGCGGCCCTACTGAGTCCATCGTTCTATGACCGCCTTGCCTGACTCTAGCCTGCACCATTCCCCCCATCGACCCCGCCGAACTCTTTGGAGACGGCGACTGCGATACTTTTACCTACGCTTCATGCGCATGCAGGGCAGTTCCCAGGAGTTGGCCCGGGGGCTAGCCGCAGGTGTATTTTCGGGCTGCTTTCCGCTATTTGGCCTGCAAATTATTATCGGCGTTGCGATCGCAACGATAATCCGCGGCAACCGGCTCATGGCCGCCACAGGCACCTGGATTAGCAATCCCTTTACCTACGTACCCATCTTCGCCTTTAACTATCAACTGGGGCACTGGCTACTGGGGGGAGGTCCCCTAGACCAGATGGCCGATCTAGAAACCCTAAAGGGCTGGACGACCATGGGAGCTCATGTCACCGCAGCCCTACTGACCGGCAGCTGTTTAGTGGGCCTGGTGTTCAGTATCTTGAGTTATTTCCTGGGGCTGCAGGTGTTTCAGGCCTTACGGCAACGTCGCCGTCGCCAGCAATCTAAAGAACCCTAGGCAGCCTCAAGCTCCACACTGGTGGGGTCGAGGCGCTGAGCAATGGCCTTAGTAGACTTAGCCGCCTTTCCCGACAAAATCCGATCCCCCGATTCTGATACCTTCAGCGCTTCACAACCTGGTGGAGCCGGGAACACCCGGGCCAGCTTTGCGGCTACCGCCGGGGGAGCCTCGAACAGCACGCTAATAAAGGAGCCATCATCATGACGACTCATCAGACGGGCCCTCAGTTCAAACAGCCGCAGCGCCACCAAGGGATACACAGGCTGGGGGATACCTAACAGAGCCCACCCCTTCCTATCCTTGGCCCGGCGAAAGCGAATCGTAGACCAGGCTGGCGGACAGGTCATATCTGCCCCGGAAGGGGCCGCCAGAGTAGACATAGGACAGCAAGGAACTGGCTACTCCCCCATTTTAGAACATGTGTATTATAATTGCCAAAGGAAGTTAACACCCATGATCTAGCTTTGCCCTCGGATATCAGGCTGGCAAGAAGGGAGATTGCAGGTGCTGCAGCAAGTCATAGAATGATTGCCAATCGTCCTCCTCAGTAATCCGTTCCCAGGCCGCCTCGATAGCCGGGCGCAATAGCACCGTTTCTGGATTGCTCTGGCGTAAACGTTGACCCACAGAGGTCATGGCCTCTGCAGGTGCTTGATTGAGACAATGATGATACAGCTGCCGCCAAGCCTCTAGTAAGTTAGCTGCGGCTGGATCTGATGCTGCCATGGTAGTCCCGAGCATGGTGCTGGCATCCTCTCGCCACTCAGGGCGAAATTGGCGAGTCAGTTCCAGGAAGAAATCGTGATAGCCCACCTGCGCTCCCCCCAACAGCTGCACCGTTTTCTCCACCAGCTCCTCTGCTAAGGCTGGTGCAAGACTGTCCAAGCCTAGCTTATGGAGCATGAGTTGACGGTAGTGGGTGTAGTAATGGTCCTTAAAGGCTTCCAGGGACTCAGTCATCTCTGCCTGGGGCATCACCAACCCCAGGGGTTTTTGCAAGGCCTTGAGATTGCCCTGGCAGATGGCGGGCTGATTGCCATAGCAATAGCGCCCCGTATCGTCGAAGTAGGCCGCCGTGAAGCGAGGGTCATACTCGTGAATGAAAGCATAGGGGCCATAGTCAAAGCTCTCACCGGTGATAGACATGTTGTCAGTATTGAGCACAGCATGGCAAAACCCTACCGCCATCCACTGAGCAGCTAATTCCGCCACTCGCCGCACCAATTCATCGTAAAACTTGAGATAACGCGCTTGAGGATCGATAAACAGCCGAGCCGATGGGTAGTAGACGTCAATAACATGCTCTAACAAAGTGCGAATCAGATCCGGGCGGTGTAGGTATTCCAGGCGCTCAAAGGTGCCAAAGCGAATGTGGGAACGGCTGCAGCGCACCATCACCGAAGAGCGGGTAGGGGACGGTTCATCCCCGCGCCACAGCGACTCCCCTGTCTCAATCAGGCTGAGGGTACGCGAAGTCCTTACTCCCAAGGCATGCAGAGCTTCTGCCGCCAGCACTTCCCGCACCCCGCCCTTGAGGGTGAGACGACCATCCCCCCCGCGGGAGTAGGGAGTGGTGCCAGACCCCTTAGTGCCAAAATCATAGAGATCGCCGTGGCGATCTTTTACCTGTCCGTAGAGAAAACCACGACCATCCCCCAAGAAGGGATTGTAGGCGCCAAATTGATAGCCGTGGTACCGCAGCGCTAGAAAGGGTTCCCGGCCTTGGAACTTGCCAAAGGCTTCGATGAAGTGCTGATCGGAGACCGTATCCGGGTCGAGCCCTAGCTGTTGCAGAATATCGTCGTTGCGAAACCGCAGCTGGTGTTGGGGAAATTCCGCAGCAACTACCACATCGTAGTAGTCATCTCCTAGAGCGGCTAGGGCTGGAATGTAATCAAGGGCTAACAGCGGATTGGCAGCGGCGGTAGCGGCGGCAGTCATGGAGCAGTCAACTTTAACAACAAAGTACTTACTAAAATACTACTGTCTAGTTGAAAGAGGCAGCGTAGCACCTAGGGAGAGCCATGTCCCGGCTAACGATCTAGATACCAGCCAAGAGCTGTGCTGTGCCCTGGGTATTACCCCCTTATCTGTCCCAAACCTAGCACTAATGCCCCATGGCAGAGGCTGAGTGACCATTGTGGTCGCTAGCTCTCCTTGCTGCGGCTCATGGTAGTTAAACTTGCCCGCAGTCTACTAGACCTCAAGCGACACTGGGGATAGGGCGGGTTTAATTTTCAGGAAAAGATTTTAGTTCTTCAAGCGACTTGGTAGGATCCTAAAGGAGAGATCGACGCTATTCTCTTAAGCAGGAAATAACTACGGTGTTTTGTCCTATTGCCTTAAGGGAGTCACGTGACTGTTATTCAGCTCAACATCTATGGATATCAAGGTAATCTTGCTGGGGCTGACCGCCCTATTCGTAGTAGCCGCGCTATTTTTCGGAACGCAAAACGGCTTCTATGACACCGATGATTATCACGGTAATGGATCAGCTCACTAGCGCCACGATTGCTTAGCATCTTGATTGCCATTGTCTTTTAAGAACCCCCGTGACTGATCTGGCATGCCTAGCTTATGGCGTGGACCAGGAGCAGGAGGGAATCTGCTTGCAAATGCGCATGGGCCCCCATCGGATTCTTCTAGATTGTGGCCTAGCAGATGTATCCTCTCTGGTACAGAAATCGTTATCCCCCCCCCCGCTGATTGGGTATTTTGTAGCCACGCGCACCCTGACCATGCTCGAGGGCTACTGAGTCTGCACCAGCAGTTCCCTGAGATCCCCATCTACGGCAGTGAGGTTACTGTTCACCTGCTGCCGTCAAACTGGCCCAATCAAGCCGAGGCCAATACCTCCTTTTGCCAGGCGCTGCCTTGGCGCACCCCCATTGAAATTGCTCAGGGGCTTACCGTACAACTCTGGCCAGCCGGTCATTTGCCAGGGGCCGCCTGCCTCTTACTCCGTTACACAACACCCCAGCGCACCTATTCGGTTCTCTATACCGGCGATTTTTTTCTGTCCAACTCTCGCCTAGTAGAAGGGCTGCCCCTAGAAGAGCTGCGAGGACTTAAACCAGATGTGCTCCTACTGGAAGGCACCTATGGCACAGCTCGCTATCCCCACCGCAGGCACCAAGAGAATCGGATAGCTGAGCAGATTAACCGAGTCTTGGCCCAAGGCAAGGGGGTGATCCTGCCGACCCCAGCCCTAGGATTGGGCCAGGAATTGCTAATGTTGCTACGGAGCCATCATCATTTCACAGGCCAGGATTTTACGGTGTGGGTCGATCCGATCGTCGCGGCTGGCTGTGACCTATATTTGGAACTACTGCCTTACTTTCCCAGCAGCGTCCAGAACTTTGCCCGCCACCAGTCTCTTTTCTGGGACGAGCGGATATTGCCCCGAGTGCGGCGTTTGGATGCAATCCCTAAGGCAGTGCAACCGCCATGTATTATCATTGGCCATCAGGCAGAAGATCTCAGTCGATACTGTAGCTCCATAAAAGACTGGGTACTTTTCTTAGCTGCCACGGAATCCGCCGTTTCCGACGGGTCCTCAGCCAATCAAGCCTCCTCTGTCTCATCCGTTGGCTGGCTGCAGAAATTAGCTGCCCAAACCAAGCGTGACCAAGTCTCCATCGCCACCTATCTTCTGACAACCCACAGTGACGGTATCAGCACAACGCAGCTGATTCACAACTTACGGCCTCAGCATGTGGTATTCGTTCACGGGGTTCGCCATCAGCTGGCTGATCTGACCAATCTGGATGAGTTGCAAAGCCGTTATCAGCTTCATTTGCCATCCCCTGGACAGCTGGTGGAACTGCCGATTGGGGATAGATTCGTACAGCCGGCTGCCCCAGATGTGGTCTACGAAGGAGAATTGACCGCCGATGACAATGCAGACGACGAGGATGGAGCCATTACTGTATCCTTACCAGGCAGACTATCCCTAGATCCTCGCTGGAGTAAGTTTGCAGACACCGGGGTAATCCAAGCGAAATGGCAAGGAGACGATATCCTTCTCCACGGACTAAGCCAACATGAATTACTGAGCCAACCGGGGCAGATGCGGGATACGACCATCGATTGCTGCTTTAATTGTCTCCATTTGCGCGGGCAACGTTGCAGCAACCCAGCCTCTCCCCTCTATGGCTTCAAGGTGACACCCGATGGTTATTGTCCGGCGTTCGAACCCATCGCCGGGGCCAGAATGCCCTCCGAGGGGGAGGATGTTTGACGCCGAGATACATCCGGTATCCGTGCCAAGTCATGAGGCCAATACCACCAATAGGCTCCTAAGAGTATTCCATCTAAAAAAAATATCCTGATCTAGGCAATTGAACTCAGCCTATTGGGCCGGTTCAGCCAGCCCTGGGATGAGTATTTAGCTGGAACACTCTAATCAGCATTCGACTCGGGGTAATGATCGCGCAGTTGCTCCGTTTCAGGACAGTCCTCAGCGATGGTAAGCTCGCCGAGGCCCCGGGGTACGGTCGCTAGCTTCTGCATAATGGAGCCAATGCTATCGAGGCGCAGCATCTCTTCCCAGGAAGATAGCTCGTCATCTTCATCGGTTTCGTAACGAACCGTGACGAGATCGCCCTCAATATCTAAAATCTGCGCCCGCTCTATCCATCGCTGTTGATCTCTTAGATAAATCCACACCTCGCGTCCATCACAACAGAGCTGATAGATTTTGCGCTGCAGCATGGGCTGTTTCTCCTCTAAATAAAATTAGCTGTAATCAATGTCGTTAAAATCGGTTGTCGACATGCTAAGGGCCTGTACCCAATTGGTATGCCCGATGGTAGTTATCCCCTTAACTTACTGGGCCTCGGGACCACATTTGTGGGAGTACGAGTGGGTCAGCCCATGATATGGCTTCGAGATGCTTCTTTCCCAGCCCCCATACTCACTGAGATTCCTCGCCCCTCCATCTGTATCAATCCCTGGAATCCCTGAATGTTATGAGTGATACAGGCTATTCTAACGAACTGGGTTGATCTGAGGTCGATCCTGCTCCATCGTTGAAGCGTTTGTCTCTAGAGGCGATACCATGCTACTGCAGCTATCCACGTGGCCGGAGGTAGAGAGCTATCTCCAGCATTCCCCAGGCATTATTTTCCCCATTGGGTCAACAGAGCAGCATGGTCCTAACGGGCTGATCGGGACTGATGCCATCTGTGCCGAGGCCATCGCTAAGGGAGTCGGCGAGTCTACCCAAACCCTTGTCGGCCCTACCCTGAACGTGGGCATGGCCTTACACCACACTGCTTTTCCTGGCAGTATTAGCCTCAGACCTAGCACCTTAATCGCAGTCATTCAGGACTACCTGAAGCCGTTGGTGCGCTATGGGTTTACGCGCTTTTTCTTCATCAATGGTCACGGTGGCAATGTGGCCACGCTCAAGGCAGCATTTGCAGAGGCCTATGCCTACCTAGCTGAAGCCAATCTTCCGCGAGCGGATCAGGTGCGCTGCCGAGTGGCGAATTGGTATCTCTGCCGTGAGGTCTATCAGCTGGCCAAGGACCTCTATGGTGATCAGGAGGGCTCCCACGCGACCCCGAGTGAGGTGGCTCTGACCCAGTATGTCTATCCTGATCACATCAAGCAGGCTCAGCTGGATCCGGCAGTGGCCCCCTCAGGACATCCTATCTATGGGGCCACAGATTTTCGCCAGCATTATCCTGACGGACGCATGGGGTCTAATCCGGGGCTAGCAACACCGGAGCATGGTCGACAGTTCTATGAGACGGCCGTAAAATCCTTGAGTCGTAGTTATCTGGAGTTTCTGGCTGAGTCTTAAGCGGAAAGGCTGCTGTTAGCAGACGTCTCTGCCCGGGAAGGCAATGGCGTCGCCTGGCACTACGCGACACCACTATCATTGCAAACAATAGTGGGCAAGGCATTCCAGCTCGAATCGATTGATTTTGCCCTGGGCATTGCGAGGTAGAGCTGAGATGGCGATCCAATGTTTGGGGTGTTTGTAGCGGCTAAGACGAGGTGCGATCGCATGCCTCAACTGCGCCATGGTCACTGCCCCTTGAGGCACATAGAGGACTGTCACCGCCTGGCCCCAGAGAGGATCTGGCAAGCCCACCACAGCACAATCCACCACTCGGCCAGTGGCTAGCAAGGCCGCCTCCACTTCCTGCGGAAAGATATTCTCGCCCCCGCTGATGATTTTGGTGCTGCCGCGACCAACGACATGCAAATACCCCGCTGCATCCACATACCCCAGATCGTCGGGGAGAAATTGGCTGGCCTGCAATCCTGGCCCTGGCACATAGCCCAGGGCCAAAGACTTGGCCTGAATCTGGATCTGGCCCACCGAGCCAGGGGGTAGTGGCCGACCCTCAGCATCGACAATGGTGATCTGCCCATGGGGTAGGCAGCGGCCACTAGAGCGGTGGCCGGCCCGAAATTCTGCCGGCAACAGGGTCGCTATTTGGGCCGCCGTTTCAGTCATGCCGTAGGTCAAGGCCAGGGGCAACCCCTGGGCTTGGGCTAACAGGGCGGGCCAGGCCGGAGCCCCCCCCAAGAAGATGGCCTGAAATTGTTGCAACCAGGCTGCCGCGCTTCGTCGTAACAGCCGCTGCAATTGGGTTGGCACCAACGATAGGACAAATTCTGCCGGATCAATCTTCAGGGGACCTTCCTGCTCCAAAGCCTTAAACGGTTGTAGGGCCAACTGTCCCCCCGATAGTAGGGTGCGCACAGCCTGCATCAGGCCACTGACGTGGTATAGCGGCAGCACACAATAGGCATTGATACCATCTACTCGCAGATGTTGCTGCAGCCCTCTCACCGCCGCCGCCAGGGTGTTCCAGGTGTGGATGGCAAAGCGGAGCCGTCCAGAAGAGCCGCCAGTGGGGATGAGCAGGGCGGCGGGCGGCAGGGCCCAAGAGCTCCCATCAACCCTTGAGAATACTGTCGGGGAACAGCTACCCCAGATCACCTCTGGCACAATGCCCACCTGAGCCACCTGGTGCCACTCCCGTTGCCGCCAGTGGGGATTGGCCAGCAATAAGGTGCATGATTTACTACAAGCAGCATAGAATCCGGCCAAGAAATCAAGGGGATCGGCCTCGGCCAGCAGCACCACTGAATAGGCCGGTAATTGGCCACACCGATACTCCACTTGGGACCAAAAAGCGGCCGAGTCAAGGCCCACCAGCCAGTCTTGGCCCCAGCGCGAGTGCCACAGAGTTGCAGCTGATAGGGACTCAGCCATGGCTGCGAGTGGCAAACACCGCCGCTGAGTCTTGGCTTACCCGTTGCCAGATGTGCTCATCCGACAGGTGCTCCCAGCCGTCGTCAAACCAATGATTGACGCCCCACCCCAGGGCTCGAGTCGTTCCTAACGCTGGCACCCTAGCCAGCACCGCCCGCTGGCCAATGGGGGATTCCAGGGCTGAGGAAATGACGCAGTCGAGGGACCAATGCTGGCAGATCTGTTGCAAGGTCTGGGGGGAGCCAGCAATGGCCGGTTTGAGCACCACAATCCCCTGCCATCCCTGCTGTAGCACCTGCACCAGCTGGTGGACCGTGGCCACCGATTCATCCAAGGCAATGGGAGTACGGTACTCCCGACTGAGGCGGCGCAGGGCAGGCAATTGCTCGGGAGGCAGGGGTTGCTCCAGGAACTCGATTTGGCATGAGGTGGCGTTGATGCGATCGCACGCTTGCAGCCACGCGCAGGCAGCCTCCTCGGTCAGTCCACCATTGGCATCCAACCGCACCCGCGCCCCAGGGGGCAGAGTCGCCAGCCAAACTCGCAGCCAGGCCAACTCTGCTGCCACAGGATAGGCCCCGACTTTCCACTTGAAGCAGCGATGGCCCTGCCACCAGAGAGGTTGCCAATCTTCTAAGGCCACCGGCCCAGCCGGGACGAGCCCTGCCACCATGGCCGGACTGAGGGACTTCATCTGCCGCCACTGCCGAGAGACGTGGGCCAGGGCTGAGGCCAGACCCACCTGACAGGCCGGTAAGTGAGCAGGGAACTGACGTATAACCCTGCCACCTCGATCTGGCTGCCTAGCCCCTGGCAAAAATCCCAGCCATCTCCCAGGTCTCCGTCCCAAACCAGGGAATCGGAGCAATGTCGCCAAAGCCAACCGACCAGCCATGTCTAATCGCACAAAAATGCCCCGACGGACTCGCCAGGACCCATGGGCAGTCGTCAGGGGGCGACGCAATCGTCGCCCATAGGGCTGCACCCTCAAATGGCAGGGCATTAGGCCACCATAAACCCTAAACTCAGCAGTAACCCACTCCAGAAATGAAAGCGAATGGCCACGAATTTCGCATTGCTTACCTGCTCTGGTCGATCATGATAGCGGCGGACATAGCGACTCAGGCCCAAAGCTAGAGGGCCACTGGCCATGATCAGTAGAGTCCAGTGGGGAAACTGTCCGGCGGCAATGGCAACCAGGGTGACCAGGAAAACACTGGCACACAGCCAGGGTACCAACTCAGCTCCCGCCGGGTTCCCAGACGCACAATGGGAGAGCGTTTACCAGCCGCGATATCGTCCTTCACCTGATGGAAGTGAGAGCAAAACAACACCAATGATGTAGTCATCCCGACGATGACGGCCGCCAACTGACTCCCCAGGGACCAAGTTTGGGCCTGACTATAGTAGGCAGCGCCTACCCCCAACGGCCCAAAGCTAGCAAAGCAGAGAAATTCTCCTAGTCCTTGATACCCCAGGCGAAACGGCGGGCCTTGATAGCAATAGCCCAATAGGCAACAGAGCCCAATCAGCCCCAACACCGTGGCATCCTGTTGTCCCAGGGCAACCATGAGAATCCCTAGTATCCCTAGGGCCAACAAGAGGTTACCCACCCAGAAAATCAGGGGTTTATTACGGGTCAAATTGACCAGAGAATGGGCTTTATTGACATCAATCCCAGTCTCAGAGTCAAAGACATCATTACTCAGGTTTTCCCAGGCCAAGATCAAAATCCCCGACCCCAGAAAGGTGAAAAATGTGCCCATCTGAACCTGCCCCGTCTCGGCATAGGCAACCGCCGTTCCCACCAGAATGGGAATGATGGCGACGCTATACATCGGAGGCTTGAGCGCGGCTAACCAGAGGCTGCGAGGCGCGACTTGAATCGACTGCGGCGTCATAGACTCATGGGGGTTAGGGATTCTAGATGTCAGTCAATTGACTTGGAGTCCCTCCAAACCACTGCGATACGGGACTCTGACAGCATTTTGACCCTACAGGTCAGAGGACCAAGAATCAAGCAGCTGTCAAATTCCGTAATTTCTCCGAGTTAGCCGGCCCCAGCAACTGGTCACTTTAAGATCAGTCGACCGCTACCCACAGACTGCCCCAGGCCGTGGTGCATCTTCCACAACAGCCTGATCATCAGCATCTACGCGTAACGGCTGACTCAGAGCAACTCTGCTCTGCACCAATCTTCATGTTCTCTCAGAGGAGACTTCAAATCATGTCTAGTCGAGGTCTGAATGTCTGTACCCTAGCCGGTAACGTAGGCGCTGATCCAGAGATTCGTCAGGTGGATCGCAAGAGCGGTGGCTCGACTCGAGTGGCCCATTTGACGCTCTACGTCGATCGGATTCCCAGCCGCAAGGACAACGACAGTTTCACCGTAGAGATCACCATTTGGGAAGGATCCGCTGGCTGGCGCAAACTGGACTATATCAAGAAGGGCTCGTTGATCATCGCCAGTGGCAGTATCGATGTATCGCCCTATATTGCTAAAGCGGATGCTCAGCCCCGGGCTGGGCTGCGGTTGAAGGCAACGGATATTTTCCTAGATTCCTCTCCCCGCACGGAAACTGCAGAGAGTGCTTAGACCCGCCAGGGTCTGATTAATGCCCCTTGATTCAGCCTAGGACCGATAATCCTGGGCTGAGTTGGGTTTACGGGGAAAACTGCTTGTGGTGAGCCTGTCGAACTACTGCCCTGGACCCCGTGGAAGGGCTTGTTGGTCAGTAGCAATAGATCGCGTTGCATCGGCAAGGTGTAATAAACCTCGGTAAGACCGCACTTAATTATGTGGTTCGGGGTGCTCATCCGAGGGGATCCCGTTCCCCTCGGACTCCTACGGCCAGGGCGTTCCGCCGCCCTGGACCCCGCGGAAGGTCATATCGGTGAGTAGTGATGGATCGCGTTGCATCGGCGAAGAGGCGATAGGGCTCTTCTATCTGACGAGTAAACCAAAGCAGAGACAGACTTGTGCAGGAAAGGATGTTTTGACCGTTGATCTGTTGAGGATTGAATTCAATCATTACCGGAAGAACTCAAAACTCAACACTCAACCCTAAGACCTTAAAACTCTCCTCCGTCCTCCGCTCTCCGTCCTCCGTCCTCCCCATCTCCCCATCACCCTCAGGTCTGAGAGCAGGCTAGGGACTAGCGGTCTGGGCAGTCCCGGTCTCTTGGAGCATGAGCCCATACTCCAAGCCCTCTACAACAGCTTGATAGGAGGCTTCGATGATGTTGGTGGAGACCCCCACGGTGGTCCAGCGCTGATGGCCATCGCTGGATTCTAACAGCACGCGGGTTTTGGCTGCGGTGCCCGCGGTGCTGTCGAGGATGCGCACTTTGTAATCACTCAGGTAGAACCGAGCCATGGCCGGATAAAAGTTCAGCAGGGCCTTGCGTAGGGCTTGATCTAGGGCAGCGACCGGACCGTTGCCTTCGGCAGCTTCTAGAATGGTCTGACCGTTGATCTTCACCTTGACTGTGGCCAGGGAGTGGCTACGCCAGTCGTCGCCGTCGGGCATGCGATCGCAATGGACCTGAAAGCCTTGCAGTTCAAAATAGTATTGCCGCTGTCCCAGTACCTGACGCATCAGCAGTTCAAAGCTAGCCTCAGCCGCCTCAAACTGATAGCCTTTCCGCTCCAGGGCCTTTAATTGATCCAGTAAGTCTCGGCACCTGGGATTTTGCTTCGTCAGCTCGATGCCAAAACTCCGGGCCTTCGAGAGTACGTTACTGAGACCAGCCTGATCAGAAATCACAATGCGGCGGTGATTGCCAATCAGCTCTGGCTGAATATGTTCATAGGTGAGGGGATTGCGTTCTACGGCGCTGACGTGAATGCCGCCCTTGTGGGCAAAGGCAGAGCGCCCGACAAAGGGAGCATGGTCATTGGGAGCTAAATTCACCACCTCGCTGATCAGGCGGCTGGTTTCAGTGAGTTTGGTTAATTGTTGGGGAGGGATACAGTGGTAGCCCAGCTTTAGCTGTAGGTTGGGGATCAAAGCACAGAGGTCGGCATTGCCACAGCGTTCCCCATAGCCGTTAATGGTGCCTTGCACCATGGTGGCCCCAGCAGTCACCGCCACTAGGGCATTGGCCACGGCCATAGCGCCATCATTATGAGTATGGATCCCTAGAGCTAGGGGAGAGCCTGCCTCCTGCGTCAGCTGGGTTCGCACCTGGCCCACGATGTCTGCCACCTCAGGGGGCAGGGCCCCACCGTTGGTGTCGCAGAGGACCAACCACTCGGCCCCAGCCCCTAAGGCCGTCTTCAGGGTTGCCAGGGCATAGGTCGGATCGGCCTTATAGCCATCAAACCAGTGCTCGGCATCATAGATGACCCGACGTCCTTGCTGGCGCAGAAACTCGATGGTATCGCCAATCATAGCCAGGTTTTCGTCCAGGCTGGTCTTCAGGCCCTCGATAACATGTAAGTCCCAAGACTTACCAAAGAGGGTGATCCACTCGGTGCCCGCCGACAGAATTGGTTGCAACATGGTATCTTCGGCAGCCGGTCGTCCTGGACGCCGGGTGGAACAGAAGGCCACCATCTGCGCCTGCTGCAGTGGTTCTTCTTTCAATTGCCAGAAAAATTGCACATCCTTGGGATTTGCTCCGGGCCACCCCCCCTCAATAAAGGGCACCCCCAACTCGTCTAGTTGATGGGCAATGCGCAACTTATCGTCGATGGATAGGGCTAATCCCTCTCGCTGGGCTCCATCGCGCAGGGTAGTGTCGTACATCCATAGGGACCGATCGGGCAACACTGGAGTCGTGACTGGATACATAGAGGACAAGTGCTGTAGCCAAAGGACTGTAGACGGTGCAGATGATCAAGGCGCCCCATTGCATCTCCCATTACCACGGGTTGCCATGGGACGGAACTACCTCAAATTCGGCAGATTAGTGCCATGATATCGAGGTAGGGGCAGGCTAGGGCAACGGTTATTGAGACAAGATGGCTAAAAGCACTGAGAGAACTGACTTTGAAGGGATTTAAGATTTCCTTTGCAAATTAGTTCTGAGGTCTGCTGGTGACTCCAGCCTATCTCTGCCTAAAGACTCGTTAGGGTGAAGCCTAAAAACTCGTTAGGATGAGAAATAACTTACCCTACACACTCAAGTTTGAGGGATGATGGGGGCACACGCGTAGGTAATTGCGAGGTGAGGCATGAGTCGCTACCTCATCGGTGGGGTCATTTTAGTGGTGGTACTGCTGACCTGGTTAGGGGTTGAGTCTGCTGCCCAATTTGGTGAAGGGGAAGACTTTACTGAAGCAGGGGACGACCAGTCTTTGACCCCTCTGCAACAGGCGGGGCAATTGGTAGAACGTCAAAGTCCAGCGGCTCGCACCGGTCTGGCGGAGGATGCGACCTTAACTCAAGAGGAGAACCAAGCCCAACCTACAGATACCCCCACACCTACGGATGAGCCAATGTCTAGCCCACCCCCCACACCGACTCCTACATCAGATCCGGTTGAGACTGACGATTCTATTCCTGCTCTCTGGTAGTGGGGCTACAGTCTTAGTAGGGTTAGTGGTTACCGCAGGCAAATATCAGCCAATCGTAGGATTTCATTGACATGATGACGGAGAGGACATCAGATGTCCTGGTAATAGGCGGAGGGATCATTGGTCTCGCCATTGCCCTGGAACTGAAGCAGCGGGGGGCCCGGGTACGGGTGCTGAGTCGAGAAGTATCGCAAGCGGCTAGCCAGGCCGCTGCCGGAATGCTGGCCCCCCATGCCGAAGTCATGGGTAGCGAAGCAATGTATACCCTATGCCGTCGTAGCTTAAGCCTCTATCCCGACTGGGTCAGTAAATTAGAAGGACTGACGGGGCAGGCTGTGGGCTATTGGCCCTGTGGCATTCTCATGACCCAATATCGGCGACCCGATGCCGATGCGATCGCATCTGCATCGACCAAACCGGTGCGCTGGTTAGAGGCTGAAACGCTGGCCCAGTATCAGCCAGGCCTGAGCGACAAACTGACGGGAGCGTGGTGGCTACCAGAAGATGCCCAAGTCGACAGTCGGGCCGTGATGCAAGCCCTGCGAGGGGCCGTTCAGGATCAAGGCATCGACATTCTGGAAGGGGTCGAGGTCGAAGGGCTGGTTCGACACCAGGGGGCCATCCAGTCAGTCCGTAGCCGCAGCGGTGACTTCCAAGCCGACCACTATGTGCTGGCTACTGGCGCTTGGGCTCACCAACTGTTGCCGCTACCCGTCTTTCCCCGCAAGGGACAAATGCTTTCCCTGCGCGTTCCCCACGGGCATCCCCAGGCCCAGCCTTTGCAACATGTGATCTATGGCCACAACCTTTACTTAGTGCCCCGCCGGGACAGGCGCATCATCATCGGCGCCACCAGCGAATCGGTGGGCTTTACTCCAGGGAATACCCCGTCTGGGCTCAATGACTTACTCAGTCGAGCCATGGAGCTCTGTCCGGCCTTGGCTGATTTTCCCCTAGACGAGTGTTGGTGGGGATTTCGACCCGCTACTCCAGACAATCAGCCCATCCTCGGGGCCAGTGCTTGCAGCAATTTGACCCTAGCCACCGGTCACTACCGCAACGGTATCCTCCTGGCTCCGATTACTGCCCAACTTGTTGCCCAAGCCATCTTAGAGCAACAGCCTGATCCCCTCTTGGCCGCCTTCTCTTGGCAGCGATTTCACCAGCCCAGCCCCTCGTCCACTACAGCCATCTCACCTCAACCCATGCAAATCCTCGACGCCCATCCCCAAGCTGCCAGCACCGGTCTCCGCGACACTCCTCTGACCATTGCTGGTCGCCCCTTCAATTCCCGCCTGATGACCGGCACCGGCAAGTATGAGAACTTCGACGTCATGGGCCAGAGCATCGCCGCCAGTGGCTGTGAAATTGTCACTGTAGCCGTGCGCCGGGTACAGGCTCAGGCCCCAGGTCATCAGGGCCTAGCCGAAGCCATCGACTGGAGTAAAATCTGGATGTTGCCTAACACTGCAGGCTGCAGAGATGTCGACGAAGCCGTGCGGGTGGCCCGTCTAGGCCGCGAGATGGCCAAACTGCTGGGCCAAGAAGACAATAACTTCGTCAAACTAGAAGTGATTCCTGACCCGCAATACCTGCTGCCCGATCCCATCGGTACCCTGCGAGCGGCAGAGAAATTGATCAAAGAAGGGTTTGCCGTGCTGCCCTACATCAACGCCGATCCCCTGCTGGCCAAACGCCTCGAGGAAGCAGGCTGTGTCACGGTCATGCCCCTAGGCTCTCCCATTGGCTCTGGCCAGGGCATTCGTACCCTGGCCAATCTAGAAATCATCATCGAGACGGCGGGCGTCCCGGTGGTAGTCGATGCTGGCATTGGCATCCCCAGCGAGGCGGCCCAAGCCATGGAAGCCGGTGCGGATGCCTTGCTAATCAATACCGCCATTGCTAAGGCCAAAAACCCAATTGCCATGGCCCGGGCCATGGCCATGGCGACCACTGCCGGACGCTTGGCCTATTTAGCCGGTCGCATTCCAATTCAGTCCCACGCCAGTGCTAGTTCTCCCTTGGCTGGTCGCATTACTAGCTAAGGCTCTCCCCACTGGGTTAACCAACGCTCCATGTTCGGGGGCAGGGGACGCCGCTGACGCCGATCCCCATCAATGCAGACATGGCGAGTCAACGCTGTCGCCGCTGGCTTATCTACCGGGTCCCATCCCAGTCGATAATGAATCTCATAGCTATGCTCGCCCACCCTAATGGGGGTGAGCCGAATCGTCACGGCATCGCCACATCGCAGCGGTCGATGGAAGTCGATGCTGGCATGCACGATGGGAAAGGCTAAGGGACTGGCTCGGAAAAAGGTCTGCGGAGAGATGCCAGTGGCGGTTAGAGAGGCTTCGTAGGCGCTGTGGCAGATCACTAGGCCATTGGCGAAGTAAACGACCCCTGCCCCATCGGTCTCATGGAAGCGGACAACATGGTGATAGTCAAAGGGCATAGACAGGTTCCGAAACGCTTATGGGCTAGCCTCTGCCCCTGATCGCTCTAACCAGCCCCGCATTTTGCCGGGGTTGAGTAAGCCATAGGGATCGACCTTGGTCTTAAAGGCCACTTGAGCGGTGTCAATGGTCTTACGGCCGCCATCCTCCAGGATATAGGTGTGGGGATTGGCGATGAAGGCCCCCTGGTCTTCGTGATATTGGATGATCTGATTGAGCCGGGCCGCCGTGCTATAGCGTACTAGCTGCAAAGCCGCCGGCATCACCCTACCTTCTGTGCGTAGAAACTCCAGGTGCATCATCACCTCGTCACCGAAGTGTCGATAACACTGCTCTACTAAGGCCAAGTCGGGATCATAGGGAAATAGGGTCTGCAAATAAGTGAAGGTTGGATCACTACTGCGGGCATGCAGAGTGGTATGGTTCCAGGTGAATTCCATCAAAGGTGTTCCCTTAGCCGCGTCTTGTGCAGCTTTGGTATAGGTAATAGTGCCACCCCACGCTTGCACCAGGGCTGTCAGTGGTTCTACGCAGGAATCAGCCACCATCAGCAGAGCCGCCGCCTTATTCTCTGGCAGATAAGGAGCCAGGGCCGTAAAGTAGCTAGGAATGGGCCAGGCATGCACACTAATGAGCTTCTTGACGATGCCATCGGCGTCGCCAAGGGCCTGACCAAAGCGAGCCGCCTGCATAAACTGCTCGAAGCTAACGATCACCTCGCTCCAGGGGTAGGCAGGGCCCAAGGGAATTTCTAGGCTAGTGATGATGCCATTGGTGCCGTAGGCATGGTTCACCTGCTGCACATTGTCGCCCCGTAACTCTAGGATGCGGGGCTGATCTTCCAGGGTAACCACCCGCACGGCCTGGAGGTTACCCCGATCCCGCAATTGGCCAAAGGTAATAGAACCGATACCGCCACTGCCGCCGCCAATAAAGCCACCAATAGTAGCGGTGCGATAGGTGGAGGGATACATGCGCAGCTCCCAACCAGATTCACGGGTAACCCGGTCGATGGCTGCCAGCTTAGCGCCCGCCTGCACGCAAGCTAGGCCGGGCTTGACCCATGCCACCGCGTTGAGTTTGGTGAGATCCAACACGACTCCGCCAGCTAGAGGAATGCACTGGCCGTAGTTTCCCGTGCCCGCCCCGCGAATGGTGAGGGGCACCTTGGCCTGGACACAGGCCCGGGCAACTTGCACCACCTCGGCTTCACTCCGGGGACGTACTACTAAATTCGCCACTTTATCTTGCAACTGGGTCTGCAACACCGGGCTGAAGTGATAGTAGTCCTTGGAGAGTTTCTCGATCTGACTCGGCTCCTGAATCGTTTCGATGGGGGTCAGGCTCTTGGCAAAGGCATCCCAGTCAATGGCGGAGGTGGCGGGCATATTTTAGTTAGGTGAGCAGGATTTTTCTTTAGTCTAAAAGGATTCTGACCTGGGCTGGGGACTTGGGGGACGGCACCAGTGCCATCAATCATCCTTAAAATTTGAAGATACGCTCCCCAGGTATTCGCCGATGACCGCTTTCACAATAGCGATAGCCTGCTGACCCTCCAGGCCAAAATGCAGGAGTATCAAGAAAACGGTGTTCGCTTAGGCTGGTTGTTCAACCCCCAAGATCAGCAGGTGGAAATCTATCGGCTCGGTCAGTCTATCGAGACCCTACAAGCACCCCAGCAACTCTCCGGAGAAGCCGTCCTGCCCGGTTTCGTACTGCATCTCACCCGTATTTTTAGCTAGTGGAATGACCGTCAACGACAAGCCCAGCCTCGACATCTTCTGGCTGCGGGACAAAAACCTCACCAACCTCGACAGCCTCGATGATCCGGATGTGCTGGCCCAGGAGATGGTCGAGAACCTGGAAGCAGGATTGGAGAGTTTTCGGGCGATCGCAACTGCCCTACAGGGATCTTAGGACATTTCTGGTAGAGACACTACCCGTTATCCAGGCCCCCAAATCCCCAATTTTGGGGATTTGACTCCTGTCCCCCCCAGGATTGGGGGGCTAGAGGGGCCTTCAGTCGGTAGAGTCTTTTCGAGAAAACACCTAAGCCGGGAAATCCTGGATCGGCTAGGAGCCAGAATCCAGTGCCTTCTTATATTCTGACTCCTGGCTCCTGACTTCTATTACGGAAATAACTTCCCGCCTTAGGGAATATGCCGTAATCTGGAAATGACTTGGCAAATATTGGGGGGCGATCACCGACCACCTCCTCATTACCCTCAAACAACGCTGCCACAACGACAACTTCGGCACCGAGTCTTGGAAACCTTCCCCACGTAGCTCTGCCTGCACCGCCATCGCGGCATTGGCTATCTAGCCGGTGATCCGAATTTGAAAAGCATCGACAGCCTATATCAGCTCGCGCTATCCAAATAATCACAGCTCCACTAAATGCCGCTCAATCTGCCAGAGCTGGTCAGCCGTGAGCCAGTTCTGATCCACCTGCAACAGATCGATGCGCCGCATATCAGGGTCAAGGTCTCGCAGCACATCATAGGCTCGCCACGAATCCTCAAGCTTTTCCCAGTAAACCAGGGTGATGTCTGACCAGTAGTTCAGCGGTTGCGCCATCGCTAAGTCGCCAATCACCCCCAATCGCCTTATTGAGAAATGGGTACGTAGTCGTTCTGCGGCTTCGCGAGCGATCGCCCACCACTCGGCTTTGCGCTCAGCATCCTGACGTTCCCCCTCCAACCGTTGCTTGAGGCCCTGAATCCAAGCGTAGGGTGGCAATAGCTTTACTGCACCAGCAAGGCCAAAGGTCATCAATAACATCGCAAGTACGTTCCGCGTACCAGGCGTCGAACCAATCAGCGGCTTCCCTTGGATAAACTCAAACTTTGCTCTGGGTGCCCAACTGATGTATTCCTCAAAGCTAATCGGCACTGCTTCTGCCTGAATGTTGGGAATAAAGAGCAACGACCCCCATCGCGGCCCTTCTTCTGCTGGTAAACGCTCAAATCCCTCTAATCTTTGCTCGACGATAAACAGAGAAGATGCCCATGGGTTGATTTCCTCTTCCTGCCACAGTGCATCGGCTTGAAACGCTAAACCTGGAACACTGCTCGGGCGATAATAGCCATCGTCTTCGATGGGTTGTAGCTGATACTGCTCTTCAACCAGACGATAAAACTCACAACGTTGAGTTTGGGGATCGATGAGCCAATACTCAGGCACCCCTGCTGTTTGGTAATAATCTCGCTTTGTTACGCGATCTACTTCTTCGTGGCCCTGTATCTGCACTTCCACCACCAGTTCCGCTGGCCCACTGAGAAAGGAGCCATATAGCTGGTTCAATCCTTCCCCTTTGAAGAACAATAGATCCGGCGTGAAGCCGTTATTGCTAAGGCGCATCACAAAGTCTCGACCGAAGGATTGTCCGCCTACCTCTTCAGCTAACCGAAACAAGCTCATAGACAAATTTTGCTGTAAGCGATGATGCGACCAGGTGACCTCTGCGCAGGCTGACTGCAAGTCTTCCGGGTTGAAGTTAACGCTGCACACTTGCGCTTCCAGACTGTTCAGCTTTTCATCAACCGCACCTGTCTCAGGTAGGGTCAAATCGTAGCCAACTGCTAGTGCTTGTATCCAGGTGTCTAGAGGGGCTAGGGCGATCGCGGCGTCCACCTTCCACCCGTGCAAAATCTGCCTTAACAGTAAGCGGCTCCCCACCAGGGAATTGCCCACGATGAGCCGACCGTCAATCAATTCCAGCTTGCCTTCTGGACGATGACGGGTGAAGTCCTCAAACCGTTCCATTGGGGTCGGATACATGGTGCGATCGCTACCCTTGAAACGTTTGGATTAACCAACGGGTCAGTGCCCCATCATCCTCAGCTTGACTGCGCTGCATGGCGTCTTCAACCGTTGAGAGTCCCAGCCCTGGCAACACCTGAGATTCCCGAATCTCTCGACTCCCGCCATCTGCAACTGCAAACGCCACTACCTCTGATATGGCCACATTGACGACCCAATACTCCTGCACTCCCAATCGCTCATACAGCAAGCGTTTCCGGCCTAAATCATCGCTCAAGGTCGTCGAAGCAATCTCTACCGCGAGTTGAGGAGCGCCATACACTTCAATATCAATGGGTTGATTGTTCAGGCTGGGCGATCGGAAATTCTGCCCTAAATAAAAGGCGATATCTGGCTGCGCCTCACGTTCACCTGTTTTGCGTAAAGAGGTACTCAGAAACTCGACAACCCTAATCATATTGAGGGCAGCAAACAGCGAGACCACCTTCAACACCACTGAATTTTCACGACCGTGTAGGGTACCTAATGCTGCCACCCTGAGTGCCTGACAGAAGTAGCTGAAAGGTAGTCATATCAGGACAAAGAGGAAATAGGCAGAGCTCGTGTGCGAGGCTGTAGTTACCACACTGACGGCCAAAGCGACATGCCAAGCTCTACCCAGCTCTATGATCAACTGCTGCACTATCTGCGTCAATACAGCCACTACCGGGACTTGCGCCATATCAAAGCCCTATCTTGGATGGTCACCGCCCTGATTTGTAGTGGTGAGCTGAGCCCACCTGCTTGGGAGTCCTACGTGATAAGCCGTGCCAACAAAGCGCAAAGCTTCGAGCGGCGGTGGCATCGATTTTTCGGCAACCGGCTCGTTGAGATAAATCAGCTCTACCTACCGCTGGTGCTGCTGACGCTGAGGCAGTGGGAGGGCAAGCGGCTGTATCTGGCACTCGATACAACGGTGCTGTGGAACCAATACTGCATGATTCACCTGTCAGTGGTGTGCTGCGGACGAGCAGTCCCGCTACTGTGGCGAGTGCTTGAGCATGGCAGTGCAACGGTGGCTTTTGAAGAATACCGCCCTTTGCTGCGCCGTGCCCGGTGGCTTTTGAGGCAGTACCCGAACCTAATGCTGCTGGCCGACCGAGGCTTTGCCAACCACGACTTGATGAGTTGGTTGCAAGCGAGCAGTTGGCACTACTGCTTGCGAGTGCCCTGCGATGTCCTGCTGCACGGGCCAAGGCGTTATCCGACTGAAGTGAGATATCTGTGGCCGCCAAAAGGCGAGGCGATTTTCTATCGAAATGTCAGGCTGTGGCAGGATGGCTCCCACCAGTGCAACATCGTGCTGGCGACGCTTAAAGGCGTCAAAGAGCCTTGGGCCGTCATCACCGATGAACCGCCTACCTTGCAGACGCTCTGGCGCTACGCGTTGCGTTTCAGAGTAGAGGAGCTGTTTTTGGATAGCAAATCAGGAGCTTTCGAGATTGAAGACTCCCGAATCCGCTCAGCGGTAACCCTTGAGCGACTTTATCTAGTGGCCGCTATTGCACTGCTTTATGGAACAACCACTGGCATGGCGGTTCAGATTGAAGGCCTTAGGCAGCAGGTAGACCCTCATTGGCGGCGCGGACTCAGCTACCTCAAGATTGGATTGCGCTGGCTTAAGGGAGTCGTTCACAAAGGACGACAGCTTCTAGAGCCGATAGCGCTGTTAGTCCGTGACCCAGAGCCTTGTTTTGCCTCCAAAAAAGCGGAGCACGACTATTACGACCAAATCTGGTTCTCTCGCATCCGCTCTCTATCCTGCCGACTAGAGTAAAAGATGTGTCAGGCAGTCAGGGTGAGATTACCGAAGGCATAGAAGTCTTGGCGATCGCTCCAGAGCCGTTCCAAACTTTGGATCAACAGCAATATCTGGCGCAGGTGCAGTTCAGTTTCCACGGGGGGTTCATCGCTGTAGAGGTCTCCAGGCGGAAAGCGTATGGCGTTTGATGATGCCTGCTCTGGTTGGGCCTGAAGGGATTCGGTAGTAGGCACAGACATAAGCGAAAACCGTCGTGGCAGTTAGGCTCAGTGTAGCAAGGGCAGACCTGGGCACAGCCTGCTACCCATCAGGATAAAGGGAGCCTAGTTGTAGGGGTGGTCATAGCCGCTGATGGTTCACGGCGGAGATCGAGATTCCACTCTGCGAGAAGCAAGCTACCCTACGGTCGGAATGACAGGGGAGTTTGATGCGATGGCCCCTAATCTCTGACCGGCGCCAACCCACTCTCATCTGGGATGCAGTCGTTTTTAGGCGGGACCCATAGACTTTTCTCTGGAACGCAATCATTTTTTGCCGGTACCGATCTATTTCTGCGCGGTCCCCATAGACCTTTGTCTGGGACAGCCGTCGTTTTTACGTAGGGCGCGGCTCAAGTCTGGTTTAGAGGACATTTGAAAACTCGGCTGACAGTCTTGCAAGGCAAGCGTTTTAGAGTTTATGGCTCTGTCAGCCAAGATCCAGTCTGGGGCAAGGTTGTAGGGTACTTTTCAAATATCCTCTTACACGAGTTGTCCTCATTCGAGCAGTGCTCATACCTGATCAGGATCAATCCCAAGCTCCCGCAGCCTGGCGATCAGTTGTTCGTTGCGTTGCCGCTCAGCTTCGGCACGCTGCCGCTCAACTTCAGCAGATTCTTCTGGCGTAGGCACCAAGGTTTTCTCAGCCGTGAAAAAGCGGAGCTGCTCTTCATGGATGCCCAGATATAGTCCTAATTGCTGACTCCAGCGCCAGCCCTGTTCAGTAGGGGCAATGGACTGATAGGTGCCATCCACCAGGTGAAAGCCCTCGAATTCCAGAGTATCGGGGTCAAACCAGAAATAATCGAGGGTGCGGAAGATGTCTTGGTAGATCTGCTTTTTCAGGCCGCGGTCCGTCTTAGCCGTCGACTCCGACAGCAACTCCACAATCACGTTCGGGTATTTACCATCTTCTTCCCACACCACCCAGCTTTTGCGCGGTTTGCGCTCGGTGTCCAGTACCACGAAGAAGTCCGGGCCTCGGAAATCTTCTGACTTCCGCTGGTGTGGACTGTAGTAAATGGTGAGATTACCGAAGGCATAGAAGTCTTGGCGATCGCTCCAGAGCCGTTCCAAACTTTGGATCAACAGCAATATCTGGCGCAGGTGCAGTTCAGTTTCCACGGGGGGTTCATCGCTGTAGAGGTCTCCAGGCGGAAAGCGTATGGCGTTTGATGATGCCTGCTCTGGTTGGGCCTGAAGGGATTCGGTAGTAGGCACAGACATAAGCGAAAACCGTCGTGGCAGTTAGGCTCAGTGTAGCAAGGGCAGACCTGGGCACAGCCCGCTACCCATCAGGATAAAGGGAGCCCAGTCGTAGGGGTAGTCATAGCCGCTGATGGTTCGCGGCGGAGATCGAGATTCCACTCTGCGGTCGGAATGACAGGGGGGCAGGGCAGGGGCGATGTTCCCTCCGGGTGCGGCGCCATGAACGCAGTGCCCCCTTACAATCAAGATAGCCGTTGGCCTGTCGCGATGATGACCTTTACCACCGGGCACTCCATTCCTCAAACCGTGCCACCGCGCCCTCCCCGCGAGACCCTACCCACCATGTATGATTTACCGAGCGAGTCTGTGGGGGAACCGGGTTTACCGGATGAATTTCATGATCTGCAACCCCAGTTACTCAGCCGCATGCTGACCCTGGCAGACTACAGCCGCGACCAGTGGTTTACCGGCTCAGACCTCAACCTTTACTACGATGTCCACTATCCCCGCTGGTACAAACGGCCGGATTGGTTTCTGGCCGTGGGGGTACCGCGGCTCTACGACGGGCATGATCTGCGCCGCAGCTATGTCACCTGGCAGGAAGGGCAAAACCCCTACGTGGTGATTGAGTTGTTGTCACCGGGGACGGAACCAGAAGACCTAGGGCGGTTTTATGGCGCCGAGGATGCGGTGGCATCGGCAGATGGCATAGAGGAACCATGGCCCATGGCAGCGGAGTCGCCCCCAGTGGGCTCAGAGCAGCCCCCCAGTAAGCTTACCGTCTATGAACAGTGGCTGCGAGTGCCCCATTATCTGGTCTACAGCCGTCCAACTCGACGATTGCGCCATTTTCAGCTGGTGGGGGGACGGTATCAGGAAGCGCCAGTGCAGGCGCCCCCTCCCCAGGCGTGGTTAGCCGACTTACAGATCGGTCTGGGGCTGGGGCTGGGGAGGTTTGAGGGCATTGCTGGTGATTGGTTGCGGTGGTGCAGCGCCGATGGAGGTTGGCTGTTGACGGATACCGAACAGGAACAGCAGGCCCGAGAAAGGGCTCAGGCTCAGGTGCTGCAAGCGGCTAAGAAATCTACTGGCCACCGGGATGAACGCTGGATCAGGTGACTACGCTATTGGGGCTCACGACAGCCCAGGTGGAGCAGGTGCGGTCTGGTAATGGCGGGGAGTGAGATTCCTTGCATCTGTGCCCTGCAACCCGGTCCCATCGTAGAATCCTTCTACTAGCCTGCACATCGCCATCAGCCCTGACCGCCCATCGCCATGTTCCAGCTCACGCCGGCAGCCTCCTCCCACCAGACCCTAATCCATCCAGACCCCCACTGATGGGGTGGCCCTGCAGGGGCGATTACGGGTGCCGGGAGATAAATCCATTTCCCATCGGGCCTTGATGCTGGGTGCGATCGCATCGGGAGAGACCCGCATTCAGGGACTCTTATTGGGGGAAGACCCCCGCAGCACCGCTCGCTGTTTTCAAGCCATGGGGGTGCAGATCTCGGATCTGGCGGCCGACTGGGTGACGGTGCGAGGGGTGGCCTGGGCAAACCTTGCTGGAGCCGGCCGATATCCTCAATGCCGGCAACTCCGGCACCACCCTGCGGCTGATGCTGGGGTTATTGGCCTCCCATCCGCAGCGCTTCTTCGTGGTCACACCGGGGACGACTCCTTGCGATCGCGGCCCATGGGTCGCGTGATTAAGCCCCTGAGCCAGATGGGGGCCACTATCTGGGGCCGCCAGGGCCAGAGCCTGGCCCCCTTGGCGGTGCAGGGCCAACGGCTGCGACCCCAGCACTACACCTCTCCGGTGGCCTCGGCCCAGGTAAAATCCTGTATTTTGCTGGCGGGTCTGATGGTGGACGGTCAGACCAGCGTCAGCGAGCCCAGCCTGTCTCGGGACCACAGCGAGCGCATGCTGCGGGCCTTCGGGGCCGAACTCACCCTGGAGCCCGACCGTCACACAGTCACCGTCTATGGTCCGGCCCAATTGACGGGGCAGACGGTGATCGTGCCCGGCGACATCAGTTCCGCCGCCTTCTGGCTGGTGGCCGCTGCCATCACCCCCGGCTCCGAGTTGATCATCGAAAACGTCGGCGTCAACCCCACCCGCACTGGCATCCTAGAGGCGCTGCAGGCCATGCAGGCCGATATCACCCTGGAAAACCAGCGACTGGTCACCGGCGAACCCGTAGCCGATCTGCGGGTGCGCCACAGTCAACTGCAGGCGGCCCACTTCAGCGGCGCCTTGATTCCCCGCCTGATCGATGAAATCCCGATTCTGGCCGTGGCCGCCCTGTTCGCCAAGGGAACCACCGTGATTCGCGATGCGTCAGAACTGCGAGTGAAGGAATGCGATCGCATCACCGTCATGGCCAATCAACTCAATCGTCTCGGGGCCCAGGTCACCGAACACGCCGACGGCCTCGACATTCTCGGTGGAGCTACCCTACACGGCAGCGACGTCGACAGCCACACCGACCACCGCGTCGGCATGAGCCTCACCATAGCCGCCCTCAGGGCCCAGGGCGTCACCCAGGTGCAGCGAGCCGAGGGCGGCGGCGGTCTCCTATCCCGACTTCATTCCCACCCTGGCCCGCCTCTGTGGCCAAACCCCAGCTTCAGCCCCATGTTAATCCCTGATGAAGGGGCGGCCACCCCCGTGGCAGGGGAACGGCTGGGCTCAATAATGGGGACCATGGGAACGCCTAAGATGATGTCTACAGCTGTGACCTGATGAGCGGTCGTCATGCATAAAATCCTGGTCATCGGACAGGATAATCGAGAGCGCAAGTCTATCCTTAAACTCCTGATCGGGGAAGGGGTAGAGACCGTGGTCGCCAAGGATAGCACCGACGGTCTGCCCCTGGCCCAAGCCGAGCAACCCGATCTGATCCTGTGCACCCTCGACTTGGATGGTGGCGATTCCCAAGCCCTATTGCAGGCGCTCCAAAGCAGCCCAGATGCCGCCGTCATTCCGGTGATTTTACTCACCGTCCGCAGCGACCGCACCTATCTGCGCCACTGCATCGAACTGGGAGCCGATGACTGTTTAACACATCCGGCCACCCCCACCGAACTCATGGCCGCCATCCGCAGCCGCCTGCAGAAACAGGCCCGCCTCACCGAGCGCTACGTGGCGGTGCTGCGCAAGACCGCAGAACGGCTCAATCGTCTGGCCCACTACGACCACCTGACCGAGCTACCCAATCACCACCTGCTGCGTCAACGGCTGCGCCAAGCCATGTCTCAAGGCCCCGTCGCCCTACTCTGCCTCAGCCTCGATCGACTGCGCCAGGTGAACAATACCCTGGGCCATCCCGCCGGCGATGACCTGCTGCGGTTAACCGCCAGTCGCCTCAGGGCATCTCTGCCCCATGGCACTACCGTCGCCCGCCTCACCGGCAATCAGTTTGCGATTCTGCTCTCCCATCCAGGCTCTCGCGAGGCCGTGCGCACCGTCGCCAATGATCTGATCAAGCGCCTGTCGTTGCCCTTTGCCCTCACCGGCCAGGATGTCTTTGTCACCATCAGCATCGGCATCGCCCTCTATCCTAACGACAGCACCGATCTCGACACCCTGTTGCGGCAGGTCGATGCCGCCCTGGAGGGCGCTAAGCGTCAAAAAAGCCACTACTGCCAGTTCTACCGGGCCGATATGCCCGTGGTCTCCGGGGACGATCTGCAGCTGGAAACCAATCTGCGCTATGCCCTAGAACGCCATGAGTTCGATGTATACTATCAGCCCCAGCGGGTGTTGGGCCGCCAGCGATCATCATCGGTGCCCGCCCTCAGCGCCGAAGCCCTGATCCGCTGGACCCACCCCCAACAGGGATTCATTTCTCCAGGGCGGTTTATTCCCCTGGCCGAAGAGACGGGGCTGATTGTGCCCATCGGGGAGTGGATTCTGCGCCAGACCTGCACCCAGGTCAAAACCTGGCAACAGCAGGGACTCCCCCCGATCAAGGTGTCGGTGAACCTCTCCAGCGTCCAGCTGAATCAGCCCCACTTGCCCCAGACCATCGCCCAGATTCTGCAGGAAACCGGCCTCTCTCCCCAGTTACTGGAGTTGGAGTTGACCGAGACCGCCCTGATGCAAGACGCCACCGCTGCCTTGGCCATGCTCTCAGAGCTGAAGACCCAGGGCCTCAGGATTGCCGTGGACGACTTCGGCACGGGCTATTCTTCCCTCAGCTATCTGAAGCAATTTCCCATCGACACCCTGAAAATTGATCGCTGCTTCGTCAATGGGCTGACCACCGATGCCAAGAATCAGGTGATTCTCACCGCTATGATCGAGATGGCCCACGCCCTAGACCTCTATGTGGTGGCCGAAGGGGTAGAAACCGAGGCCGAATTAGCCCTGCTGCAGGATTACCAGTGCGACAGCGTCCAGGGATATTTGCTGGGTCAGCCCATGGCCAGCAAAGACTTCTACACCTGGTGTCAGGCCATGACCCTAGAGCAGGCCAGCTGACGCCTGCCCTGACCAATGCCTGGCTCATACCCCGCGGCCGCACCGCCTCGGTAGCAAATGGCACATCCCCATGAACGGGGCTTCAGCCCTTGATGCCTTGCCCCCAGATCTGGGCACACTGGGGATAACACTCAAATATCGTCTCTTTTAGCCAACCATCCATGTGGCGAAATCTACGCAATCAGTTGGCCAGTGTGCAGACCTATCCAGAGCTCAGCCCCGATTTATCCCTGCGGCGTCAGGTGAATCAAGAGTTGCGATCGCGTCCTGCCCTGCCTCCAGAACAATGGCATCACGCTCATTGGGTGCCCCCTCATCGGCCCGTTCCCCTGCCGCAAGAGTTCACTATGTTTCTATACAGACGGTTGAGTGACTATTCCGGACTCTGTTTCGGTCGCGTTTACCCAAGCGATCGACTCTGCCAAGATCTAAAATTTCCACTGGTGTGCTGGTTCGACTGGTCTATGACCCTCTGCGACGACCTATTTGAGCGTTACGGCGTCGATCTCAGCGAAACCATCGACGAAAGCCAGTGGAACACAGTCAATGACCTGTTTACCTCTCTTCATAGCCAGCTACAGACTCTGCACGGTCTACCCTAGAGTCGCGCTGACGATAGCCGCCTACGGATTACTCGGGACCAGCCCCAATCTGGCACTGGACTTGGTTTAAACTGACTGGTAACCGTTAATGCTTAGTCACTACCACCAGTGATGGCTAGTGGCTAAGGCGAGCCGAGGTCATCTATGCCTAGAACCCAGCGCAACGACAACTTCATTGACAAGACCTTTACGGTCATGGCGGATTTGATCCTCAAGCTCATGCCCGCCAAAGATAATGCCAAGCAAGCCTTCGCCTACTATCGCGATGGCATGTCAGCCCAGTCAGAAGGAGAATACGCCGAAGCCCTAGAGAACTACGAAGAGGCCCTAAGACTCGAAGAAGATCCCTACGACAAGAGTTTCATTCTCTACAACATGGGATTGATCCATGCCAGCAACGGTGAGCACGACAGGGCCCTCAGCCATTATCAACAGGCCTTAGAACTCAACCCCCGCATGTGTCAGGCCCTGAACAATATCGCCGTGATCTACCACTACAAAGGGGAAAGGGCCACAGCCAACAGCGACAGTGACACGGCTGAGAAGATGTTTGATGAGGCGGCGCGCTACTGGATGGAAGCGATTCGGATTGCCCCCAACAACTACATCGAGGCCCAAAACTGGCTGAAAAATACTGGCCGCATGAAGATGGACATGTTTTTCTAACCTGGGCTACCCCGTCGGTTTTCTTTTCTAACGGAGTCCCAGTTCCAGCCTCTGCTCCTTTATCCCTCTTTAGCTCACCCAGCCTCTATCGAGGGATGCAACCACGAAAACTGGCAGGAATGCTTGATTGCTGCCTACCGCTATTGACCTACCCATGATTGATCTTGAACAAGTTCGCAAGGTGGCGCTGCTGGCTCGCTTAGAGCTAACTCCTGAGGAGGAGCAGCAGTTTACCACTCAACTGAGCAGCATCCTGGAATATGTCGAGCAGTTGAGTGAGCTCGATACCGAAGCTGTGGAACCGACGACTCGGGCCCTTGAAATCAACAATGTCACCCGTCAAGATGTGGCGGAGTCCTTCCCGGCCCGGGAGCAGATGCTGGATAGTGCCCCCGAGCGGGAAGAGGATTACTTTAAGGTGCCTAAAATTCTTGATGAGGGCTAGAAGGCTCCTCTCTGGGGTCTGGCTTGGGTATCGATGATGTTTCTGTAAGCAGGGGCTCCTTAACTCCAATCGTTTCCTGATGTGGCTGTAGACATTGTGAAATAAGGGGGTAATGCGGAGGCAAATCTAGAGCTGACAGGATTACTACGGCGCTAGCCAGATAGCGTACGGCAATATGGACTGATTAGAGCTGGCAAAAATACCTAAGCTCGACTCGATCTGAGAAGATTGTGTGGCTTGCCTTAGACAACTGATCGTGTCCTTTGCTTCTCGATTAGCGGCGGTTTCGCGATGTCCTCGCCCTTTAACCCAGCCCCATCTTTAGACGGCATGACTGGCCCTGGAGTCGATGCACTACAACAGTTGGCAGACTTACCAGTGGCGGCCTACTGTCGCCACATCGACGCAGAGGGCAGGCTAGTGGCATGGGACGCCGCTTTAGAGGCTATGGTGGGGCCATTAACGGCAGGCCAAGGCTGGCAGCAATGGGTGGTGCCTCAGGACTGGCCCCGGGTACGCCAGATGGTGGCAGAAGCCGTGACTACTCGGCAACCGTTTACGCTGAATTACCGCATCCAGCGTCAGGATGGACGGGTGTGTTGGCTGTGCGATCGCGGCCAGGTCACCTCTCGTTGCGATGATCTGACTCTGTACCTAACCGGGGTGGTGTTTGAACTCCCCGATCGTGTGGTTGCGCCGGAATATCCCGCCAGCGATGTCACTAATCAGGCCATCATCCGGGCCTTGCCGGATTTAATTCTGCGGATGCGCCGGGATAGTCCCCTCTATGAAATTGTCACCCCGGGCAATGTCAATCTCTTGATGGCGGAGGGGGAGATCCTCAATATTTTTGATGTCATGCCGGCTGAGCAGGCCCACAAGCGGCTGCACTACGTGGCTCAGGCCCTGGATATGGGAATGCTGCAAATCTACGATCAAGTCCTGTTTTACCAGGATCAGATGCAGCATGAGGAGGTGCGAGTCGTTCCCTGTGGTGGGGATCAGGTGTTGGTGATCGTGCGGGATGTCACGGACCACCGCCGGGCCGAAGCGACGTTACAGCGTCTGAACCAGGAATTAGAGACCCGCGTGGCCGAGCGCACTCAAGCGTTGCAGGCATCCGAGGCAGACCTGCGAACGCTGTTTGACCATATCTATGCGGCCATTTTTATCATCGCTCTGGATGGCACCCTGCTGGATGTGAATCAAACCATGTTGTCTCTCTATGGAGTGGCACGGCAGGAGGCCCTGCAACGCTCCTTTCTGGCCGACTATTCTGGCCCCAATAATGCGCCTGAGCAGCTGGCCCAGGCTTGGCAGCAGGCGTTGGCGGGGGATACCCCTGCCTTTGAGTGGCAAGCCCAGCGGCTGGATACGGGCCAGTGCTTTGAGGTGGAGGTGGTGCTGCAGCAGGTCACCTTGGGGCAGCAGCAGGTGGTGCTAGCCAATGTGCGGGACATTCGCGATCGCAAACAAGTCGAGTGCCTGCTGCGAGAGTCGCAGCAATTGCTGCAGCTGGTGATGGATAACATTCCCCAGTTGATCTTCTGGAAGGATCGGCAGTCGGTCTATCTGGGCTGCAATCGGCAGTTTGCCAAATCCATCGGCATAGACAGCCCCGAGGCCATTGTCGGCCAGCGAGATGCCGAGCTGCCCTGGACTCCCCAGGAACGGGAGTGGTATCTGCGATGCGATCGCACCGTCATCGAGACTAACCAGCCCCTACTGAACATGCTGGAAACCCATCACCAAGACGATGGTAACCAGATCTGGCTGGAGGCCAATAAGTTACCCCTGCACGACAGCGAGGGACAGGTGGTAGGTATCCTCGGCACCCTGCAAGATATCACCGAGCGCAAACAGGCGGAGGATTTACTGCGGGAACAGGTACGCCTATCCACGCTGCGCGCCGCCATCGACTCGATTCTGACCCGGGGAGAACCGCTGCAGGCCATGCTGCAGGGCTGTACCGAGGCTCTGGTCAAAATTCTGGAGGGCACTGTGGCCCATCTTTGGCTGTTGGATGCCGGGCAACAACTCCTGCAGCGGCAAGCCACCGCTGGCTACCCCGACACCGCCCCACCCTTGCCCGATCAGATGCCCCTAGCCACCTCGTCCCTGGGGCAAATCGTGCAACAGCGCTGTCCTTACCTCAGCAATGATCTCTCCATGGATCCGCAAATGCAAGCTCCCTGGGGCGGCCACGCCGACCTAGTGGCCTTTGCGGGTTACCCATTAATCGTCGAGGACCAGGTCTTGGGGGTGCTGGCCGTTGGGGTGCGGAAACTCCTAAAACCCTCTCTGCAGGGATGGTTAGCCCTCTTGGCCAACGAAATTGCCCTGGGCATCAAGCGGAAACAGACAGAACTGGCCCTGCAACAGTCTGAAGCTCGGCTGCGGCAGCAGACCCACGACCTAGAGCACACCCTCCGAGAACTGCAGCAGGCCCAATTACAGCTGATCCAGAGTGAGAAAATGTCGAGCCTGGGGCAGTTGGTGGCTGGGGTTGCCCATGAAATTAATAACCCGATGAACTTCATCTATGGCAACCTCAACCATGCCCGCACTTATATCGAAGATTTATTGCAGCTGATCGAGCTCTATCAGCAACACTATGCCGACCCCGCCCCTGCGATCGCAACGGCCATTCACACCATTGATCTGCCCTTTCTCTTGGACGATCTGCCGAAGTTATTGAACTCCATGAAAGTGGGTGCCGATCGGATTCAGACCATCGTGTCATCCCTCAGTACCTTCTCACGCATGGATACTGCCACCGCTAAGGTTGTCGACATTCACGAGAACCTAGACAGCACCCTGATGATTTTGCAATATCGCCTGAAGGCCCGTGGTGAACGGCCAGCCATTCAAGTCACTCGACATTATGGCGATATTCCCCCAGTGCACTGCTATCCCGGCCATCTCAATCAGGTATTCATGAATATCTTGGGCAATGCCATCGATGCCCTCGAAGAAGTCATGCCCCGCCACCCCCATCCCCAGCTTCAGATTCAAACGGCAATGGACTCCCAGGGCAGGCTAGTAGTTACCATTGCCGACAATGGTCCCGGCATTCCCGCCGACATTCAACCCCGGCTATTCGATCCCTTCTTCACGAGCAAGCCCTTGGGCAAAGGTACCGGCCTAGGCCTCTCCATCAGTTATCAAATTGTCACCGAGATTCATCGCGGCCAGCTCCGGTGTCAGTCTCAAGTTGGCCAAAGCACTTGCTTCACCATCATCCTGCCCCAGCCTCTGCCCCAATCCCCAGCCCCAGACCATGCCGCCACCCTCCCAGGTAAACTTCCCAACGCCTCAGATTATCTCCAGTCCTGACTCCGTTTTCCCCAAGCAATCCCCAGGTTTTCCCCAGTTTATCCCAATGTTTTCCACAGCCTTGGGAAAACTCAATACCGTATTGATCTCTTAGCAGACTGTGGTCGAATGGCACTGACGTAAGCCCTATCAAGCGACCAGCTTAGCTTTCAGGACCGAGCGGGGTTCTTGCATTCTTGGAAAAGGTTTAGGACGACGTTTGACGACTCGAGGTTCTGAGCGGTTCGGTCGAGGGGGAATTATCAGCTCTCGCACAGCGCTTAACAAGGCTTGGTACCCCTGCCCTCGCTTGGATGGAGCCAGATGCAGGAACTCGGCTCGGAAGTGATTGAATTGTTGCCGAGTGCCCTGCAGGGAGACCCGTAAAGCGCCGACCTCAGAGTGGGCTGTGGCATCCCACATCAGCGTCCGCAGCAGATTGTAGCTCACCAAATGCAGCCAAATACTTTTGGTTACCATGGCCGGCGTTTTGGCCGCAATCATCTCCATGGCTAAGGTGGTCTTGAGATGCCTGAGATTGACTTCGCTAGCCTGCCAACGGCGGTGATAGAGTTCGGCCAATTTGGCTTTGGGATAGCGTTTAGGGTCTCTCAGCGTGGTCACCACCACTACGTTGGTGGGGCGAAACCCAGGCACCTGAATCGAGAGATAGACTTCCCGCACCTCAATCGACTCGGGCAAGGCCCCAAGCTCCCCAGATGAGAGGGCCTTGGGGTATTGTTTCGGGCGCTGCCAACGGACGATGTGGTCGCCAATGCCTAATTTTTTGCCTCGCCTGAAATCACAGCGGCGCTGATGATGCTTGCGAAAGACGGCATCGGCTCCCGTCAAGGCGACCCAGGCCAGATCCACATAGGTGCCATAGGCTGAATCGGCCACCACCACATCCTCCGGGCGCAGCTTCCGATAGAGTTGGCGGGCCAAGCGCCATTCACTCACCCGAAAGGGGGCCATCGCCACCTCCAGGACCGCGCCGGTCGTCACACAAAACCACACCTGCAGCTTGAGAATGGGAAAGCCACAGCCGGCTTTTTGATTGCTGTGTTGGGGATACGCCGCTTGATTGGCTGCGGTATCACTCATCAAGACGGTCGTCGCATCAAAGGCCTTGACCGGACGACCACACCACCGTTGAGCGGGCGGCACCTTCTGTCGCAAGGCCCTCGCTACCCGCTGTAACAAAGGCGGGAAAATTGACTCGGGAAGACGTTTTCGCGCTTTACTGTAGCCCCCGGTATCGGCTGACGGCACCGTCAATCCCGACAAGCTCATCCAGGTCGTCACCCGCTTGACGGCATGACTGAGACTACCATCGACATCGAGCACTTGGGAGAGCCAACTCCAGAGCACCACCATGGGCGTGTATAACACTCGGCGATACCGGATTCCTTGCTCGTTCAGCACTGACTGAATCTCAGCTTCCGGCAGCACCTCGGCAAACGGGAGAGCGATACTGTTCTGGTATTTCTCCTTGAGGACTTCGGCACGATTCGGCATCATAGAGGCATAGTTATGGGCTTCAACACTTCGATTCTTACAGATCAAGCGCTTGAAGCCTTTTCTGCTCTCTTATGTCAGTGCCATTCACCTTTAGGTCTTTTTTGCAATGTACTTGACAATCGAGGCCACCTCCTCATCTGTCAATCCATTATTCATCGCGACGTTATGGGCATCGTTATGAATCAATTGCTGCACCATGGCTTTGCAAAATCGATCGGTATGTTTCCGCCGTTTCCCGACAAAGTTTAATGGTTCACTAAAGGGTTTACCGCAGGTCAGACACTTGAACTGGGAGCATCTCAAAGTTGCAAAAACATCAACAATCGTAGGCTCTATTCAGATAGGCACATCGCACCTGCAAGGCTTGCTGAACATTGTCGGGCACCCATTGAGCGCCTGGGAGTTTCATGCGATGGTCAATCTGCTTGATGGCTGACTCAACTGCACCTGAGCCAATCGAACAGATTTGTTCAGCTTGAAAATAGCCGTAATTCACAATTCGGTGACGATGTCGCTCCAAGTAATCACAGAATCGCCGGGCTTGCTCCAGAGCGCAGTCGGTAAATAACGCCTGGGTTTCATCAACCCGCCCTTCCCATAACAGAGCTTTGGCTTGTTTCAGCCGTTTTAATGAGCCCCCAACTCCATAGAGGTTTTCGACCAAGTGGTACCAATCGAGAATTTCTAAACGGGTTTCCACGGTGGCGATGGGACGAAACACCGCCCAGACGCCCCGATGCCCATCGCCAAGGCAGATGATGGGGTTCGCTAACGGTTGGCTATTTAGCCAGTCTTGCAGCCAGTCATTTGCCTGAAACGCCGCCCCATAGTACAGATTCTCGACCCGAGCACTCTTGTATTCTTTCCAGTAACTGGGTTCGCCTTTTTCCGGATGCCGCAGGCGCACTTTACCGCCATCGACACTGATCTCGGTGACCGTCTGCTTCGCCTCCGGTGGGGTCTCACGTTGGCGTTGCACGAGGCGTTGCAGCGTTGAATGACTCAACGACATCCCCGTTAAAACGGACACGTCGGTTTCGCCTTTCCCATAGCTTTGGCAGGCCGCAACCCGCAACGCACATTTCTCAAAGAGCGGGCTGAGACGACCGTGGGGTTCGAGGCCCAACCGCTGGGCTTGCTGTTCCCGAATCGGGAGGGTCCCCAGAACACTTTTTAGCTGCCGGGGGCGTCCCCGTTGGGTTTGGGTGCACGCTTCGACAAAAAAATTCCCACTTCGGGACTGACGTGCTCCAGCATCTGCTGCCGCACCGTCGTTTCAATGCCTTCAAGTGTGTCAACGGCTTCAGGAGGGCTATTGCGATGCAGAATCTTGGCAATCTCGCGGCTATGCTGGGCTAAGGCGGCTTGGTCTTCGGGGGACAAGAGCTTTTGGGGTAGAGACTACCCTTTCATCTCAGCACAGATGCTGGGTTCTCGCAAAAATGAGATGCTCCCCTTGAACTGCCGTCGATTAACCCTGAGTAACACCGTCCGGTCACTGATGCTTAGATCCCGCACAAGATAGGGATGATTCTGATGAACATGATGACTGTCTTGGTGACAGCGAGGACAGGTTGCTCGGTCAGTCTGAGCTTCAACATCTAGAATCAGCTGGTCACCGAGGTCGTAGTAATCTTCAACTTCAACCCCAGGCAAATTCAGAAGCTTGGTTAGAAGGGGTTGCATTGTCTTCTCCTGTATAGCTCGCTACATTAGCATAATAAACCCAATAGAACCGTTTTTATCTATCAATAAGGACAATTAAATCATTTCTGAATCTCTTACCTAGCGTGATCTCCAGAGCTTATCTTATACTATAAATAGTGGAAAATAAACAGTTTCCCAGATCAGGCTGTAGCCAATCATGATAGTTGATAGCGGCGAAGATATTTACACCTGGCTACGCTACCTCTGAGGAATCAAGAATGGCTACAACTGCTGAAAACCGAAAACCTTGAAGTATCCTAATTCGATGATAAATGAACACTTCTCGAATTACACGAAAGACAGGTATAGATACTGATACCTCTCAACTTCTTGACTTTATCAAGGCACCAATAGAAGACATAATTCATGTTCTTGATAGTGTAGTCCCAATTGAGATTCAGAGAAACGTTTATGGCAGGCGCATTAGAGTAGACAATTCAGGATATTTATTTTATCAAATTAGGGATAATGCATGGACTACCATAGAATATATCGCTACCGGACATTTACAAATTAGTAGGTATATCCCTGAGGTTATAAAGGCTTTAAGGGTAAAGGCTGTCCACTATGAATATAACGATACAACAGAATTCATGAATTATGTATGTTTTGACTCAACGGGGGTGTTAGATTCATATGGTTCTAATAATGTTTCCGAGCAATATTTTGAGGAAGATGTTGATCCAGTTTCATATGTTGATCAACTTCTAAAAGATCAGGGAATCTATGCGTTATGTGGCAGGTGGTCAGGCCATTTTGCTGATTCAGGAAGTTCGTTAGAGATTATTGATCCGTCCATTTTGCCCGATGATTTTATGGCCTTTCACTATATCATTTTACCTCAGTAAGCGTTCAATATAATATTTTCTTCCATACGTATTTCTTCTACTGTTTAATCGAAATTCCATCATTACATCAACGGCAGAGCAAAGCTGTCATATCACGTTCATAGACCAAGTAATTTTTCCAACCCAATAGCTCTATAATATAACAGGCTAGGCTTTTAAATGGTTTCTCTTTTAAAGAAAATCTACTTCCAAAAGAATCCTCTAAGCTAGAAAAACACGATTGGACAGATTTAGAATATTTTCCTGTTTTGCACTCCCTAGACTGCTTGCAACCTTGATAAATAATATTTTTAATTGACTCTTTTCCGATAAATCTTACATCAGGACATTCGCTTAATCTAGAATAATTAACCATCATTCCATATTTCGCGATCTCGAGGATGCTGCCACATAGAATGGCAATAATTTCCTGCTTAGAAGTAATGGAATATTCCAGTAGTTTTATTTCATCCAGAAGCTCAGATAGTTCTTTTCGAATTTGGTACCAGACTATTTCTTTTTGGTCTTCCGGGATTTCTACTTCATCTTTACTCCTATGAAATTCTAACTCTAGGGATGCCTTCTGATCGTACTTTTCTTGATTTAAGATGCACTGATTCTGCAAATTTTCAATATCTTCTTCTTCTGAGAAGATAAGGTTTAGCAATCCTTGAACCGTTGCAGCAGAATCTGACAAGTGCTGACTCATCAAACAGTTATCTATCTAGCGACTTAGGGGTGGATAAGTGTAAGACTTATTCGCAACTTTTCTACCATAGTAACTAGTATACACTTACTTCAGTAGTTAACTAACGCCAGAATCAAACCTGATAAGCGATTTATGGTTAGCCTTGAAACTAGATCCATGTGCCCATGCGATAGTGGGACACCTAGAGAGCATATCAGTGGTCGTTATTAATAACCGAAGTGTGCCGAAGACTAGTTTGAATGCTGAGTGCCCACCAACCTAAATGACTGAGTTGTCCACAATCATACCAGGTAAGCATATAGCTAGCATATGTGATCACCAAGGCTAATATCTCTGGTTTGGCCTTAAGTACGGCTAAAGCATAGTAGCTCATGAGAACAAGGTAGATGCTTGCTCCAACTACGCCCAGTGCTATGTACTTGTCTAAGAAAACATTGTGGGCATGAATTGCTTTGGCAGAAACCTGAACGGTTTCACCAGTCTCTAGCTGACAATGCGTGAAGTAGTCCTCTAAAATAACTGGTTCTGTTCCCTCAGGACACAGATAGTATGTATCTGCAATGGAATAGCCGCTGAAGCCCCAACCGAACCAAGGGCGTTTCAGGATACCTTGCCAAGCTTTCTGCCATAGAAATATTCTATCAGAGGTAAAATGCTTGAGAGCTACTCTGAATGGCGTAGAAGCGTAGAAATCAGCATTGATAACTCGTCGCTCCATCGTAGTCCAACCAAAACTTAATAGGCCTATTAAGCTCAAAGCGATGATCAGTTGCTGCGTAGACCGACGCCGGGGTGTGGTCCAAGCGAGCCAGAGCCAGGCTAAAAGCATCGCAAGCATGGCACCTCTGACCCGAGCCAGACTAAGCGTTATTGCATGGAGTGCAGTCAAAGGAAGTGCTACTCGAGCAGAAAGCCATTGCTTTTTCAGGGCTACCAGAGATAGAACTGATGCAATGGCTAAGGCAAAGCTTGCGTAACCCCGATGCGAGTATAACCCAACTGGCTGGTGATCCTGATAGATGCCAGTAGCCAATACGTGTTCAGTGCCAGGCCAAAGTTGTCCTGAATCAGCTGTATAGTCTAATTTCCAGTTCAAAAACTGGGGATACATGCTTAATGCTACCAGCGTCGCGCCAACTAGAATTCCTCTAAGCTGCCAGAGAAATAGACGAGGATATTGCTTCAAAACCAGGCTGTTTGTGAGTACAAAGCCTGCTATTAATAACCAATACAGCCATCCATCAGCGGTAATACTATGGCCAAAGAAAGAACGGCTAGGAAATGGACTCAGTAGGGTTGAGATAATACCTGAAGCCAGTAAGGCCAGCCAACCAAATACTTGTAACTTCCACTGGTTAGGACGCCTTATTGGCTGCCGTTCCTTAAAGAGGATTAGAAGGTGCAGGATGACAATAGCGAATACACATAATATCTTGGGTTGGGTCCAAATACTACCTCGGGTAACAGCGAAAGGGTTGATTGCAATGACCGTGAGGCAAAAGAACAACGCATATACATGGAAGATTAGAGGTGCTTTAGTACTCGTCTTCGTGTTTGTTGTGCTGATTAACTGTCGCATAGGATACCAGGACACAGCCTGTGGTAGTTATCTTGGTGGACCAACCAACAATCCACTTGCACACCAATACCCTGAATATAGCTGGACCAACTCCTTGCCATGGTCATGTGTATATAATATTGAAGATTTTTCAGGAAGTTCTGATCAAGAACGTTTTAACTTGGCACGGGATATTGCCTACACACGAGGAGGTGGAGTTATTTTCTTACCTGCAGGTACCTACATCTTCGAAGAAGACTTAGTTTTGAAGGAAGGTATTGTAATACGGGGAGCGTCTCCAATACTACAAGATGCTAAAAATGATAGCTATTCACCTCGGACCAAATTAATTTTCCCTCAATATCAGCCTGTTCAATCTGGTACGGGGACACCTAATAAGACAGCCTTTAAAACTATCAGAACTACGAACCCAGACATTGATAGAAATATAGGGTTGATTAATCTCGATATTAATCGTGCTGCGGTAACTTTTGGAAACAATATTGACGAGTCTCAGAATAGCAATATCGTTATCTATGGCATTCGCCAAAACAATGTAGCTACACCCAACCCATATGTCCCTAATCTTGAGTTTCAGTCGCCATGGCTACGGTTCTCTGACCTGCTGTCAGCCAATATCAAAGTTACAGCAAAGAGTAATGTCCTGATTGCAAATAATCGTCTGAACGATAATATTACTGACAGCTTTGAACAAGATAACTATCAGATACAGCGTAAGAATGGCTCTGTAGAAGTTTTGGCAGAAGGCTGGAAGGTTCCCTTTAATTACACTAATCATTACGGCATTAGCGTCAACCGCTTTAAGAATGGCTCTATTCTCTTTGAGCCATTAGCAACTCCTGAAAAAGAGAAGGGTTTATTTAGGAAGAGGATTATAATTCGAAATAATTGGGTTTATCACACCATGAGTGTTGGTATTCATGCTTCTGGTGATGGTTTAGTTATTAAGGATAATATTGTCCTTGATAAGGCCGATAAACGCTGGTACACAGATAGATGGGGACTAGGACCACCTTATCTGAATGATTCAGATCGAATACCACCGAATATTACTTATGAGAACCGAGCGATTGATTGGTCTGGTTGGAATGTCATTATAGAGGGAAATACTTACCAAGTTTATCGACATTTCCTTAGTAATACCTCAAATCAAAGCATTGATGGTGAGGGGATTCTTATTCAAGAGTGCTGTGGAGGCACAAAAGTAAAAGGGGTCAGTATTAAGCAAAACGTTGGCAACAGTTACATTGGGCTATACAAAATTCCTGATATTATGAACGTTATGATTCTTGGTAATCAACTTTTGTCAAACATCACGGACACAGAATTAATATACGTGAATGCAGACACAAATCAGAAGCCTGGACAAATGCATGGTGTACAAATCAATCAAAACATATTAAACGGCAGTATTTTGATTAAAGCCAGTCTAGGAGGAAATCATAACATTGTCAGCAATAATGTAAGTAAAGGCGACAACGCCATAAATTTTTCATCTGATGTAAAATTAGAAAATAATATAAATTTTGAAATAATAAATCTGAAATGAAGATCAGAGTGTTCAGATTTTTGTGTAAGCCGATCAATAACCGTCCCAGGAAATTAAAGGAAACTTAGGGAATGGAGGTAGCAAGCTTCGCTAAGTTGGAGTCATGAACGAAGAAATCGAGATTGCTGGTATCAAGGTTGGCACTGGTTTCTAAAAGTGGGATGGCCTGCCCAAACGTTCACCCAGCCAAGGTTTGAGGCAATCGGTCGCTAAACTTCTAAAACCCTTACCCAATGAAGCTTAACGGCGTTCATCCTACATTACCAGACCAGTGCCCACTCCATAATATCTTGGGTTGGGTTCAAATACCACCTCGGGTAACAGCGCAAAGATTGATTGCAATGACCGTCAGGCAAAAAAGTAATGCATACCTATGGAAGACTAATGGAGCTTTAATCCTAACATCTTTGCAGTCTGTTGCGCTGATTAGTTTCTTCACTGGACGTCAAAAGCAAACTAAACTAGCTTGGTGCTATGACGCCTAACAACATTGCTTAAAAAAACGCTCGGAAATATAAATCAAGGAATCAAGACATAGATGGGCATGTAGGCTTAATAAGGATTCGGTGGAGGTAGCGGATTAATGTTTCTGAACATTGTCCCCGGTCTTCCAGCGCTAAAAACCTGACCCGATTCTAACGTAACTAGCCTACCCATATAGAATTCATCAACGCCGATGGCCCCACCAGGATTATTACAGGCGATGCGCTGCATCAGCATAACTCCTTCTTTTTGAGCCTCAGCAATTGTACTGTTACCGATAACAGTATCGCCAACTGTGAGATACCTGAGTTGTGGTAGTACAAAACCCTCTCTACCGATTTGGGCGACATTTGCTAAGTGATCAATAAATCCTAGTGTTTGGTTGTTTCCCGAACTGAGCATAATTCTGCTCCTTCCTGATTTGGCATCAATGAACACACCAGGATAGTAAACTCTGAATCTAAACGGATTCAAGTTAATATAGATGAACGTTGTGACCGCATCAGGCATTACATTTTTATCGGCTCGCGGAGAATAAAAAATATCGTCCGACTTTTGCTTATAAGCGCTTTCTAGTGCAAAAGCCTCAAAAGCAAGCTCTAGTGTCGTTGCATCTTTGTAGACAATTCCTGGTCGAGCTCGAATACTTTCAATTTGTGTTCTAGTAACTGGAGTATCATCGCTACACGAAAGATCAATAATAGTACTATGTGGAATAGTTTGAGCTTTTACTTCTATATTAAGAAATGCCTCAACAAGTACTAGAGTAGACAAAGTAACTAATAACCTTGAAAGCAGTATTTTTGTAAGTATCACTAAGACTCTCCTGTTAGGCTCTGATTAACTTTAGTAAAGACTATTTCTCGGAAATCACTAAGATAAATTGAAGAACCAATAGAAAATAAGGAATCGATTAGTTTTTGTCTTTTACTTTTACTCCTGCTCAGGCTCCACTCTAATCCAGGAATATACGCACCTGCTTTCTCAAAGGTATTAGAAACAAATTTGTATGGATTACCAACTTCGTTTGCAGATACTCTTCTAAAAGAAGAGCAAACGATACAATTATGTTCAAATGGAATATTGCCACCATATTCCTCTACTAAATCATCACTCATGAGCAACAATCTACTAATATTTGGTTGCTGGTTAAAGTTACTCAAATTTACATCTTCATTGCCAAAAAATCCTTCTTCGCGGAACTCGAATTTTTCCTTAACAAAGCAGCTTTCCCAGATAGAATATTTTAAGAAAAGGCCTGTGTCACTTTGCTCGAAAACAAATACGGGAGTAGTTATTCTACAAGAAAACTCTCTTGCCAGACTCTCATCTCCAATATCATCACTAGCACAGGGGCCAAACTCTTGAACTAATATCCAATCGTGACCCTTTAAGCTGTAAATGACCAAGTAGCAATAGTCATTTGATGCTATTGAGTCAGGAGAAAAAATATTGATTGAGTATTTATTAGATAAAATTTGCAAAAGGAAGGAAATTGTTATCGAACCTTTCTTTCGGACTAAAACAACTTGTTGATTTAGATCTGTTGATTCCACTCCAAGACGCTGTTCAGCAGGTGTCATAACTTAGTCTAAGCCAGTGTCAATATGGATCTCTGCCAGTGAAATAGTGCATTCACCATCCGGCATTTGAGAACAAAGAATATTCCTCAAACGTTCAGCTGCCGCATTAGGATCTTGAGCCGCCATCTGCCGCAATTCCTGAATATCTTCTATCGTGATACCGGTAGCTGCCATAGCAGCCCGTGTCTCTGAATCACCTAGTTCAATCGGAGGGTTAGCCGGTGTGCTAGGTGTTCTAGTGCCACAGAGTTCTTCCAAATCCATCACCTCTCCGTCTTGAAATTCAAGATAGCAAACAGGATCGCCTAGTGCCCGCTTGCCCAGAGCCACCCCTGATATAAGCGAGATTGTAATTGCACCGTAGACAATCAGCGCCCTTGCCTTCATAAAATTGACCTATGTGCTTCGACTGTAGCTTGGTTATACCTCAGACTTTAACCGAACTTCGCCACAAATGGTAAGTGTTGTAGTCTACATCTCGGAGATAAGTAAGCGGCAATAGCACTTCATATCATATAAGGCTTGCTGAAAACGCTAGCGGTATCTTGGTAATGGGGGTTGGAGAGATCTTGGCACTGTGCTTTACCCAATTGGGATTTGCCGTAATCTCAGGCGATGAGACGATCTTGTTCACGGCTCGCCTTATCTGAGATCAGCCAACGCTCCAGAAATCCCTGCAGCCAATGGGCCACACCTGGACCATGTTGGCGGTGGCCAGCTAGCTGGCGATCACGGGGCTGGGCACCGGGCAAAGTCAGTTGGTCGGCTCCCTTAGTCGTCCAGGTGTGGATCAACTCGGTGGTGATTTCTGGGTGAAATTGCAATCCATAGGCCTGGCCGTAGCGAAAGGCCTGATGGGGAAACCAATTGCCCTGAGCCAGCAACATCGCTCGGCGAGGTAACTCAAACCCCTCTTGATGCCAGTGATATACCGCCATCGGGTCAGCAAAATAGGCCTGGCCAGCCACCGTCGGCTGCAATGGGAAATAGCCAATTTCTCTCAGGCCCTGCGGATGGGAATAAACCTGGGCTCCCAGGGTTCTGGCCAGCAGTTGCGCCCCCAGGCAGATACCCAAAAATGGAGTGTCTGTTGTCAGTATCCGCTCAATCCAGTGCAATTCCTGCCGAATAAATGGCAGGGTGTCATCGTCATTGGCACTCATGGGGCCGCCGAAGACCACCACGGCCTCATAGGCCTCTAGATCCTGCGGTAAGGGCTCTCCCTCGGCCGGACAGCACATATCCAAGCCATAGCCCCGCTGCCGCAATTGCTGCCCTACCAGGCCTGGATCAGAGGTGGCTTGATGCACCACCATGAGAACTTGGCTCACACTACTATCTTGAATGCGTTGTCTCCCACTGTAACAGGGGTGTCACGCCCGATTAGTAGGCTCCCTTACCACCATCACCTATCAGTCGAAGACCAACTGAAACGAGTCATGGACTTGCTCAATCAGCGCCTCACCCTCGGCAGTGGGCTCCCCATAGTAGCTAGTAATCACGGCAGTGCCGTAGCTGGCATAGCCCACATAGGTGGTCATGGCATTGGCTAGATCGTCCGGTAATTCTGCCATCCACAGTCGCAAGGCCGAGCGCTCATCTACGACCACTGGACGATAATGAATCACCTGATATCCATTCTCGGCAATAGTTTCAATCGCCTGAGGCACATAGTCCTGAGGATGTTCTTGCACGAGACGGACTTCGGTGAGGACATCAGTGGCTTGGGAGGCTCGTTCCGGATCATCTGTTCCATGGTTGGTAATAGAAATAGAGCCATCCTGATGCTGTTCTACCTGCCAAGCCAGCGGAAATCGCAGTTGGAACTGTCCCGGCTCCACATGGGTCTGCAACTCAGGAGACCCTGAGTCGGCTGCATCATTGCCAGTCGATTGGTCCGCAGCCACGGATGGCCGGTCCAGTCCTGCCAGGATCGGCATGGTTGCCATCAAGCCAATGCCTACCAGGGTCATCATCAGTAGCGATCGAGCCATCATGGCATCTCCGTCATTAATACATCTCGGCTCCATCCAGCGGTCGTGGTCACCCAACGGATAACGACTAGTCCCACCTTGGATTTGCTATGAGCAGGAACACTATGGGTGAGCTAGACTAAAGTCCCTTCGAGGCAATTCTGGCTGCTTCGCCGTCTAAGTCATAATCAAGCGTTTTGGGTGCACTTGTCTACTCTGTTGTTACACCGGGGGCATAGCCCATGACTCACCTCTCCATTGCTCGACTTGTCTGCTATTTGTGGCTTAGCAGCATGGCGGTTGCACCTCTGGCCTGGGCCGAACCCTTTCAGCCACCCAATCGAGGGTTGCCCGGTCGGCGAGAAGGTGCCGCGACTCGGGGCTGTGTATTGGGTCGCCCTAGTCGTTTAGTGGCCCTACTGCCGGACACCAACCTAGGCTTAACCACCGAGGCCTATCCCACCTTTTTCTGGTACATGCCTCGCAGCCAGGCCCGCTTTGTTGAGTTCAGCCTCTATCAAGCTAATCCAGAAGGGGACCGGCAACTGATTTATAGCAGCACCCTAAGTGTGGCTAATGAGGCCGGCATTGCCAGTGTCTCATTGCCGCAGCACAGTGGCCTGCCTGCCCTCGAAATCGGTCAAGATTATCAATGGTCCGTGGCAATCATCTGCAACCCCAACAACCGCCGCGGGGACCTACGGGTCGATGGCTGGGTACATCGGATAACCCCCGAAGATGATCTGGCAGCTGCCTTGGCTACCGCCAATCGCTCTGAACAGGTTGGCCTCTACGCTAGCCACGGCGTTTGGTTCGATGCTGTGGGTACCCTAGCCGAGCTGCAAATGGCTGATCCGGAGGATCCAGAGCTACAAGCCCGCTGGCAAGAGTTGTTAGAGTCTGTGGGCCTGGCGGTGATCGCCGAGCAGCCTTTCCTAGGCGCAGCAACTACGCCCCTGACCCTTCTACCCTGACCCCTGCAGCAGGGCTTGTTGGTCAGCGGCGATAGACCTCGATAAGACCAGGCTTAATCGTGTCGCTCGGGGTACTCACCCGAGGGGAACGAGATCCCCTCGGACTCTGACGACCAGGGCAAACCGCTTGTAGTGTTCGCGAAGCGGCTCCGGAGGAGTTTTCTGCATTGGGCGCGGCAACCGCGCCCCTACCCTCTATCCGCTATCGACCTACTCTCCCGCCCAACCACTGTTTGACAGGGAGCCAAACCATTCACTCAAAACTCAAAACTCATCACTTTCCTTCGCCCTCCGTCCTCTCTTTCCCCCGTGGGTCCTTCTCTGGCCACTCATAATTTCCCCCGCCTAGGTAAAATGACCCACGCTACTCACTCCCCATCACCCCATCACCCCATCACTCTTCACCCTTCACCCCTCACTCTTCACTCTTCACTCTTCACCCTTCACCCTTCACTCTTCACTCTTTACTCTCCGCTCTCCGCCCTCCGTCCTCCGCCCTCCGCTCTCCGCCCTCCGTCCTCCCCCTCAAAGCCACCCCCGCAGGCGATAGACCAGCAGCCCCAGATACTCCTTAAGGGCTTGGGTGACTTCATGGAGGTAGCGGGCGTCGGGAAAGAAATTCACCAGGTGGGCTTGCCACTGGGGGGCTGTCTGCAGGCGGGCCTTGGACAGGAGAAAGTCTGTAGGGGCAGGCGCGGCATCAATGCCTTGATGGCGAAAGAGGGCCAGGGCCCGAGGCATATGCAGGGCTGAGGTGACCAGTAACACCCGCTCTAGGCTATAGGTCTGCAGTAGGGCCTTGACATTGATGGCATTTTGATAGGTGTTGAGGGAGGTGGGATCCTGCAGAATGGCTTCCTCGGGCACCCCTAAGGCGGTGGCCAAGGCAGCCATATCGGATGATTCGGGAGCACCGCCGCCATCTAACCAGGGAATGCGGCCACCACTGAGGATCAGCCAGGGGGCTTTACCAGCCAGGTAAAGACGAGCACCGTGCAGAACCCGATCGCCCGCTTCTGATACTTCTACCCAGGCTCGGGGGGAACTGGCGGGACGCATTCCCCCGCCTAACACTACAATGGCGTCGGCGTTGGGCAGCTCACTAGGAAGATGTTGCCATTCCAGGGATTGCAGGAATCGATCGGCCACCCAACTATTGCTGCTAATGAATAATAGGGCTAAGGAGGTTGCGATCGCACCGGCAGCCCACCGTGGTCGCCGCCACAACAACACCAAGGCCACTAATAACAATAGGCAGGCCAACCCCAGAGGATAGAGCAGCAGCGGCAACAGTTTAGACAGCAGCAGAAACATGGAGGGCTCTAACGGCGCGGTCGAGAATAGCGCTGCCGCTGCCGCGGACTCCCGAAGGGCATAGGCAGGCGCCGCAGCTGTTCTTGGCCTTGTTTCAGCCGCCGTCCCACCCGCCGCAAGGGCGTATTGGCATCGGGGATAGGTTCTCCTCCAGGGGTGGCCCACCAGGCCGAGACCATGCCCCCAGCCATACCTGCGATCGCACCAAAAAGGATACTGGCCAGCACCGGATAGCCCAGAACTACGAAGATCAGCAGAAACGCCAGCCAGATTTTGAGGGCGACCGGAGCCGCCTTGTCGAACAAATCAGTTTTGTCAACCACGGCAGTCCATCATAGGACGACTTACCACGACGGCAGCCCCTTGCGTAGTAGGCCATCGCCGCGCCTGTTCATTTTAGCGAGTACGGTTGACAATATTGGCCGCCTGGTCAGACAAATCTCGAGTAGTGTCGACCGTGGTCACCCAGGGCTCTTCTGCGGCCGTAAACGACTCCATAGACTGCTTGGTCAATACCGCCACGGTGGCATCAGCAATATCTCCTTGCCGAGCCTGGAGCCGCTCTTCCAGCACCGCCTGGGGCGCCGTACAGTAACAAATCTGGAGGGGCAACCCATGGGCCTGGGCCTGTTCGATCACCGATTGCCGTAGCGCCTGCCGGTCATACTTGGCATCTAAGATGACTCGGTATCCCTGCTGAGCCAGCATTAGACCCAGCTCTAGCAGCCGCTTGTAGGTGCGTTGAGTCATCTCGGCAGTATAGAGATCATCACCGCCCCGCTGGTGTAAGGGCACCCCAGCCAAATGTTTCCGTACCGCATCGGAGCGCAGATGAATGGCGCTCAACTGGCACCCCAATTCTCGAGCCACTGTGGTCTTACCAGAGCCAGAGAGCCCCGCCATGACATACAAAGCCCCGGTCTGCGGCTGCACATAGGACCAAGCCAGCCGATAGTAACGGGCAGCAGTGGCACTAGCCTGCTGCTTATCGGCCTCAGCCACCGAGGGATCTTTCAATAAGAATGAAGTCACCTTGGCCCGCACATAGGCCTGACGGCTGACATAGAGGGGCAATATCTGCAACCCTTCCCAATCCCCTGTTTGCTCGACATAGTGACTCAAGAAGGGGCCAGTGAGATCCGACCGCTCCCTGAGCACAAGATCCATGACGATATAAGCGATGTCGTACATGACATCGACGAGGCGAAAGGGCTCGTTGAACTCGATGCAGTCAAATAACAGTAGCTGGTCTTGCCAGTAGCAAATATTGCCCAGATGCAGATCACCATGGCAGGCTCTGATCCAGCCCTGTTCCTGACGCTGGCGAAATAGGTCAGCCCGCTCGGCAAAGAAGCGATCGGTGTAGGCTTTAGTCTCGTCAAATTGTTGTTGAGTCTGGGGACCGCCGATGAAATCTACGGTTTGGTCATAGTTTTCATCGATGGCTTGGCGTACCTGAGATAGCTCCCCAAAGGCGCGAATGTAGTCGCTGGTCTCAGCCCGACGGTGGAAATCGGCTACCCGTTCGGCTAAGCGGCGTAGGAGCTCTTCACTCAGTTCTCCTTGCTCAGATAGATGGCTGAGCAGTGCATCTTGAGGAAACTGACGCATCTTGACGGCATAGTCCACAGCCTGGCCTTCCCCCTGCAGACGATATTGATCCCCCTGCTGGGTCACAGGACATACGTCTAGATAGAGGGGAGCGGCAGCTCGCTGATTGAGGCGGAGTTCTTCCTGGCAGAAATGGTGGCGCTTCTCCAGGGTGGAGTAATCTAGAAAGCCGAAGTTGACTGGCTTTTTCAGTTTGTAAGCATATTCCCCCGTGAGCAGCACATAAGACACATGGGTCTGCATCAGCCGCATCGGTTGCGTCACTGGATGGGGATAGGCCTGGGGCTGTAATAATGCTTGAATCAGCGCAGGCAGGGTGGACTCAGCCATAAATAATGTCACTGTAAACAACAACAGTCTTACTTACCCAGCAGCTCCCATGGGAATCCCCTAGAGAATCGGGCATGCCCTGGACAACGACTAAACTCGACAGCCCGACGACAAAGGCCCCTAGGGGACGGTATAGCCCCCCTCAGAGGCGGCTACGATCAGATCATCACGCCAGGGGCTATCCTGGGGATGCCTCTGCCAACAGCCTCGTCCCGAGAGCCCTGATAGCAACGGGCATGTCTCCCGAGATCATTGGAGCGAATAGCTGCTCCCTAGTCAAATGCTCTGCTCCCCAGAGAACGCCAAAAGCCAGGGAAGCGTCCCTAGCTTTGCGTTGACAATCAAGCAGGGGGCAAGGATTAGAGCTGGCTTAAAATCTACTCATTCCCCAGGACTTCGGCAATCTCTGAAGGAATCGTCACATCCGACTCTTCTGCCAATTCTTCTTCAGGGGCCGCTTCTTTCTTCGGAGGCAGCACGGCTACGACAGATACCTCAGACTCGCCCACGGCTTCTACCCCTTTGGGCAACACCAGGTCTCCTAGGGTCAGGGAATCACCAACTCCTAGATTAGACACATCAATATCAATCACCTCGGGGATCGACTCGGGGCTGCACTTAATTGTCAATTCATTCAGCTCCGTATTCAGAATGCCTCCTTCGTCCTTGACCCCTGAGGCCTCACCAGAGTAGTTCAGAGGCACGGTTACCTCCACTTCGTCTTGGCCAGCCACGGCGAAGAAGCTGAGGTGCACCAACTTTTCTTTCCAGGGATGGGTCTGTACCTCTCGAATCAGGGCTTTTCCCTTCCAAGCGGTATCGGAGACCTTGACATTGACCAGAGTATTGTTGACCGAGGCTCGCCGCAGCAACGCCTCAGCATCAAGGGTTGGCACCGTCAATGATAGAGACTCAGTGCCATTGTGACCATAGAGTACGGCAGGCAGTAGCCCTTGCCGCCGCAGGACATTGGCCTTGGCTTTCGGATCGCGGGTGCTACATTCAATCGTGAGTTCCATAGGATGACTTACCTGAACAAGTACTCGAAGAGACAGAGAACGGATTAGGCTACCTGAGAGGCACCGTTTTCGTAGAGCAAGGCCCGTTTAGGACCATGGATGGGATCTTCCACAATGATGGTTTGATCTCGGCTGGCCCCCAGGGACACAATGGCAATGGGAACTTCCATCAGTTCTGCCAAGAATTTCAAATAGCCTAGGGCTTGCTTGGGCAGATCATCGAGGGAGCGGCAGTGGGCAGTGGATTGCTTCCAGCCCGGCAAGGTCTTATACACGGGGCGACAGCGGTTAAACTGACGGGCACTCCCTGGTAGCTCGTGACAGGGTTTACCATCCAGGTTGTAGGCCACGCAAACTTTGATCTCATCCATGGCATCTAGGACGTCTAGCTTGGTGATGGCTAGACAATCGAGACCGTTGATGCGTACGGCATAACGACCAATGACGGCATCGAACCAGCCGCACCGGCGTTGACGGCCAGTGGTGGTGCCAAATTCAGCGCCGCGATCGCACAGTTGTCTGCCCAGACAATCAGTCAATTCCGTCGGGAAAGGGCCCTCGCCAACTCGGGTGGTATAAGCTTTGGCCACCCCAATCACTCGATCGACGACGGTGGGGCCAATGCCGGAGCCAATGCAGGCGCCCCCGGCTACCGGATTGGAAGAGGTGACATAGGGATAAGTGCCATGATCGAGATCCAGCAGCGTCCCCTGGGCGCCCTCGAACAAGACGTTTTTCCGCTGACGAATGGCAGTGTTGATGCGCAAGGAGCTGTCAACAACGTGGGATCTCAACCGTTCGGCATATTGGGCATATTCATCAATCACAGCCTGCGGATCGAGGGGAGGCAGATCATAGAGCTTCTCTAGAATGACGTTCTTATATTGAATCGTCCACTCCAGTTGCTCCTGTAAGGCGCCAGCATCCATCAGGTCAACGACTCGAATCCCCGTACGCTCCGACTTATCCGCATAGGTAGGCCCAATACCTCGCCGAGTCGTGCCAATTTTTTTGCTGCCCCGCCGTTCTTCAGCCGCCTGATCGATCAACCGGTGGTAGGGCATGGTGACATGGGCAGCCTCAGAAATAAAGAGGTTACGAGTGGAAATATTGAGGGTTTCCAGCTTATCTAACTCGCCGATGAGTGCCTTGGGGTCAATGACCGTGCCGCCACCAATGATGCATTGGGTATCAGGATAGAGAATCCCCGATGGAATCAAATGCAACTTGAAGGTTTGATCTTTGACAACGACCGTATGACCAGCATTGACTCCCCCTTGATAGCGCACCACAACATCGGCCGACCTGCTTAGCAAATCAGTGATTTTGCCCTTGCCTTCATCGCCCCACTGGGCACCAATTACAACGACGTTTGCCAACGGTTTTCAAAAGCTATCGTTCACACAAATGACCATTATCCTCAGGGCCTGTACCCAATGTCAACATAATTCATAGTTGCCATGGTTGACGTTGAGGCACGAAAGCTATACCCATGGAGCTCGAAGCCAAGGGATTGATAAAACCGATGGGCCCGAGTGCGTTTCAAACTCGATGACAGGGTAGCTTTGTCACAGCCCTTTTGCTGACTAGACGCAGGGCATAGTACATCATATATGTCCCCACCCCTTGGTGCTGCCAACTCGGATCGACAGCTACGGCTTCAATGACGGCCGAAGGGGTGCCAGCATGGACCAGATTATCCATGATCAATAGGGCAAACGTGCCCACGACGCGGGAGTCCCCCAGGGCCACGTAGAGGTGGTAGTCAGGGTAACTGTCTAAGTGCTCCAGAATACTCGTGGCTGCAGCCGTAGAGAGTACCTTGCCATTATCTAGATCTGGCTGGGCATAGAGGCGCAGGATATCAGGCAGATCAGCCATCGAGGCTTGACGGCAGCGAATGGTAGGGTTCATCAACAACACTCCTAGATAGCCACTCTCCCGAGGCCGGAGTGGCTGTATCACTAGACCAGCTATCCAGCCGCCACACAACCAAACTAAATTTAGGGTAGAGATTATATACGCAATTTTTGATATATACGATAGAACATAGGAATAACTACACCTTTTTTAACAACCCCATCGGGTTCGGGGACAATAGCTTGCTTGATATCCAGGTGCCGATTTGGATAGGGATGGCACTAGGTATTCATCGCTGTCGACGCACTCTTCACACCGAGGTTTCTATGAGTCTGTATGCTGAACTGCACCGCCATCTGGGGGGCTCAGTGGTGCCCCGCATTCTCTGGCGTTATTTTCAACGCAACCGCCCTGATCTGACCCAGCCCTTTGCCGACTATGCTGCTTTCGAGCAGTTCTATACCCAACCCCGTAAGACTTTAGCTGAATATCTGGAGTTACACACCCTGGTTGAGAGTGTGCAAACCCAGGAGGCATTGCCTTACTTTATCTATCGCCTGCTACGGGGGGCCTATGTGTTCGAGAATCTGGCCTATCTAGAGTTGCGCTACACTCCCTATCTGCGGACACCAGACTATTTGCCTCAAACCGAGCGCATCGATAGGATGACGGAGATTGTGGAGATTGTCGGTCGAGCTAGCCAACAGTCGGAATATCCCATTATGGCCCGCCAAATTCTGTGCATGCATTCACGCCTACCCTATGAGGTGAATCGGGCCATTGTAGAGTTGGCGGCTCAGTATCCTGATTATGTCTGTGCCGTGGATATGGCTGGGGGGGATGCCCAATACGGTGAACGCTTAGAGGAGTTTGTGCAGCTCTACGGTTATGCTCGGGAGCTGGGCCTCAATACCACTGGCCATCTGTATGAGACTCCTCAGGGTTGCTATCCAGAGCTGTTGCCCTATTTAATGCGAATTGGCCATGGCATTCAAATTCCCCTGCAGTATCCACACTTATTGCCAGAGATAGCGGCTCGAGGACAGTGCTTAGAAGTTTGTCCTACCACTTATCTCAAGACCGGTACCCTAGACAGCTTGCAGCAACTGCGACCAGTCTTTGATCGCTGCTTTGACGCCGGGGTTGATATTGCCATCTGTACCGATAATGCTGGATTGCACAATGTGCGATTGCCTTTCGAATACGAGACGCTACTCACCTACGACATCATTGGCTTCGATGAATTACAGCGGTGCCAGGAAGTTGCTTTCCGCCATGCCTTCGCCTGGCCCCATGATCATCAGCCCAGGTCTCTATTGACCGGTCTGCTGCAGGAGCAAGACTCGGTAGAGATAGGTGTTGGTCATTGAGGCAGGGAGTAGACCAGTGGATGAGTGCGGCGAACTGCTCGTGCAGAAGGGCATGTCGATCAATGGCGGTGGCCCCCGATAAGGCCACGCTTAATCATGTAGCTCGGGGGGCTCACCCGAGGGGATCTCGTTCCCCTCGGACTCCTACGACCAGGGCGTTCCGCCGCCCTGGACCCCGCGGAAGGGCCTGTCAGTTAGTCGTGATGGATCGCGTCGCATCGGCGGGGAGGCGATGGACCTTTCTGACTTCTGCCTTTTGACTTCTGCCTTCCCTCTCTCCCCCTCTCCCCCTCTCCCCCGCTGTTCACAATTTCTGCTGATTTAGGGCGTCAGGATTTCCATGATCCTGGATAATGGAGAGGTTTTGTAGTTACGCTGTTGCGATCGCACCTTCACCATGCGCACCCATTACTGCGGCCAGCTGCGGCCAGAGCATATCGGCCAGACCGTCACCCTATTTGGTTGGGTCGACCGACGGCGAGATCACGGGGGCGTCATTTTCGTGGATCTGCGCGATCGCACCGGTATCGTGCAAATTGTCAGCGACCCAGAACGCACCCCCGCCTCCCATTCCTTTGCCGATCAGGTGCGCAATGAATATGTGGTTAAGATCACCGGCCGCGTCAGCCAGCGCCCGGAGGCATCCCTAAATCCCAAGCTGCCCACCGGCGCGGTAGAAATCTACGCCGATCAGTTGGAAATTTTAAACGGGGTGCGCAAACCGCTCCCCTTTCAAGTCTCGACCATCGAGCCAGAACCGGTGCGGGAAGAATTGCGACTGCGCTACCGCTACCTAGACTTGCGGCGAGAGCGCATGGGCCACAATCTACAGCTGCGGCACCAGGTGATCAAGGCCATTCGCCGCTTCCTAGAAGACCAAGAGGGGTTTGTGGAAGTGGAAACCCCGGTGCTGACCCGCTCGACGCCGGAAGGGGCGCGGGACTATTTAGTCCCCTCTCGGGCCAATCCGGGGGAATGGTTTGCCTTGCCGCAGTCCCCTCAGCTGTTTAAGCAATTGCTGATGGTCTCAGGGCTGGATCGCTACTACCAAATCGCTCGCTGTTTTCGCGACGAAGACCTCCGGGCCGACCGCCAGCCCGAGTTTACCCAGCTGGATATGGAGATGAGCTTCATGGATCAGGAGGAGATCCTGGCCCTCAACGAAGCCCTGATGGCCCATATCTTCAAGATCGTGACGGGACAGGAGTTGCCACTGCCCTTGCCGCGCCTCACCTACGCCGAGGCCATGGATCGCTACGGCACCGACAAGCCAGACACGCGCTACGGCTTAGAGTTGGTCAATGTTTCCGATTTAGTGGTCGACTCAGGCTTCAAGGTGTTCTCTGCTGCTGTGGCCGCCGGGGGCCAGGTGAAGGTGTTGCCCATTCCCGGGGGAAACGACGCCATCTCCAATGTGCGCATTAAACCGGGGGGTGACCTGTTTAAGATTGCCATCGGTGCTGGGGCCAAGGGACTGGCCTATGTGCGGGTCCGGGATGGCGGTAGCCTCGACACCATCGGGGCCATCAAGGACAACTTGAGTCAGGCCCAAAAGCAGGGATTACTGGAGCGCACTGGGGCAACTGACGGTCATCTACTCTTGTTTGGGGCCGGGCCGACCGAGGTGGTCAATGCCACCCTGGATCGGTTGCGCCAAGCCCTGGCCGCGGAGCTGAATCTGATTCCGGCAGATCAATGCAATCTGCTGTGGATCACCGAGTTTCCCATGTTTGAGTGGAACGCTGATGAGGAGCGTTTGGAAGCCCTGCACCATCCCTTCACGGCCCCCTATCCAGAGGATTTAGCCGAGCTGAAGACGGCGCGGGCCCAAGCCTATGACCTGGTATTTAATGGCTATGAATTGGGTGGCGGTAGCCTGCGGATTTACCAGCCCGATGTGCAGCAGCAGGTATTCGCCGCCATTGGCCTCTCGCCCCAGGAAGCCCATGACAAGTTTGGCTTTTTACTCGAGGCCTTCGAGTATGGCACCCCGCCCCATGGCGGCATCGCCTATGGCCTCGACCGCTTGGTGATGCTACTGGCAGGGGAAGAGTCCATCCGCGATGCGATCGCATTTCCCAAGACCCAACAAGCTCGCTGTCTGTTGACTCAGGCTCCCTCCGGGGTAGACGACCGGCAACTGGCCGAACTGCATGTGGCCTCTACCTATGACCCCAATGCCAATGCCTAGAGCGCAGTCAAACCGCTGCCCTGGACTCTGCGGAAGGGCATATCAATCAGTGGCGATAGACCTCGATCAGACCACGCTTAATCGTTTAGCTCAGATTTTCTACATTGGGCGCGGCAACCGCGCCCCTACCCTGTCCCCTATGCCCTATGCCGTTTTCCTTTTCCCCATCACCCCACCTACCCACCTTTCATCCTTCATCCCTCATCCTTCATTCTTCCCTCTCCCCCCCCTCTCCCTCTCTCTTAAGAACTGCTAAAACCAGCTCGATCCATCGAAGGACCACGATAGGATCGATTGCCTAGGGATAAGCAGGATCTATGGTAGTCATTCTCTTAATTTTTCTGATTGCTCTGGGACCGGCCATGGTGTCGGCTTGGATCAGTTATCGCTATCGCCAGCCCACCATTGAGCCTGTCCGTCTAGAGCCGCCCTCGGCCTCCAATTTGCAAACCATGTTGCAGGGTGATCGGGGCTTACATTATGTGGAAGGGGCAGGTTACATCATCGGTGATGCCACCTGTCAGCTGAATGCTCGCTCCCCCTATTTGCGCTGTGCCGTGAACCCTTCTGGCCCCTGTGACGGCTGTTCCAGCTATCAATCTCAGCCAGCCGATCCAACTCCCATTCCCGTATTCAACCACTGCAGCTGTCGCTAGGGAACGGCTCCGGAAGTCGGCGCTACTGGGTGCTATTGATAGCCATGCCAGTATCATTCTGGTTGCTTCAGCTTTAAGTAAAGATAATCGCAATGATAATGCCCGCTAGGGCTACGACCACGGCAGCGAGTAAGATCCCTGCCGCCATGTTGCCTTTGCGGACTTCCGCCTGATAGTCAATGGGATCGAGCAGATCAAATAACCGCACCCCACCGTAAAACAACACCACAGATAGTATGGTCCAACCGACAGTGGCCAAAACATCTTGCAGTACTGGCACAGCAACCTCCTGAGAATTCAGATTGCCTTTAGCCTACCAAGGTTGGGGACTGAATTGAGCCGGGGTGGCAGGCAACTGAAAGCTGACCCAGTCAAGATTTATGACACCGTCTCGGGCTTGGCCTGAAAGGGGCTGGGTAAGTTGCCTACTGTTTAGACCGGGCAGGGCTTTTAGCCATTGGCCAATATTTGCTCCCCAGCTCTCTGGCTGTCTGCCTGCAATAGTGGTAATCACCCTGGCGCTAGAGTCCACTCGAGGCAATTCTGGACAAGGTGTATTAAAGGCTGTTAAGAGAGAAGGGCATCGGTAGCGACTATTGCCATGGTATTACTAGCGTTTACACCACTGGGGTTAGGCTATGCCGGTTGATGTTCAACCTTACCGCACTCGCCGTTTTACGGATTGGTCCCCCCTGGCTGCTCTAGGCGCCTTGGGGATACTTGCGATCGCAGTGGTAGTCTCCCCCTTCTTATCCCGCCGGCTGTTGAACACCACCGTACAGGTCTCCCCAGAAGAGACCACTCGTCTGGAAGCAGTACAACCCCGGGGAGGGCTGGGGGCCCTTCGCATCGATACCCGGGCCCGCCTACCTAAAAATACCTGGCTCACCTTCGAGGTACAGGTGTTCGACAGCCAAAATAATCTCCTGGCCTCTGGCATCAAACAAGCCTGGCGAGAATCTGGCATCTGGCGGGAAGACGGAGAAAGCGGCACTTGGTCAGAACAAGACCTAAAAGGGCGCTTCGATATTCGGCGAGCCAGCATCGATCAGCCCATTACCCTAGCCATTACCGTCTTAGAGCAGGGCCGCACCGGTGGTCAACCCCTAGCCCAGCCCGTGTCCTTCGAGGTCACGGTGCGAGACGGAGTCATTGACAGTCGTTTCCTATGGGTGGGCTTTTTCGGGGTGTTGGTCATCGCCCTGATCACCAGCCTGGCCGTGGGCAAATCAGGCCGCAAGGTGGTTTCAGAGCGGGCCAATGATAGCGATGTGGCCGGGCGGGCCACCCTGGGCGGTGCCGACAAGCTAGTGCGAGTTAACATCGATGTGATATCAGACGAAACCTCTCCCCGGGAATTACAGGCGCATCTGATTATTAAAGATGGCTATGGCGAGCAGATCTACAGCCGCCGTCTATCCGTGCCCCTGACCTTTCGCCGGGAAGACGGCAAGATCGACAGTGCCAAGGGCCATGTCAGCCTAGACTTGGTCCTAGAGCCGCGCGGTTCCTATGGCTTCTCTGTGGAAGTGATGCCCGATGGCCCGGTGGACTATACCTACCTGGCTGTCAAGGAAGGGGTGCGCACCTTACAGCCTACGGAAATCATTCGCCTACGCACCTAACGCTAATTGGCACAGGACATCTTACAAGGTCTTCAAAGCAGGCTCTGTCAAAACGTCTAGCCATCTTGCCTGAGCACTGACAATGTCTCTGAAAAGTTTCTAAACCCTGTTCTGACTAGTGTTTAGGTGTTCTGCAAATCATCTTTCAGTTCGATTCTAAGGAGACTCCTATGCTGCCTAAAGTTGCCGCCCTCGCCGCCTATGTCATCGCCTTGCTGGCCATCTACGGCAGCTATACCCAAGTCGCGGCCCTACGATTAGGCCAAGAAACCCAACCCTTCTATTGGTCTCGCCGCGGCACTCGTATTTCTGGTCTCTATCGCGGCGGCCAGTGGGTGCCGCTACCCAACCGGAGGGCCTATGGTGACTTTCGCGGCGGCGGCATTGGCGCTGGTAAATGAGCCGTTCGGTGGCCCAACTAAATCAGCGCCAGGTCCGCTGGCTTTTGGCAGCCGCCGCCGTGTCATCGGCCTGTGGGCTGGCGGCAGAGTTGCTGCTGGGCACCCTGGCCAGCTATCTGGTGGGCAACCAGGCCTTGGCCTACGGTGTGGCAGTAGGCGGCTTTTTGGCGGCCATGGGCCTAGGGTCCTATCTCAGTCGCTTCGTGGCGACTCAAGACACTGGGGAGCCCATGCAACGACACCTGCTGAGGCGATTTCTGCAGGTAGAGATGCTGATTGCTCCCCTGACGGCCCTACTCCCCCTGGGGCTATTCAGCCTGTTTGCCCTGGATGGTCCCCTCTGGTTAGGATTGGCCCTGGCGACGGTGATCTTGGGGCTCCTGGCCGGGATGGAGGTCCCTTTGCTGACCCGGTTGATTGAACTGGATCAGGGGGTGCGCGAGGCCCTAGCTGGGGTCCTGGCCCTCGACTATGCTGGGGCCTTGGCTGGCTCCCTGCTGTTCCCGATTTTGCTATTGCCGCTGATCGGCATGTTTCCCTCAGCCGCTGTCATCGGGGCCCTACCGGCCTGGATGGTCTTTGGTCTAGGACGCGTATTTCCGGGTCAACGCCGCTGGCGCCGTTGGGGGTTGGTCTTAGGCATCGCCCTGCTGCTCCTGGCCCCCCTAACAGTGCCCCTGAGTAATCGGCTGGAAAATACCCTCTATGGTGCCCCAGTCGTGGTCCGACAACAATCGGCCTATCAGCGCATCGTCCTCACACGCTATGGCCAGGATGTGCGACTGTTTCTCAATGGCGATCTGCAGCTTTCTACCCTGGATGAGTACCGCTACCACGAAGCCCTGGTCCATCCCGCCATGGCCGCTAGTCCCCATCCCCATCGGGTACTGCTGCTGGGGGCGGGGGATGGTATGGCCCTGCGGGAGATTCTGAAATGGCCCCAGGTGGAACAGGTGCTAGTGGTGGAGTTAGATCCCGCCATGGTGCAGCTGGCCCGTCATTACCCGGCTCTGGTGCGGGCCAATCACCATGCCTTCGCCGATGAGCGGGTACAGATTCGCTATGGGGATGCGTTCCAAATTGTCCCTGAGTTGGAGGCGGCTTTTGATGTGGTCATCGCCGATTTCCCAGACCCGGACCAGGCTGCGATCGCAAAACTCTATAGCCTCGGCTTCTACGGTCAGATCCGTCAGCACCTGGCCAACGATGGTATCTTCGTCACCCAGGCCTCCAGCCCCTTTTTCGCCTCCAAAGCCTTCGCCTGTATCGCTACCACCCTGGCAGCCACAGACTTTTCCGTACATCCTTATCAGACCCAGGTCCCCAGCTTTGGTCCCTGGGGCTTTGTCCTAGCCAGTCAGCAGCCAATTCAGCCCGCCTCCCTACCTCTGCCCGTGCCTACCCGGTTTCTCACCCCCGATCTCTTGCCTACTCTATTCATTCTCCCCGCCGATATTTCCCTAGACGGCGTCCAGGTGAATCGCTTAACCCATCCCATCATCGTTCGCTATCAAGCCGACCCGCGCTGGGCCTTTTATGATTAATGTGTCCTGAGATTACGATGTCATGACGTCTCCTCTTCCTCATACCCATGGTTTCCCTTGCTTTATTAATTGTGCTCGTCATTGCCGTAGTTGCAGCCCTGGCGGTTTGGCTATCGCGGTCTTCGCAACCATCGACCCAGAATCACACCGCCTCCCGGCTGCGCCAACCCTCCCTCTTCGATCTACTCATTGGCGACATCGTTCAATACGAGGGCCGCGACTGGGTGGTCGAAGGCAAGCTATTCTACGACGACGAGGGCTTCACTTGGCTGGAGTATATGCTGCAAGACGGCGATGATATTCGCTGGCTCTCGGTAGAAGAAGATGATCTAGTCGAAGTGGCCTTGTCGCTCTCCGTTTCATCCCTCGATATCAATACCTTGCCCCCTCCGCAAAAACTGGAGTTCGAGGGCGATACCTATGAGTGCGTCGAGTCGGGCAGCGCCCAGATGCGGCGGGAAGGCAGCCTCCGACGTCCCAACGTGGAGCGTTGCCGCTACTACGACTACGAAGGTCCTGGCCACAAAGTTCTGGCCGTAGAAGACTGGGACGGCGATATCGAAGTCACCGCCGGCAGAGTCATCCGCCCCAATAGCCTCACCCTGCTGCCTGGCGAAGGGCGCAGCGTCTATCGTTAGCTCGCAATCGTTAGCTCGTAAAGCCGTCGGCAGGAATTTCCATTGAAACGCCAAAGCGGGCATCAAGCCGCCAAACCCGCGACACCAAGGGGCTATAAGCCAATCCTGTCTACGTTTTTAAGGAGCTTTCCCCAATGTGTCAACCAGCTAGAACGGATATGGCACGTAGGGAATCCAGCGGCCCCAGAGCTTATTCAGGCTACCGTCAGCGATCAAACTGGTGATGGCTCGATTCAGGGCTTCTAGTAATTCTCGGTTACCAGGTAAAACGCCCACTCCGAAGGGCAGGCGAGTGGGCATCGGAAACGCCACCCGAAAGGTAGGATCGTTGGCTTCTGCGGCCATCAACACCAGAGCATCATCGATAATGGCGTCAATTTTTTTATCCTTGAGCGCCTGCAGCATATCCGGCAAGACCCGATTGTTACCGGGAAACGGCATCAGTTCCAGCTCCGGCAAATATTGAGCCAGGTCCAAGCTGGTGCCACCGTCTAAGCCTCCCAAACGCTTACCGGCTAAGTCTTTAGGCTCGTGGATGGGACTCTCATCCCGTACCAGGATTGCCTCATCAAAGCGGCCATAGGGGCGGGTAAAGTCGGCCCAGGCTCGCCGGTCTTGGGTAATCGCCTGCTTGAACCAGATGACATCGTACTGCCCCGTGCTCAAGGCCGTATAAAAGTCTTGCATCGGCAGGTTAAACCACATCGGTTTCAGCCCCAGCAGCTCACAGACGGCTTTAGTCACCGCCGGTTCGTATCCCATCCGCTCGCCATCCTTCAGAAAACTCATAGGGCGAGCATCGAAGTCACTGGCAATAATCGACAGGTGATCGGGTCGAACCGTGGTAAAGCTCATGGGAGGATCGAAGGATGTATCTTGGTTCGCTAATCCTAAGCCTTGGATATTCATAAAGGATAGAAATAGTCAATCCAGCGAATGTAGATCTAATCAGGCTAATCAGGGAGCTCATCAGCAGCCTAACAGGGAAGCCCAAAAGTCTGCAGGGGAGAGTCGCCCCTCATGCTCTATCGAGACATCTACAGATACTGATAAAGATACTGACTATACAGATATCAGAACAGATATCAGCGGACTACAGGGTGTAACCAGTTAGTGCAGGGCGAGGGTGAGCGCTCAGTGACCACATCCGGGAAGACTCTCTAGCTTTCCTCCCACACCTGGAAGCCGATCGCTGTGGCTAACAACGGCATCTACTCTGAGGCTAACGGATCTTCCTCGAGATGATCCCCGCCTCGATCATAAAGATTGAAAAAAGTATGACTCGAACTCACGAGATCACGGAGGACAGAGGCCTATCTAGCCAGCCATCTTAGGGCTGTTTAGGGGGCAATAGCGTCACCTCACAGTCCCCAGCCCAGACTAATTGCAGCCGTTGTAATCCTTGCTCTGTCAGCCCCAGGCCGTGACCTGTATGGCGTAAATCTCGAGGACACCCGCCCGCTGCCAGGACTAAGTCTGCGATCCATTCATCTCCTGGCTGCCCATCGTCTTGCCGCAACAACCATTCCAATTTGGCTTTAGCCATCAAGGGTAGGCGTTCTGACAACACCGGGAAGAGGGCTAGTCCAGTACAATATTCTACCCCTGACAGAATGTGCCGCACATACCAAGCTGCCTGGGCCTCAGGTAGTCGCTGCAGCCGTTGCTCCATGCGCGCGATCAGGTTATCGACGAAGGGAACCCCTAAACGCTCATGCAGGGCAGAAATCATGGCATCTGAAGACTGTTGCTGGATATCCACGAGGTCAAACCAGTCTACCTCTGGGTAGGCGTGCTGTAGCAGATGTAGGCAGCGCTCGTTTAGACGGTAAACCCGATTGGCGCCGTCACAGGAAAAATCGTCTCCGGGCACGGCGCCTGCTTGCACCAAAAGCTGAAATAATTCAACGGCAACATCTTGCATGAAACAGGTTCGAATTCCACAGGTGTAAACAAAAGTTAATTTTTGTTTGCCTAGTGTAGGCTACGGGGTTAGCAAGCCGTCGACGGTAACTAGCGCTACCAACTGGACCCTTTTCCCTCAGCAGCTGCTCTGCATCAGGTAATAGCGTTGACCAGTCAGCTTAGGACATGGTTAATCGATCAACTGCCTAGTCTAGGAAGGTGACCAGCTCGCCACTGCACAATGTTTGGTGGCGGTGGCTGTACCAGCCTTCGCGATTGAGGCTACAGGATTGGCAGGGGCACGGCAGCAGAGCCGATAAAGCCCTTGTAGTTGTTCTACAAGGGCTCAGGGCCAGGTTCCGCAAGGTTGTGCCTGCAGGGCGAGCCTAGGCCGGCGGAGACGGAATGGTGATGTCGATTTGGGTGACGTCAGTGTCCGGATCCAGGCTGTCTAGGGTGGGTTGAATGTTAGCTTGATTGCCGACCACCAGGGTCACTAGCTGATCCGGCTGTAGATTGGCCTGGGCTCCCGCTAGGATAGCTTCGGCCGTGACGGCTTCGACCTGCCGTTGAAATTGGAAGATGAAGTCGGAGGGATAGTCGTAGTACTCGTAGCGAATCAGGCGCGACAGGGTCTGGTCTGGGCTCTGGAAGTTGAAGACGAAGCTATTTAATACTCCATCTTTGGCTCGCTGCAGTTCTGCTGGGGTGATCGGTTGCGATCGCACCCGCTGCAGTTCGGCTTGTACTGACTCGATGAAGGACACCGTGGCATCGGAGCGGGTTTGGCCACCACCGATAATCATGCCGGGATAGTCATAGCGGGGTGCCCAGAAGGCATAGACCACATAGGCCAAGCCCTGACGCGATCGCACTTGGTTGAACAGGCGACCGCCGAAGCCATTCAGGACTTCATTTAAGACCGACAGGGCCGGATGGTCAGGATTGCTGAGTTGCCCCCCCAGATGGCCCAGTTGCACATAGCTTTGGCTCAGTTGGGGCTGATCTACCGAGAACACACCGGTTTGAGCCTGTTGGCTCGGCATCGGCACCGTCGTATCCAGGGCCGTCCCTTGGGGACGCCAGTCCGCAAACTGTTCGGCAATCAGCGCCTTCATCTGGGCCGAGTCAAAATCGCCCACGATTCCCAGGATGGTCCGCTCGGGACGGACGGAGGCACGATAAAAGTCGATGATATCGTCGCGGCTAATGGCCGCCAGGGTGGCATACTCCATGGTGCGAGCATAGGGATTCTCCGCCCCATAGACCAACTTGCGAAACTCCCGGGAAGCCACATCGCCGGGGTCATCATTGCGGCGAGCAATACTGCCCCGATACTGCTTCCGCAGCAACTCGACTTGATCGGGGGCAAAGGCCGGATGCTGAATCACATCGGCGAAGAGGGCAAAGACATCGGCTAAATCATCACTGAGGGCATTGAAACTGGCGCTGCCAGAGGTGTCGTCCACGCCAGTTTCCACCGCAGCCGCCCGTTGCTCTAAGCGGCGATTGAGTTGATCGGGGCTATAGGTCTCGGTGCCACCAAGGCGCATGGCATCTCCCATCAGAGCCGCCAAGCCCACCTTATCGGCAGGCTCCAGGCGAGACCCAGTGCGGAAGCTGGCCGTGCCACTGACCAGGGGCAGCTCGTGGTCTTCCATTAAATACACCACCAGACCATTGGCTAATTCGTAGCGTTCATAGTCTGGAATTTGCACCTGGCCCAGGGGCGGAAAGTCTAGCTCCGTGTAATGGTGGGCTGGGGTTGCGATCGCAGGGGCCGACCAATTCACCCCCAGCAACACCACCAGAGTTGCTAGCCCCAACAGGAGAGTCCGTAGCCACTTGTGCCCAATACCCAGACGCCGGTTCATAGAATTCTCGCTAGCCTTTCTAAATCACTACCCAATGCCGTTGCAGTCAGGACTCGTCCCGGCTCGTTATCAACCTACCCACGGTTCGATTGTCAGGACGAAACGTCGCCCGGGCCACCCGTTGCACGTCTGCCGCCGTCACCGCCTCAATGGCCGCCAATTCCTTAAACACATTACGCCAGCTGCCGGTTTTCGCCTCATATTCCGCCAACAGCGCCGCCATGCCAGCATTGGAGTCGAGGCGGCGCAGTAGCCTCGCTCGCGCCTGGGTCTTGACTCGGTCTAGATCCGCGTCGGCCACAGGCTCTTGCTGCAGCCGTTGCAGTTCTCGCCGCAATTGCTCTGCCACCTCATCTAGGGTGTGGCCCGGAGCCGTCAGGGCATACAGCAGAAAGATATTGGCATACTTATCGCCGGGAAACCCATTGAGGCTACTTGTATCCAGGGCCACCTGAGTTTCCTCCACCAGGGTCTTATAGAGCCGGGAGGTGCGGCCGTCCACCAATAGACTGTCGATCATGCCATAGATCACATGATCGGGATGGGTGATGGCCGGTCGATGATACCCCTCCAGATACCAGGGTTCCGACGGCAACTCCAGGGTAAAGTCTCGCGGTTGAGTCTGGGCCGGTTCATCAAACACCACCGGAGGCGGTGTCGCCCGACTCCGATAGCGGCCAAAATATACCGCGGCCAACTCCTGCACCCGGGCCGGATCCACATCCCCCACCACCGTCGCAATCAGATTACGAGGGCCATAGTAGGTTTTAAAGAACTGCTGCACATCCTCACGAGTCATCCGGTACAGATCCTCGGCGTAGCCAATAATTGGCCGCCGGTAAGGATTCTCCACGAAGGAGGCCTCTAGAAACTCTTCCACCATCTTGCCGATGGGGGAATTATCTACCCGCGTGCGGCGCTCCTCTAAAATGACCTCTTTCTCCTGGTAAAACTCCCGGAAAACCGGCTCCAGGAAGCGCTCCGACTCCAGAGACATCCACAGCTCTAGTTTATTCGAGGGCAGGCTGTAGAAATAACGGGTGGCATCGGCCCCTGTAGTGGCATTCAACCCTACCCCACCGGCCTGCTCAACAATTTGCCCGTACTGGTTTTGCTCTACATACTCAGCGGCCTTGGCTTTCAGAGTCTCTAACTGCTGCCGCCGCTGCTTAGCCGTGGCGTCATCGCCTCGATCCTCAGCCGCCAGCAGCTGCGCAAAGACTTGATCCATGTCCTCTAGGACTCGCTTTTCAGCCCGATAGTTACGGGTGCCAATCTGGGTAGTGCCCTTGAAGGCCAGGTGCTCTAGGTAGTGGGCTAGGCCGGTTTTGCCTGCCGCTTCATTGGCAGCCCCCACATTGGCATAGAGCATAAAAGAGACCACCGGTGCCTGATGACGCTCTAAGACAATGACCTTCATGCCATTGTCGAGGGTAAACTCGCTGATTTCCTCGGCCACCCGCTGCAAATACGGTTGCACCGTACTGGTGGAGTCAGTGCTCTCCCGGGCCACAGCCGTCGTTGGTAGCCCTAGCCAGACCAGCACCACGACCAAGCCTAGCAGCGGCCTCCAGCGTATGCGGCCCCCAGGTCCCATAGCCTCTATCCGTCGCCGTAGCCCTATGGTTGCCCCTTGCCATCCCAGCATCGTTGATGTCCTGACGATCAAACTAGCTCCAGCATAAGGACTTTCGGGACAAGTGGGTATAGCATCTGCCGCCTCAGCCAGTTGCCGCAGCCATGATTGTTAGCCGGTAACCTTGCGATCGCAACCTACTGGTGATGGCTCAAGTGCTGATAACGATAGAAGGTAAAGGTATCGAATAGAATGCCAACGCTGCTAAAGGCCAGTCCTATCACCATCAGGCCCTGCCAGGGATGACCGCTCCCTAAGATGATGAGAACCCGCTGCAACTGGTGCAGACCTACCTGGCCCAGAGCAACTCTCCCAGGGACCCGCTGTAGCAGTGACAGGACTAGCCAGAGACTCCCCGTCAGGCCGACGGGAATCGTAAAGCTGATCAGGCCAGTCATTACTAGAGAGAATAGATAGTGTCGGAGTCGATTCATCCTTGGCTCTACTCGTATTTGAGAACACCTATGGGCTTTATGGGCTTTAATACATGGGCTTGATATAGTCGAGGTGGGTGACCTCAGCCCTCCATTTACCTTAAAGGCACCATTCCAGTCACATTCCCCCTCTGTCAGAAATCTTTAACTGCAAATGGTCTGCCTGACATCTCTAGCTGACATCATTGTCAATCCAGGCATTACTCAGTACAGTTCCCTTAGCAACGATGATTGCTGCCTGTTTTGCCCTGCGGGCTGATTGCTGGTGAGGAATCCGATTGAGCCCATCTGTCTCATCGTCTAGTCTTAGCCGCTGGAGCCGTCGGCTGCTGGCCGCCATTCTCCTACTGGGGCAGGTAGTCATGCATTTGCTGTCCCGCCCGATTCATCGGCGCAATAGCCTGGAACAAATGGCGGTGGTGGGGCCAGAGTCTCTACTGATTGCCCTGCTCACGGCCAGTTTTGTGGGCATGGTGTTCACCATTCAGGTGACGCGGGAGTTCTTAACCTTCGGGGCTGGCACCGCCGTAGGAGGCGTACTAGCCCTGACCTTAGCTCGCGAACTGGCCCCAGTGCTGACAGCGGTGATTTTGGCCGGTCGAGTGGGCTCTGCTTTCGCCGCCGAGATCGGCACCATGAGAGTGACGGAACAGATTGATGCGCTGCAAATCTTAAAGACAGACCCCATTGACTATCTGGTGATTCCCAGGGTGGTGGCCTGCGCCTTGATGCTGCCCATTTTGACGCTCCTCTCCTTCGTGACGGGCATGACCGGAGGCCTGTTGATTGCCAATAGCCTCTATGGCATTTCAGTTTCGGTCTTTTTGGACTCAGCCCAGAATTTCCTCGGCACCTGGGATCTCTTGAGTTCGCTGATCAAGGCCTTTTTCTTTGGCGTACTGATTGCCATCATTGGCTCTAGCTGGGGATTAACCACAACGGGGGGAGCCAAAGGGGTGGGCCAATCCACCACGACAGCGGTGGTCACTTCGCTGCTGGCCATTTTCATCAGCAATTTCTTCCTTTCCTGGCTGATGTTCCAGGGAATTGGTAGTGCGTTGCTAGATGGCTTTTAGCGGCGGGCACCCGATAGAATGGGGAGCGTAAGCTTGCCTGCCATTCTGATGTATCCAACAATGGCCCGGGAATCGCTGGCCTTACATGCTGTGGGGTCGACGGCCAAATCTACTCATTTCTGTTCATTGACGATACTCTCTGGTGTGCTGTGACATCTACCTCTACCACCGAAACAACGATCTTGGCTCCTAGTTATGCCATCCCCACGGTACTGGTGTTAGTGGCCATTCCCTGTTTGTGGGTCACGCCTTGGCTAGCCGGTGCGATCGCACTGTTCGGCATGTTTCTGTTGGTTCAGGCCCTGACTCTGCGGCTGCATTTCACCGACACCGCCCTGGATATTTATCGAGGGGAGGGCCGGATTCGTCACTTTCCCTATGCTGACTGGCAATTTTGGCAGATTTTTTCGCCTAAATTCCCAGTTTTGTTTTATTTTCGCGAAGTAAAGAGCATTCATTTCCTGCCCATCCTCTTTGATGCGGAGGAACTCCAGCGCCAACTAGAGCATCATTACCCGCGTCAATCCAGCGGCTAGGCATTCCGCCCCATTGTCCTACGTTTTTTACGGTGATCCCTGCCCTTTATGACTTCAGACGAGTTCGTCAATTCCCCTCAGTCTTCATCACCCGCCTCGTCCACAAACACGGAGGGCAAGGCTGCCAACTTGGACCAGCTACAGCGTCAGGAAGCCGACCTGAAGCGGCGGATTGCAGATTTACAGGCTAGCTACGATCGCCTGATCAAGGAGCAACTGCAGCAGGCGCAGGTGGACATTAACCAGCTGGTCAAGCGCAGTCTCTCAGATCTAGAGCAGCGGCAGCGCTCATTACAGCTCGAGATTGAGAAGTTAGAGCGCCGTCGCGATCGCATCCAGGCAGAAATGCGTACCAGCTTTGCCGGTGTTTCCCAAGATTTGGCCATTCGAGTCCAGGGCTTCAAGGAATACTTAGTGGGCAGTCTGCAGGATCTCGCTGCCGCCGCCGAACAACTGGAACTGGCCCCACCCACCCCAGCCGCAGCTGAGCCTCCGGCGCCGGAACCGGCCCCGCCTCCTAAGACTCAGCCGACAGCCGATTTTGCTGCCGGACGCTTTCAAAGCCAAACCGAACGGATTCGGGATCTGCTCGATCAGTACCGGATGCGACCCGACTACTACGGCCCAGTCTGGCAGTTGCGACGCACCTTTGAGCCGCTTCATGCCGAGCGTGTCGCCAACTGGTTCTTTACCCAGGGCGGCCGGGGTGCCCTCAAGAGCATGAGCAGCCGATTGCAAAATGTCCTGGTGGCCTCGGCAGCGATCTCAATTCTGCATACCCTCTATGGCAATCGCCTGCACACCTTGATCTTGGCCAACACTCCCGAGCGCCTGGGCGAGTGGCGACGGGGTCTACAGGACTGCTTGGGCGTGTCCCGGGCTGATTTCGGCACCGGCCGTGGCATTGTTCTATTCGAAGCACCAGACCCCCTAGCCCAGCGAGCAGAGCGCCTAGTCGAGAGTGATCGCCTACCCCTGATCATCATCGACGAATCGGAAGACAAGGTGAGCCTATCCCTGTTGCGGTTCCCCCTGTGGTTGGCCTTTGCTCCCGATCCGATGAATCCCAGCTCGGAGTATGACTACTACTAATCCCCCCCTAACAGGTGGTGGCGTCCGGGCGACTCCCATTACTAGCGACAGAGGGACTAGTCTGCCAAGGCAGAAGTAGGAAGGCAGACAGGGAGATCCTGATGAATAGCAGCCTTGCCGCTCTAGTCAATAGGGGCATTATTGCTGCCGCAGAATACTAGTCGGTTACCGGTTGCCGTGAGTTATTGGGGGCCGCCTGGATGTTAAAAACTTCATGGCTGGCCATCGAGGACAGCCCCCTCAGCTCTTAAACTGTTACTGAGCGCAATGTAGAGGATGAAAGAGGATGAAATGGTAGGGTGGCTTGCCATGGTGGGGGTGCTGTTAGCAGCCTATCTGCTAGGTTCGATTCCCACAGGGTATTTGGTGACCAGGTGGCTCAAGGGTGTTGACATTCGTGACTATGGCTCTGGCGGCACGGGGGCGACTAATGTGCTGCGCACCGTCGGCAAAGGGGCAGGGCTGACGGTGCTGATCATCGATATTCTCAAGGGCATGGCCGCGGTCCTCCTGATCAAGGTTGCCTATCCCTTCATAGCCAGTGCTTTTCAGTCATCAATTCCGGCGGATGGTTGGCCTTGGTGGGCCGCCTTGGCAGGGTTGATGGCTCTGGTGGGCCACAGCCGCTCCATCTGGATTCAGTTCACTGGCGGCAAGTCGGCAGCCTCAGGCTTTGGGGTGTTGCTGGCCTTGGCTTGGCCCATCGCCATGGGAGCGGTGGTCACCTTCGCCGTCGTCCTAGCCATCTCTCGCATCGTGTCTTTGAGTTCGATTATGGCTGCCTTGGTCACCATCGGCCTGATGGCTATCACTGGTCAGCCTCTGCCCTATCTACTCCTTGCGATCGCAGGGGGACTCTACGTGATTCTGCGCCACCGCACCAACATAAACCGCATCCTCGCAGGCACCGAACCCCGTCTAGGTAGCCGGAAGACAAGTAGCTAGGCAAATGTCATGGCTCCCAGTTTTCCCTATCGTTCCAGGTAGCCCAGCCTAGCGATTGCCATAGTGTCCCCAACTCAAGAAGGCGGTCACCACATACAAGATAACAGCCGAACCGATAATGGACGGCAGTATGGGCACCCCTTGAATGGCCCACTCTAATCCAGGAATAGATAAGCCATAGCGATCTTGCAACAGGCTCGCTCCTTGCTCTCCCAGATATACCCCGGCCAGACCAATGACAACTAAGCCCACTCCTTTGCCTGGAATCTGCCGAGGCACCAGGATATTAGCAATACTGGCGCAGACAATGGCAATCAGCAGCTGCACCAGTAATCGGGTTAAATCCATGACCTAGTCACTATCCTCCCAAGTCCCTAGAGCGCTGGGCTGCCGTCCGCACCGCCTCTATCAACGCTGAACGAATCCCAGCTTGCTCTAGCTGAGCAATACCAGCAATGGTAGTGCCCCCAGGGCTCGTCACCCGGTCCTTCAACATCGCAGGGTGCCACTCCTTGGCTAAGAGTAACTCCGCAGTGCCCCGTACCGTCTGCAGGGCTAGCTGCAGAGCCACCGTTCGGGGTAGCCCTGCCGCCACCCCGCCGTCAGCCAATGCTTCGATCATGATAGCCACGTACCCAGGCCCCGAACCCGACAGCCCAGTCACCGCGTCCATCAGAGATTCTGGCACCTCTAACACCTGACCCACTGTCTGAAAGATACGGCGAGCCTGGGCGAGATGATGGGGCTGTACGCCTTGCCCGGGAGCCAACACGGTCATGCCCGCACCCACCGTAGCTGGCGTGTTGGGCATGGCCCGAATCACAGGCCAGTTAGGTACGATGGCTTGCAGGTTACTCAAGGGTATCCCCGCCAGAATCGATAGCAACAGGGGCGAGCCGTGAGACGCCGCCTGTTCTAAGTCAGCGGCCACCGCCGCCAAATTCTGAGGTTTCACCGCCAAGAGCACCACTTCAGCCTGACTCAGCACCTGCTGATTATCGGCCGTCGCCACCACACCATACTGATGGGCCAGGGTTGTCCGTCGCTCGGCTTGGGGCTCACCAACGGTGATGGCCCCAGGCTCAAACACCTGCTCAGCCACCAACCGCGACAGCAGGGCTTCGCCCATCACCCCGCCGCCAATCATGCCAAGCCGAGTCGGCATAGGGGTATTATCGTGCACTACAGCAACTGCTCATCGGACAACAACCATTCCCTCGCCTCACCTTCAACCAAGGCAGATGCTCCTGCTCGCGAGATGAGACAAGCCTAGATCAGGCACTGCGGCCGGCTGATTAGGCCATCCGGGCCGTTTGTTCCGTGCCCCAGGCTGGAGTCGGGGGGGCTTGCTGCTGGGTTGGTGCAGCCGCCTGAGGAGGAGGCGTCATGGGCATGTCATCGGCAAATTCCGTCGGGGTGCTGACCTGCACACAATTGGGCGTGAAGAGGAAGATGCTCTCGCCGATACGCTCTTGATGACCATCGATGGCGTAGGTGCCACCGGCAACGAAATCAACTGCCCGTTGGGCCTGATCTGGGTCCATAATGGTTAGATTCAAGACCACAGACTTGCGTTCCCGCAAAGCTTGAATCGCTTGTGGCATTTCTTCGAAGGAGCGGGGCTCCATCACCACAACTTCCGAGGCTCCATTAATTGCTCCAGGCATTCCAATCACATTACTACCCATAGTGGTCATTCCAGTATCAGAGGACAGCATCCGTTCTCGGATTCGACGACGGCTGCGAGGTTCCTCCGGGGGCTGAATCGGTTGAGGATTCTCTTCCTGATATAGGCTTTGATAGTCCTCGCCGTCCATCTCGTCATATTCGTATTCATAATCTGCCGGGTCAGTGAGACCGACAAAGTCTCGTAGCTTAGAGAAGAGATTACTCACGGCTTACACTCCATCATGGCTATCACGAACTTGACAGGAAGGGAGACGTTTCATCTCCTCTCAACAGTAGATACCTAACGAACCCAGATTCCCACTAACTCTACCGCTGCTCGATCTAGAAATCAGCTGGATCAGTGGAGTAACCAGGTTCAATTGGCTATCATACTGCTTCATCTGACTTTGGGACTACCCACCGAGAAAATAGAGGTCGTCCCGATGACCTGTCGGAGGACGCGTTTTTTAACGTTCTGCAGTTGGATTGATGAGTGTTTTAATCGTAGTCCATCATGCAGAATGTTGAGTCCACAGTATACACGAAATCTCGAGAAATCAAACCTCGTGAACAATTAGTTAAAGAAATAATCGGGGAAATCTGCTAAATCCCTAGTCAGGGAGTGTTGAAAAAGGTGCTTCTGGAGATATCTCTCTCAGCATCAGCCACTGATGGGGACATAGCCATCTGGTTTGCAGCGATCTTTAGCAAGTGAAATCTGTCGATTTCGAGAGCTACCTCCACGATTTTGATCAGTCCAGATCGATTCAGATCGATTTTGCAATGATCTGTACCAAAACGATCAGCTCGGCCGAGGACCAAACAGAATTGTCCCTAAGCGAATCATGGTTGCCCCCGCTGCGATCGCATAGGGATAATCCGACGACATGCCCATGGAAAGCTGCTGTAGGTTGAGATGGGCAAACCCGGCTCGATTAATCTGGTCAGCTAGGGCTCGGGCCTGGCAAAAGATGCCTTCTGTTTCCGGGGCTGGGGTATGCAGGGGCGGAATCGTCATCAGGCCCGCCCAGCTCAGGTGATGACAGTCATCGAGGTGGGGCAGAGCCGACCAAAGCTCCTCTAACTCGAAGCCATACTTAGGCGGATCTGGCACCATCTTCACTTGCAGGCAGCACTGCAGCAATTGGCCGCGATCAGCCGCCAATTGGTTCAACTTTTGGGCCAACCTGAGGCTATCGACGGCATGAATCCAGTGAAAGTGCTCTAGCACCTGCTTGGCCTTATTCGTCTGCAAGTGGCCAATCATATGCCAGGTAATATCGGCTAAGTCCTGGAGTTCCCGCTGCTTGGTCAGGGCCTCCTGCACCTGGCTTTCACCAAAATCCCGCAGACCAGCGTTATAGGCAGCACGGATGGCAGCACTGGGCAACTTTTTAGTAACCGCGACAATGCGAACCGTCGGGGGAACCGTTTGGCGAATCCGGGCAATATTGTCAGCAACCTGCTCAAAGGTAGCAGCAGCAGTCATTGAAAGGTTTGCTTGTACGTCTTCTGTAATCGATCGTACTCCGAATACTGGCCGGCCCGCCGCAGCATCCGCATGCGATTTTCCAGCAGTAGCCGCGCATCGGCTCGACCTAGGGGTTCGAAGGCCACCCCATCCGGTGGCACCGATTTCACCAGAAAAAAGAGCCGCTGCGCATAGAGGGTGGCAAACAGCTCTTGGCTGTCGTTTGCCATACAGACCCTGAAGAGCAGGCCAAAGGTGGGATGATTGAGGTATGTCTCTGCGCTCATTCAGGTGGAACGGAAATCCTTAAATCTGCCAATACTGTATGCCAAAGTGGTCTATAAGACTAGCAGCTGTAATGGACTAGGCTAAACGCTCTAGCTCTATCCCCAGAGCCTGGAGTTGGGCTTTAGCCTTTTGCAAGGACTCTTGCCATTCTCGGTGGGGCTGACTATCGGCCACAATGCCAGCCCCAACCTGCCCCCAGACCCGATGGGACGTAGCCCCGGGCTGAGGCGCCCACAGCAGCGTCCGAATCAAAATATTTAAGTCGAGCTGTCCTCGCCAGTCTAGATAGCCACAGGAGCCGTAAAACAGACTGCGGCGCACTGGTTCCAACTCGTTGATAATCTCCATGCAGCGTACTTTAGGACACCCCGTAATCGTTCCCCCCGGAAAAATAGCTCGGATAACATCCACCACCGTGGCCTGTGGTTGCAGCTGCCCCACGACGTTACTGACGAGATGCATGACATGGCTGTAGCGTTCAATGGTCAACAACTCACTGACTTGCACGGTGCCCCACTGGCAGACTCGGCCCAGGTCATTGCGAACTAGATCGACCAACATGATGTGCTCTGCGATCTCCTTGGGATGACTCCGTAACTCATCGCCATAGACTTGGTCTTGCCGGCCGGTCTGGCCTCGGGGTCGGGTGCCAGCAATGGGGCGGGTCTGGGCCTTACGCCCCTTTACCTGTACCAGACGCTCTGGGGAGCAACTGATCAACGCCCCCCAGGGACTGCGCCAGTAACTGCTAAAGGGGGAGGGATTAATGCGCTGTAGGGCGCGATAGATGGCCCAACTGTCGGCCGCAGTGCGGGTTTCAAAGCGCAGAGAAAGGTTGGCTTGAAAAATATCGCCGGCTTGAATATGGCCCTTGGCCCGACGGACAGCCTGCTCGTACTCCGCCTGGGTCGACCCGAAGCTGAGCTGATCGACCAGGGGATCTGCCGCGAGGGAGTGATGGAGGCTAGGGAATGGCTCGGCCCTATGTAGGCTCTGCTCCAGAGTCATCAGTTGAGCGGGGCAACTGGCCGCTAGCCAGAGCTGTTGATGCCGATGGTCGAGGACGGCAAAGCAGTCGGGTTCGTACCAGAAGGCCACGGGAAACGATAGGGGGTCGGGCCGTTGCCGGGGTAAGCGTTCGATTTCCCAAGCCAGGTCATAGCCCAACCAGCCCAACCAGCCCCCAGAGAAGCAGGGGAGGGTGACGGGCTGGCCCCGATCGGCGTCAATCAGAGGGGAGGGAGCAGCGCGGCGCGCCCACCGCTGTAGCTCGGCCAGGGTCGATAGGATCCTGCCCTGTTGAGGCGCCCAAAGCCGGGGCTGACCAGCAATCGTCCGGGGCGGTCCGGCACAGATAGAATACTGGCCCAGCTGGGCCTGGGCTGGCTCCGGGGGGGGTGGATAGGGACTCTCCAGCAGGGTGGCGATGGTAGTCCTGTGGCCAAATAAGCGGGCAAAGATATCGCTGCCGGTGCGGTGCTGCAGGGGATGCGATCGCACATACCAGGGATGCAGGTAGGTCAAAGGGCACTCCCCCAGCGATATCGAGCCCACCACAGCAACGCTAAGACCACCACCGCGACGCCATCCCGCCAGCGCAGTTGCAATTGATGCCAGACCACCCGATGTTCATTGGCACTGGTGAAGCCTCGCACTTCCATGGCGGCAGCGATCTGCTCCGCGCGCAGCAATAGATTAGCCAGCAACCGCTCGGCCACCATCAGCCACACCTGTGCCGCCCCTCGAAACCCTAACTTCTTCCAATGGATAGCCCGAGTCTGAACCGAGCGGATCAGATTCTGGACTTCCTCTAAAACCAAGGGAATAAATCGCAGCGCCAAAGTCAGGGTGAGGGCAATTTCCGTCACCGGCAACCGCAACCACCCCAGAGGGCGCATCAACACCTCTAGGGCCACCGTAATCTCCTCGGCAGCCGTCGTCAGCAAAAACAGATTGGTGCCATAGATCAAGGTGAACAATAGGGTGCCAATGCGAATACCCAACCCCAACGATCGTTGAGTCACCTGCAGTGGCCCCATCTCAACCATCACATAGTGATAGGCGGCCGGTTGCGGGAATTGCGGTAACGCTTCCGGCGGGTCACTCAGGGCGGCCATGGCCTCAGGGGTTGGCAATCGCGGTACCTGATCCACGGAGAGCCCATCTGGCAACACCCAGGTCAACACCATCACTAACCCACTCAACAGCAGCAACCAGCCCATCTGCCGTCGCCACACCCGCCATGGGATCCAGGCAGTCAAGGTCAGCCCCATCAGCAATAGCACCAGAACAAAGCGCCACTGGGCATTGGCCAGAATCGGCATGACTAAAATACTGACCAGCCAGAGCAATTTCGTGCGCGGATCGAGGCGGTGCAACCAGGTGACCGGTTGCTCTAGATACAGTCCGATGGGCAGCGATCGCAATAAATCCATGGGGTCCGATCAGACCTTTGTCGCCCGATTAGCACTGGCCCGCTCCATATCCCGCACCTTCTTGCCTCGCCATAGCAACCGTAGAGGCGTGCCTTCAAAGCCTAAGTTTTGGCGAAACTGACGCTCAATGTAGCGGCGATAATTGTCCCCAAATAGCTTGGGATCGTTGACGAACAGGGCAATAGTAGGGGGGCGACTGCTCACCTGAGTACCGTAGTAGATGCGCCCCTGGCGCCCCTGGCGCGTCGTCGGTGGGGTATGCCAGCCCGTCGCCTCAGCCAGCACTTCATTCACCACCGAGGTCGACACCCGACGGCGATGTTGCATCACCGCCTGGTCAATTAAATCTAGAATCTTAGGGACTCGCTGGCCAGTCAGGGCACTGACATAGACTCGCTCGGCCCACTCGACGAAATAAAGCCGGCCCAAGAGCTGACGGTCGTAGGTATACACCGTATGGGAATCTTTCTCGACGGCGTCCCATTTATTGACGACCAGCACACAGGCGCGGCCCTCGTCGGCAATGCGCCCGGCTAGTTTTTGATCCTGTTCGGTGGCCCCATCCACCGCGTCGATCACCAACAGCACCACATCGGCTCGACGAATCGCCTTAAAGGCCCGGTTAATGCCGAAGAACTCGGGGCCGTAGTCGACGCTTTTTTTCTTGCGAATGCCGGCGGTATCGACCAAGCGATAGATCTGCTCCCCCCGCCGCACCTGCATGTCAATGGCGTCGCGGGTGGTGCCTGAAATGGGGCTGACGATGGCGCGCGACTCGCCGACGAAGGCATTCAAGAGGCTAGACTTGCCCACATTGGGCCGCCCCACAATGGCTACCCGAATCTCATCGCGGGCATCAGCGGGAGTCGTCTCAGGCAAATGGGCAATGACCACATCCAGCAGATCGCCAGTGCCATTGCCATGGATGCCAGAAACGGGATAGGGCTCTCCCAGGCCCAGCTCCCAAAATTGGGCGGCCAGGGCTCCTCCCAATTCCGGCGATTCACACTTATTCACCGCAATCATCACCGGTACTGACTGCTGCCGTAGCCAGCTGGCAATCTCCTGGTCGGCATCGGTGGGGCCCGCTTGACCATCGACGACAAAGATAGCGACGCTGGCTTCTGTCAGAGCAGCCAGAGCCTGCTCCCGAATGTAGGGTAGGAACTCGGTGTCGTCGTCAAACACCAGCCCACCAGTGTCCACTACTTGAAATTCTCGATCTTGCCAAAAGCCGGGGCGATAGGTGCGATCGCGAGTCACCCCTGGTTGGTCATGGACGATGGCATCACGCCCGCCCGCCAACCGGTTCACTAGGGTAGATTTGCCCACATTGGGGCGGCCGATAATGGCAACGACGGGCAACATGCTGGCGCAGGTGACTCAAGGACAATTTATCTATTCTAGCCATGGTCAGGGCCACGGGGAGGCGTTGGCCTCAAAAACTACTTCTTTTAAGCCGGTCTTAGCGTCCCGTCGCAACTGAGATGAAATCCGAAAGAGTTCCTGCCCGGTGTGAAGATAGCTCTCCTCATAGCTATAGGTGAAGCGCTCCATCTCCTCAATGCCGTCTTCAAGCTGGTTGAGGCAATGGTAGAGATTAGCAGCTACTCCGGCCAGATTGGCAGGATTAGGGGTGGATTGAAAGCGACCTTGGGCCTGCTCTAGCCAGGTGCGACAGGCCTCTAAATAGGCCTGAAACCCTTCCATCAGTTCATCATCAAAGGGATCGGCAGATAGACTACGGAGTTCTCCCTTGAGCGGGGTCAGAATTTTGGCCATCAGCCGGTCAATGGGAGTATAGACCTGTTTCACCCAATCATGCACCTGATCGTCCGCCGATCGGCTGGCCTGGCGTTGGTGGCGATATTGTTGCTGGGCAGCCGCCGTCCGCTGTTGGCGATTACGGCTAGCCGCCCCAATCCCTTGACGCCGCTGATCGTATATGGAGCGCTGCCGTGGATCACTCAACACTTCATAGGCTGCATTGATCCGCGTAAACTGCTCATGGCCAGCAGTCACCTGCTGACTGTCTGGGTGAAACTGCTTGGCTAATCGCCGATAGGCCAACTTAATTTCCGTCTGGGTTGCCGTTTCCGACACCTCTAGGGTCTGGTAGTGATTTAAGGTCATCGACGTCAGGATTAGGACTGCCTCCTTTAGTTATTGTGGAGACTGGTGGATGGCTTGCCAAGGTGTTTGGACACGGGTAAATCCCATGGGCTATGCTGTTTTCCGCTTTCCCTTATCACATGTCCTATGGCGTCTCGGTCTAAGTCTTCTCCGATCTTCCCGTGGCTAAAACGATGGCTCTCTGTTCCGACGCTAATAGTAGGCGCGTCTATCCTCTGGGTGCTGTTGATCAGTTGGGTAGCCTTTGGTTGGCAGCTAGGCAGTACTGGCCTGGTAGATGAGACCGAACCCCTATTTGCCGAAGCCGCCCGACAGATGTACGCCAGCGGCGATTGGATTACCCCCTATTTCAACGGCGACCCCCGCTTCGACAAGCCGCCCTTGGTGTACTGGGGTATGGCTCTGGGCTTTCATCTGTGGGGAGTGACCGAATGGACCGTGCGACTGCCCTCTGCCCTGGCAGCATTTGCCCTGACGGGCTTTGGCTTTTATAGCCTCCGGCGCTTCGGAGTTCCCCGTCCCCAGCCCCTTGCCAGCGACACCAGCCGCTCCGGTCAGAGCCAGGCAGCCCTCTGGACCTCGGCCTTCATCGGCGCCGCTGTGTTGGCTTTCAATCCGGAAACCATCGCCTGGGCCAGAACCGGGGTTTCAGATATGCTCTTGGCTGCCACCATGGGGGCGGCGTTGCTGGCCTTTTTTCTGGCCTATGCTCAACCCCAGACTCCCCAGCGACAAACGGCTTGGTATCTGGCTGCCTATGGCTTTGCCGCTCTGGCGGTGCTGACTAAAGGACCTGTGGGTATCGTCTTACCGGGGCTGGTTGTGCTGGTGTTTCTGGCCTACACCGGTCAACTTTCTCTGCTATGGCGAGAGATGCGCCTGGGCCCAGGTGTGCTGCTGTTTCTCGTGATAACGATACCGTGGTATGTGCTGGTCATTCAGGCTAATGGGCAAGCCTATATCGAGTCATTCTTTGGCTATCACAACGTCGAGCGCTTTACTCAGGTGGTTAATGACCATGCCGCCCCCTGGTATTTCTATTTTGTGGTGGTGGCGGTGGGGTTTTTGCCCTGGTCGCCCTTCTTACCCTATGCGATCGCACGTCTGCAACCTTGGCGACGACGCTTCTGGCAACGCCAACCCCGCACCAGCCATCTCGGCCTCTTTGCCCTGATCTGGTTTGCGGTCATTTTCGGATTTTTCACTATAGCCGTCACCAAGCTCCCCAGCTATGTGCTGCCCTTGATGCCTGCCGCGGCCATCCTAGTCGGCCTCGCCTGGGGCGACGCCTTACTGCACACACCATCCCTTCGTCCCATGGGCTGGGGGTTTCGAGTCAGTGTCATCCTCAACCTAGTCCTATTTATCGGCTTGGGAGCTGCCGCCCTCTACAGCCCCAACTGGATCGGCAATGATCCCGCTATGCCCAACCTGCCCGAGCGCCTTAGCCAGTCAGGCATCTTGGCTCATGCCGCCATCATCTGGGGGCTCGCCGCCCTCGCCGGTCTGGTACTGATAATTCGCCGCCACAGCCCCTGGCTCTGGAGCATCAACCTGATCGCCTTCGTTGCCTTTCTTACCATCAGCATCCTACCCGCCTATGGCCTGATCGACACCGCCCGTCAGGCTCCCCTGCGACAGCTAGCCCACATCATCCAGACGCAAGCAACAAACACCGAGCCCGTCATCATGATGGGCTTCAAAAAACCCAGTCTGGTGTTCTATAGTCAGCGCCCTGTCACCTATATCTATGCAGCCGACGCCGTAGACCAACATCTCCACCGCCTAACCGCTCCATCAATTTGGTTAGTCGGTCGCCGCCAAGAAATTGCCCAACTCACATTTCAGACCTACCAGCCCACAGAAACAATCTCCCAGGGCACCTATCAACTGGTAAAGCTAACCTGCCCTGACATCACCCAGGATATTTCCTAGGGTCTCGTATGGCAGAAGACAGAAGAATGCATTGAACCTTTACTGATAGAGATCTCAATCACCCAAGCTGTCCTAACCAAACCGGGATTGCCGTAGCAGCGTATTAATCGATATTTGCGCCCTTCTTTCCCTACCAATGACCAGCAGCTGAACTTACACCGCAGCCTCCTAGGTCAGTGCCACCGGGGCCATCAATTCAGGATCCTGGAACAGCGGCGTACTCAAATATCGCTCACCAAAGCTAGGCTGCACTACGACAATTAGCTTACCGGCATTTTCCGGTCGACAGCCCACCTCAATAGCCGCCTTGACCGCAGCTCCACTAGAAATTCCAGATAACAGTCCCTCTTCCCGAGCTAAACGGCGGCCATAGGCGATGGCCTCGTCATCAGACACCTGAATGACTTCATCAATCAGAGAGACATCCAGCACATCAGGAATAAACCCAGCGCCGATCCCCTGGATCTTATGGGGGCCTGGACGTCCTCCCGATAACACTGGACTGTTGGTCGGCTCCACCGCGATGGATTTCACCGTTGGCTTGCGCTGCTTCAACACATCCGATACGCCAGTAATGGTGCCCCCTGTGCCCACTCCAGCCACTAAAAAATCGACGGTTCCTTCGGTATCTGCCCAAATCTCCTCCGCCGTAGTACGGCGATGGATGGCCGGATTTGCCGGATTGCTGAACTGTTGCAGCATGTAAGCATCCGGCAGAGAGTTTACGATTTCCTGGGCCCGCTGAATACAGCCACCCATGCCCTCCAACCCCGGGGTCAGCTCCAATTCCGCCCCATAGGCCCGCAACATGGCCCGCCGTTCAGCACTCATGGTCTCTGGCATGGTCAAAATCAGGCGATAGCCCTTTGCCGCTGCCGCCATAGCCAGGGCAATCCCTGTATTCCCTGACGTCGGCTCCACCAGAGTCGTTTGTCCTGGTGTAATCACACCAGTGGCTTCGGCCGCCTCAATCATGCTGATGCCAATCCGATCCTTGACCGAGGCCGACGGATTCATTCCCTCCAGCTTCATCACGATCTGAGCGTCACACCCATCAGTCTTCGGGATCCGAGTCAATCTAACCAGAGGTGTACGGCCAATGAGTTCAGTAATGTTGTTGGCGATGCGCATAGTCATTGCCTAGATGTAGTACATAATGTCGAGCTGCTGTTTGACATTGCGGCGCTCCAGGAGATCCTGCAGAGTATATTTCTGCAATACCGTCTCCGCCGCCTGCCGCACCTCTTGCCATACCTCCCCCACGACCATACCCGCCGCTGTCTGGGGCGACTTTTCCATATCGGTCTGGGTATCTAATCCTTCGATGCAGCTAACCACTTCAAACAGAGTAATGCTCCAGGGGTCACGCGCCAACAAGTACCCTCCTCGCGCCCCTCGTTGACTGCGTACTAACCCCGCCCGCCGTAGTATGGCTAACAATTGCTCTAAATATCGATCCGGAATCGACTGTTGGGTAGCAATCTGCCGAATCTGCAATGGCTCTCCGCTAGCGTAGCGAGCACTCAACTCTATCAAAGCCAGCAGAGCATATTCACTCTTACACGATAAATCCACAAACAGTGTTATTTTTCTTGGGCATCCCTCCCAGTATACTCCGGTTCCCCACTGGAGTTTGCCAGATTATAGCGTCATCACCATCGCACAACAAAAGCCCCGCCAGAGACGGGGCTTTTGCTCAACAGGACACAACTATGAACCGTGACCAACCAACTTAGAACTTGAACTTGGCCCGAATGGCACCGTAGAAGGCTTCCTCATCAGCCACGCCACTATCAATGTCACCGTAAATAAGCGATGGTGTGATCTCTATGAACTCATTGACAGGGATTTGGTAGTAACCCTCAACCATCCAGGGGTTAATCCCAGAGGTAAACTCAGGCAAAGCCACATAGAAAGCACCAAGTTCAGCTCCCTCAATAAACAGATCGGGGACTGCGATACCAGCCTGCCAAGAGGTGGTAAAGTCGTCGGCTGTTGCCGGAGCTGTCCCCTCTACTAAATCATGGTAGCCGAAGGAGCCCGCCACAATGAAACGACCGAAGTCTAGGCTAAGCAAACCACCAATAGTTTCCGTTGTGACGGTAGCATCAGCCCCGCCAACGAACCCAAATCCGCCGACTTCAGGGAAATCAACCCCATCGGTACCTCGGAGGTAGACAGCTGCCGCACTAATGAAATCGCTGAGGTAGCTCACTTGGCCGAAGTAGCTTTGTTCATCCGAGCCGGCCAAGCCCACTAAAGGATCAGACCCATCATTCGCATCGAAGGAATAGCCACCATCGATAAAGATATTCTCAGTCAACTGGAAGCTAGCCCCGATACCAGCAGAGCCACCCATGCCAAAATCATAGAGAGGCGGCTCACCCGGATCAGACACGCTGTTGCCATCCCAGGGCACGATGGAGCTGGTGGCAAAGTCGTCGGTGCTGCGGCCAATCGCAGCCAACTCAATGGTCAGACGCTCACCGATGGGGAAGTTGTAGTAAAGATCATCAATGGCAACGTCAAAGTCATCACCATTGTCTTCAAAGTCGTCGCCGCCGCGAGCAGCCACTAAAGCGTCTTCGCCACTGCCGGCTTCTAGACGCACCCGCAGGCGATCCCGGCCAGTGAAGCTGGTGTCAAAGTTCAAGCGAGCCCGGCTCAGGAAAGTGGTGGAATCTTCAACGCCCTCTAGCTCGTCGAAGGGAGCCACAACATGGCCAACCACCTCGCCTCGTAGCTTGGTTGTGGTGGAGAACTGGTTGGCTTCCAGTTCAGCGACATCGGCTTCTAGGGCATCGACTCGACCCCGCAGGGTAGCCAGTTCAGCCTGGAACTCTTCTTGCAGACGACGGATGGTGGCCAGGTCGCTCTCACCGACACCACCACCGACGATCAAATTGGAGATAACGTCTAAGCAGGCATTCAGACCAGCGGCAAATTCGTAGCGAGTCAGGGCCCGGTCACCGCGGAAAGTGCGGTTGGGATAGCCTTCGATACAGCCGTAGGTCTCTACCAGGTTTTGCAGCGCCGTGTAGGCCCAGTCAGACGGCAACACATCGGACAGCTCATCGACGCTGGTTACCTGAGCCAGCTCTAAAGAATCCTGAGAGCCCAGGGCCTGTACACTGGGCTCAACAGGAGCAGATTCGGCGGCCACAGAGGCACTGGCCACAGTCAGCACTGTGCCGAGAGCAACTGGACCGGCTAGGAGTGATTTCCAAAGCAGGTTTGACATGTCTAATAATCTCCTCACACCAGAGAACTGCGTATAATGTTGTACGCACCTCCATTATGAGTCCGTCAACCCGAGAAAAGGTCATGGAAAGCTTAAAATTAGCTGAGAATTTCCTGAGAGAGTATTATCCGATACAGACAAGTTAGGCATGCAGCTTAACCTCGGCTTAATTTGATATGGGTTTTGGATGAGAAAAGGTAAGCCCCCTGTTACTGTACTCCGGCAATCGGGAAGGAATTTCAAGTCAGATTCTCTCGAGGCTCTTACGAAGTTGCCGTGATCCCTGAGCCCAGTATCGATAGCAGCTTTAACGGCACCTGCTTACTCTTCAACCAAAACCAAAAAGCCCCGCCAGTGGCGGGGCTTTCAGATAATGGGGACTTAACTGAACTTAAAACTCAAAGGTAGCTCGGATGGCACCGTAGAAGGCCTCTTCATCGGCTGCACCAGAGTCGATATCACCATAAATCAGTGCCGGAGTAATGGTGAGGAACTGATTCACGGGAATCGAGTAATAGCCCTCAATCATGTAAGGGTTAACACCGGAAGCGTACTCAGGTAGGGCAGTATAGTAGGCACCCAGCTGAGCCCCTTCGATAAACAGATCGGGAACCGCAATCCCGGCTTGCCAAGAGGTAGTGAAGTCATCGTCACCAACGGCGGGCGTGCCATCCAGATCATGGTAGGAAAAGTAGCCACCAATCATGAAGCGACCAAAGTCAAGGTTAGCCAACGCAGCAAAGGTATTGGTAAAGGCACCATCGCCACTATCGCCGCGGATGAAGGTACCAGCCAGATCAAGGATACCATCACTGATGAAGGTGACCTGACCGATGTAGCTCTGCTCGGAAGCGGCTGAGATGCCAATTAGGGGATCAGCACCCTCGGCTTCGTCAAAGGAATAGCCGGCATCAATGGCAATGTTGTTGGTGAGGGCAAAGCTGAAGCCAGCACCAGCACTACCCCCCATATCAAAGTCATAGAATACAGGACCACCGGGGTCAGCCACGCTGGGGCCATCGAAGGGCACGATGGTGCTGACCACGTAGTCATCGGTAACGATGCCGTTAGCCGCAATGATGATATCTAGGCGATCCCCAACCGGGAACAGGTAGTAGAAGTCATCAATGTCGACATTGTAATCACCGTCACCACTAGCATCATCACCATTAGCTAAGCCACCACCAGCAACTAATGGATCAGCACCACCACTAGCCTGCAAACGCACCCGTAGACGATCTTCACCGGTGAAGCTGGTATCGAAGTTCATCCGCACCCGGTTGGTGAAGGTAGTGGAATCCTCAACACCCTCTAACTCATCGAAGGGAGCAACGATGTGGGAGTCCACTTGGCCACGCAGTTTGGTTGTGGTGGAGAACTGGTTCGCTTCCAGTTCAGCCACGTCGGCTTCCAGGGCATCGACTCGACCCCGCAGGGTAGCCAGTTCAGCCTGGAACTCTTCTTGCAGACGACGGATGGTGGCCAGGTCGCTCTCACCGACACCACCACCGACGATCAAATTGGAGATAACGTCTAAGCAGGCATTCAGACCAGCGGCAAATTCGTAGCGAGTCAGGGCCCGGTCACCGCGGAAAGTGCGGTTGGGATAGCCTTCGATACAGCCGTAGGTCTCTACCAGGTTTTGCAGCGCCGTGTAGGCCCAGTCAGACGGCAACACATCGGACAGTTCATCGACGCTGGTCACCTGAGCCAGCTGTGCGGGCTCGGCAGCACTCAGTTCGTTGAAGCTAGGCTCAACAGACTCAGCGGCTACAGAGGTACCAGAGATAGCGAGCACTGCACCGAGGGCAGCAGGCGCTGCCAGCAGTGATTTCCACAGCAGTTTAGACATGTCTTATTTTCCTCACACCTTGGAAAAAAACAGGCCAGCACCCCTTATCGGGAGCTGACATCAAACTAATCACTCCTTGAGCTAAGCGAGGAGGCTAGCGAGTCACAGGCAGACCAGTTTACCCTCCTCTTAATCTGCTCATCAAGATGCTAGCAGATCCACCAGAGGGCGGCTAGAGTTTTTAGACAAAAAATGCCCTGAAACGAGGCCGTGTGAGGAAATCCTGACTTGGGGCTAGGGGCTAGTCGCAACACATAACCTTCGCTTAACTCTAGATAGGGCAAATTATTCAACGGGGGACGTGAGTCTTGCACTGACTTGGCAAGCATTATCCCTGGGTCGAGGGCTCATGGGAGGACACCCTCTCGTGAGGGCGTCCCTTCGCAATACGACGCTCTAGAACTCGAAGGTAGCTCGGATAGCACCGTAGAAGGCCTCTTCATCGGCTGCACCAGAGTCGATATCACCATAAATCAGCGCCGGAGTAATGGTGAGGAACTGATTCACGGGAATCGAGTAATAGCCCTCAATCATATAGGGGTTCTCACCAGAGGTGTACTCGGGCAAGCCGGCGTAATAAGCACCCAGCTGAGCCCCTTCGATGAACAGATCGGGAATGGCAATCCCGGCCATCCAGGAGGTAGTGAAATCATCGTCGCCAACGGCGGGCGTGCCATCCAGGTCATGGTAGGCATAGTAGCCACTAACCATGAAACGACCGAAGTCGAGGTTGGCTAGACCAGCAAAGGTATTAGTAAAGGCACCATCGCCACTATCGCCGCGGATGAAGGTACCAGCCAGATCAAGGATGCCATCGCTGATGAAGGTGACCTGACCGATGTAGCTTTGCTCGGAAGCGGCTGAGATACCAATTAGGGGATCAGCACCCTCGGCTTCGTCAAAGGAATAGCCGGCATCAATGGCAATGTTGTTGGTGAGGGCAAAGCTGAAGCCAGCACCAGCACTACCCCCCATATCAAAGTCATAGAATACAGGACCACCGGGGTCAGCCACGCTGGGACCGTCGAAGGGCACGATGGTGCTGACCACGTAGTCATCGGTGACGATGTTGTTGGCCGCGATGATGATATCTAGGCGATCCCCAACCGGGAACAGATAGTAGAAGTCCTCGACAATAACGTTGTACTCCTCACCAATAGCATCATCAGCATTAGCTAAGCCAGCACCAGCAACTAATGGATCAGCACCACCACTAGCCTGCAAACGCACCCGTAGACGATCTTCACCGGTGAAGCTGGTATCGAAGTTCATCTGCACCCGGTTGGTGAAGGTAGTGGAATCTTCAACGCCCTCTAGCTCATCGAAGGGAGCGACGATGTGGGAGTCCACTTGGCCACGCAGTTTGGTTGTGGTGGAGAACTGGTTCGCTTCCAGTTCAGCCACGTCGGCTTCCAGGGCATCGACTCGACCCCGCAGGGTAGCCAGTTCAGCCTGGAACTCTTCTTGCAGACGACGGATGGTGGCCAGGTCACTCTCACCGACACCACCACCGACGATCAAATTGGAGATAACGTCTAAGCAGGCATTCAGACCAGCGGCAAATTCGTAGCGAGTCAGGGCCCGGTCACCGCGGAAAGTGCGGTTGGGATAGCCTTCGATACAGCCGTAGGTCTCTACCAGGTTTTGCAGCGCCGTGTAGGCCCAGTCAGACGGCAACACATCGGACAGTTCATCGACGCTGGTCACCTGAGCCAGCTGTGCGGGCTCGGCAGCACTCAGTTCGTTGAAGCTAGGCTCAACAGACTCAGCGGCTACAGAGGTACCAGAGATAGCGAGCACTGCACCGAGGGCAGCAGGCGCTGCCAGCAGTGATTTCCACAGCAGTTTAGACATGTCTTATTTTCCTCACACCTTATTAAGAACAAAATCATTTAAAGGATATCCATAGCAGAATCATGCCATTAAGCATAGAAACCATCAATCCCTAAACAGCACGCAGGAAAGGCATTAGAAGGCATAAGCCATCCTTATGAAGGACAACGGCTAGAAGTTAAATTGAGAACCTTTTCTTTTAACCTCTTCTCAAATGTAAATCTGCTGATATCGCCTTGCTCACAGCAAGTTGTCGCCTGGAAGGGTTGTCGTGTCAGCGATGGGCTGGATTGAGCAAGAATAGCCTAAAAAAACCTCCTGAGTATCAGGAGGAATCGTTGACATGACAAGAGATCTCGATCGTGTCTGCTTTTCCGAAGCAGCTAGCTAATCTGATCCAGGGTTTTTGCCATGGCGAAGTCTTGCTCGGTGATGCCACCGGCATCGTGGCTGGTGAGGTTGATGGTGACCTTGTTATAGGAGATGGCGATATCGGGATGGTGCCCAGCGGCTTCAGCCGGCTCCACCAGCTTGTTGACGAAGTTGATGGCTTCGACAAAATCCTTAAAGGTCTTGACCGTTTGGATGGTGTTTCCCTGCTGCTGCCAATCGGAAAGCTGGCTCAGGTTGCTCTTGATATCGGTGTCGCTAAGTACGGCGGCCATGAAGATACCTCACTAAATGTCATCGCCTTTAGTTTAAAAAAACTATCCGCTCCCATCTGGGGAAGGAAAGCCCTTCTAGAGATGGGAGCGGTCTAGCGGATCTACAGGTTGAACCTGACTGCCGGGAGGAACCCTAGCGAGCCAGTTCTAATGCCTCTAAGAGGCGGAACTGATCGTCTAAAGAACAGCCCCGGCCCACAGCCGGATTACATCAACCTGGAGACCCATGCGTTTACTACTGTCTTGCATGGGCATCACCTCCTTATTCCCTGGACGGTCTATCTCAAGGAGACAAGCGTTGATTGATCAACACTGGTACGCAGCATAGCACAATTTATTTTGTTAGCTAATTTATCGAGGGCATTTGCCATCTGCCATGCTGCCACCTCAATTTATTTTGGATCCTCTGCTACAGATCTGGCTACGAGAAGATATCGGCCGGGGTGACTTATCTACCCAAGCTCTGGCGCCGGTTCGAGACGAGGTTAGGCAGGGCGTCTGGCAGATTAAGCAAGCGGGCGTAGTGGTTGGGTTGCCAGTGGCGGCTCGGGTTTTTGAAGTGTTGGATGCTGAGGTATCTTTCATGCCTCAGGTGTCTGAGGGGGAGTTCTGGGCAGCCGGAACTACCATTGCTTGTCTTCAGGGTCCTTTGGCGGCTCTCTTGATGGGGGAACGGGTGGCTTTAAATCTGGTCATGCGGCTGAGTGGTGTCGCCACCCTAACCCGACGCTATGCGGACCAGATTGCGGATCTACCGACGCAGCTGGTGGATACTCGCAAGACAACGCCTGGATTGCGGTTGTTGGAAAAATATGCCACTCGCATGGGGGGGGCGGTGAATCATCGCCTGGGCTTAGATGATGCAGTGATGCTTAAAGATAATCATATTGCTGCGGCTGGCGGCATTGGGGCAGTGATGCAGAGATTGAGACAGGGAGCCCGAGGCGATGGCCCTTCAGGAAGAGTCGGTGACCATGGCATCCCCCACCCCATTTCCATTGAAGTGGAAACGGAGACCTTAGACCAAGTGGAAGAGGCCCTGGCCTGGGGGGTGGACATTATCATGCTGGATAATATGCCCTTAGACAGAATGGCTGAGGCAGTGCGACGAATTCGTCAGCAGCCGGCTCCGCCGCTAATTGAAGCCTCCGGCAACATCACCCTAGAGACGATTCGGGCTGTGGCTGCCACCGGGGTGGATTATGTCTCTACCAGTGCCCCCATTACTCAGGCTCCTTGGCTGGATATCAGTATGACGCTGCAGGGAGTAGGGGAGTGATGGGGTGTTGGCGCAGCCTGCCCGCAGGGGTTAGGGGTGACTTGCCCTGTTCGGGTTTCGCAAGCGACATGAAACGCGAAGCGAGTGCTTTGCACTCAGCGACTCCGCTCGCGAAGCGACCCCGGAGGGGTTAAGGAGTAACGAAGTCGAAGGGTGGGGTGTTGGGGTTGAGTGAAGAGTGTTAAGTGTTGAGTGTTGAGTTCTCTCGGTAAGGATTGAATTCAGCCCTTAACAAGTCAACCATCAAAACTCCCTTTCCCGCCCACATCTGTCTCAGCTTTGGTTTACTCGTCAGGTCAAAGTGCCCCTCGCGACTCCACAGATGCAACGCGATCTATCACGACCAATCGACAAGTCCTTCCGCGGGGTCCAGGGTAGTTCGACTCCGTTGCTCCTGCGGAGCCGCTTTGCGAACACCATAAGCGATTCGACTGCACTCACCCCAAGCGGCATGGCCTATCGAGACCCAAGCAGATTCCTGCGGACAGGTAAATCGGTCCCCCGATGGGCCCTATCCCCTACTCGACCCCTCTCTCACTCGCCATCCTTCTCATCTCCCCATCTACCCTCTTCCACTCACTGAAGATCGAGGGCATAAGCTTTGAGATCATCTAAGGAGACATGCTCCAGGGCCGAGGCGTGGGTGGCTTCTAGGATGACTGGAGGTGCCACTCCTGTCTCTAAGGCTTCCTGCCAGCGAGCCGCACAGAGACACCAGCGATCGCCAGGCTTGAGGCCAGGAAAGTTGAATCCAGGTAGGGGGGTGCCGAGATCGTTGCCCTGGACTTTGGTCAACGCTAGAAACTCCTCGCTGACTTGGGCACACACCACATGGGCTCCGAAGTCACCAGCACCAGTATTGCAGCAGCCATCTCGATAGAAGCCGGTGATCGGATCGGTGCCACACACCTCGAGGTTGCCCCCTAAGACGTTGCTGGCATTGGCCATGGCGCGCTCCTCCGGTTCTTTACGCTTCCCTTGTCATTATGCCGTCAGAATAATAGATGGCGGAGGATAGCTCGTCTATCTGAAGACTAGGCTGGCACGGGGGATAGAGGCCACGAAGGGATTGCCGTAGGATGAGATAGGGGTTGCCTGGGGCACCTGCAGCAGGCAACTGGTCCATGGGTGGATGGTCTCGTATTGATCTTTGGCGTTGATGGCACACACAGCATGAAATCGACACGTTCCCTCCTACAGTCGCGGTTGCAGCAGGCCATGGTGGCGGCCTTTGGGGCTGACTTGGCTACGGCTGATCCGATGCTGGTGCCGGCCAGTAATCCTAAATTCGGTGACTATCAAGCTAATGGGGCCATGGCCCTGGCGAAACCCCTGAAGCAGAATCCCCGTGCGATCGCAACTCAGATTGTGCAGCACCTGGACGTCAGTGATCTGTGCCAGCCCCCCGAGATTGCTGGCCCCGGCTTCATCAACCTGCGGCTCAACCCTGATTACCTAGAACGCCAGCTGCAGGGCTTGCAAGCTGACAAGCGCCTCGGCATTGCCCCAGTGAAACAGCCCCAGACGGCCGTGGTGGACTTCTCCAGTCCCAACATCGCCAAAGAAATGCACGTGGGCCATCTACGCTCCACCATCATTGGTGATTCCATCGCCCGAGTATTGGAGTTCATGGGGCACGAGGTGCGACGACTCAATCACGTCGGCGATTGGGGCACCCAGTTCGGCATGTTGATCACCCATCTGCAGGAGGTCTGCCCCCAGGCCATTGCCGACTCCAAGTCTGTAGACATTGGCGATCTGGTGGCCTTCTATAGGCAGGCCAAGGCCCGCTTCGATGCCGATGACCACTTCAAAGCCCAATCGCGCCAGGCCGTAGTGGCGCTGCAAGCGGGAGATGAGCAGGCTCGTCAGGCCTGGCAGGCGCTGTGTGAGCAATCCCGCCAAGCCTTTCAAACAATCTACGATCGCCTAGATATTCGCATCGAAGAACGGGGGGAGTCATTCTACAACCCCCTGCTACCTGAAGTCGTTCAGGACTTAGAGGCCCAGGGCCTACTGGAAGAGAACCAGGGAGCCCTGGTGGTCTTTGCCGAGGGCTTCACCAATAAAGCCGGAGAACCGCTGCCCCTGATCGTACGTAAGTCTGACGGTGGCTATAACTACGCCACCACCGACTTAGCGGCGATCCGCTACCGCATTCATCAAGACGGCGCCGACCGCATCATCTACGTGGTCGATGCCGGCCAGAGCAATCACTTTGCCCAGGTATTCCAAGTGGCCCGCAAGGCTGGCTGGGTGCCCCCAGAAGTGGAATTGGTCCATGTGCCCTTTGGCGTGGTACAGGGGGAAGATGGCAAGAAGTTCAAGACCCGCTCCGGCGACACGGTACGACTGCAGGATCTGCTGGATGAAGCGGTGAGTCGGGCCCGGGTCGATCTAGAGGCTCGCATTGCCGAGGAGGGACGCCAGGAATCTGAGGAGTTCATCCAGGCCGTGGCTGAGGCCGTGGGCATCGGTGCGGTCAAGTATGCCGATCTGAGCCAGAATCGTACCAGCAATTACATTTTCAGCTTCGATAAGATGTTGGCCCTGCAGGGCAACACCGCTCCCTATCTGCTCTATGCCTATGTGCGGGTGCAGGGGATTAGCCGTAAGGGCGGCATCGACTTTGAACACCTGTCGGCTCAGGCCCCCATCTGCCTGGAGGATGAGAGTGAGTTCACCCTGGCTAAGCACATTCTGCAGCTGGATGAGGTGCTGCAGGAGGTGGCTACGGATCTATTCCCTAACCGTCTCTGCCAGTATTTGTTTGAGCTGAGCCAGAAGTTCAACCAGTTCTATGATCGCTGCTCGGTGCTGCAGACAGCGGATCCTCAACGCACCTCCCGTCTGATTCTCTGTGATCTCACCGCCAGGACCCTGAAGTTAGGGCTGAATTTGTTGGGGATTCAGGTGCTGGAGCGGATGTAGCCTAGCGACGTCGTTCTTGTAGCCGCCGGTAGACCGCCTTCAGGTCGACATCGTGGTGGGCCAAGGCTACCAGGGTATGGTAAAAGAGGTCGGCTACCTCACCGGCAATGGCCTCGGGGTCGTCGTCTTTACAGGCCATGACCACTTCGGCCGCTTCTTCACCGATTTTCTTGAGGATGCCGTTGTCGCCCTTAGCCAATAGCTTACAGGTGTAGGAGTCAGGGGTGGGCTGGGCTTTGCGATCGCAAATCACCCCAAACACCTGGGACAAGGTATCCGCCGGCGGGGCCTGCTTATGGTCGTCAACTTGGTGAAAGCAACTACGCTCTCCCGTATGGCAGGCAATATCGCCCAGTTGCTCCACCGTCACCAACAGGGCATCACTATCACAGTCGTAGCGCATCGCCTGCAGCCGCTGCCGATGGCCCGAGGTCGCCCCCTTATGCCAAAACTCTTGGCGAGAGCGGCTCCAAAACCAGGTTTCGCCAGTCTCCAGGGTGCGCTGCAACGACTCTCGATTCATCCAGGCCAGCATCAGTACCGTGCCGTCCAGATAGTCCTGCACGATTGCAGGCACCAAGCCCTGGTCGTTGTAGCGGATCTGGTCTAAGGGCACAGCAGTTTGCAAGGAGGGAGAGACAGGGGCAGCCATGGGTTTGCTAGAAGGACGGGCAATCTAAATCGTAATGTCTACGCTATCAGACCGTCACCCAATCGCCCTGCTCTGCTAATGAGTAAGGCCAGCTTTTACCGCTGAGCTCCATGGCAGGGCTTGTCGCTCAGTGGCGGTGGATCACGATAAGATCGCACTAATTGCACCAGTCAAAGGCTCGCCCGAGGAAATTTCGCTTTTCCGGGACCCCTACTCATTCAACACCAGCACTAAGGCTTGGATGCTCAGAGGGGCCGCCTCCCAATCCGCCTTGGGAAGCTTGATACCTCGATTTGAAGCTCGTGCAGTGGTTGTTGCTGTACAAGTCAGTTCTTTTTCCACTGTTGATCTCGCATTTGCTTGGACGTAAGCACCCAATGTGCCTTTAATTTTGAGGCAAGCTAATTTATTCTTTGAGTTTGATGTTTGCTTTTTCCGTGCGCGTTCTGAATTTGAAGTCCGTCCCAAGCAGATTGAGTAGGCATAAAGACAGGATTGCTAGTTGGAAGCGATCAGTCGGGCATGGTCTAACAACCCGGTTGGAGCGGACTGATGAGAGATTTTGGTCATGTTGCAGAGGTTACTAGCAGCTGCTCAGCCGGAACGTTAGCCCTCAAATCTTCGGTCGGGGCGGTGCATAAATCTTACCTGTCAGTGCTTAAACCAAGTCGGTCGCAAGGTTGCCTGTAGGGCAGCAATTTGTCGTCACCTGGAGAGTAACCAGAATTAGAGTTTGCGCCTGGCAATATGTACAGACGTGCATACTATAATTGAGATGGTCTATCAATGGAACAGGGATAAAGCAGCCGCTAACCTGCGTAAGCATAGTGTTGACTTCGCTGATGCAGTACCAGTTTTCTCAGATGACCTGGCGATTACCATTCCAGATGAGCGATTTGACGAAGAGCGGTTTGTCACTATTGGTCTCGATGCATTTGGCAGAGTTTTGGTGGTTGTCTACACGTTACGCGGAGACGAGATTCGAGTCATCTCTGCTCGCAAAGCAACTCGACAAGAACGCCGACAATATCAGGAGGGTTAGTCATGGCAGCGGAATATGATTTCAGTCAAGGAAAGCGAGGCGCAATTGATCCAACACCATCAGGTAAAACCCGCATCACTATCCGGCTAGATGATGAAGTCTTGGCGTGGTTTCGTGAGCAAGTTCATATTGCCGGTGGTGGCAACTACCAAACTTTAATTAATGAAGCCTTGCGTCAGCATATTCAGGCCAGTCGCGAATCTTTAGAAGAAACCCTACGAAAAGTTGTTCGTGAAGAGCTTAAACGTATTGAGAAGTAAAATGTGCGCTAAGGGCTAACAATCTTGGTGCAGCGGATTGATTGAAGCGGCTTCTGGATCATTAGTTTTTCGGCAACAGCTGACCAGGAACGTTATGCAGCTCAATTCTTTGTAGAGGTACCAGATTACAAGTCAGAGCGGGAAAAGTGGCAAGGTGATTTCAATATCTATCGAATTGTTGAAGTCCTTGGAGTTATTGATTGCAATGATCCCCCGGATTCTGCATAGGCTATAAAGAATTATCAGGGTGGGGACGTGATGTTTTTAGAACCGATGCCGACTTTCTAGCAGCGCTGGCAGGATAAAGGGAGTTTAGCAGCATTTCAGACTCGTGTTCAGACAATGTTTAATCTGCCTGAAAGCAGCGATAATAAGCAGAGTGTGCTCTGATACTTTGAGCGAGGTAGCGATGACTGAGTTGCTTGAGCGTGCGATCGCTAGGTTGCGAAACCTGCCTGAAAGTGAGCAGCATGCGATCGCGTCGATCATTTTGGAAGAAATGGAGGATGAACGGCAGTGGGATGAAGCATTCTCCAGTTCTCCAGATCTCCTTGCGAAACTCGCAGCTTCGGCAATGGCTGAATACCATTCTGGAGAAACCCAAGAACTTGATCCAGACACGTTGTGAAGTCATGCACTACTGCTGAGTTCTGCAGACTGTTTGCTAATTTGCCTCAACCGGTTCAGCAGCAAGCTCGTGCAGCCTATCGGCAGTTTCAAGCAGACCCAAGCTATCCAAGCCTACGTTGCAAGAAGGTGCATCCGGAACTCCCCATTTACTCTGCCCGCGTGAGTAAGAGCTATCGTGCAGTAGGTCAAATAGACGGAGATACAGTGATTTGGTTTTGGATTGGTTCACAGGCCGAGTATGACAGACTTTACGGCAGATATCACCGTGCGGCATGACGTTACCCGCTACTCACCCACTCGCCTACCCATTCACTCCCCATCTCCCCCTTTCCGTTCTCCGCCCTCCGTCCTCCGTTTTCCCCCTATCCCCTCCGCTACATTCCTTAATATCCCTTAAGCAGTTTCAACCCAACCGATAGGATAGTGAATGCGGTCTAAACAGGTCTGAGCTCGCCTGATGGCGGCTAACGCAACCCCATGACTGCTGTCTTAACGCCAGGACTCGAGGAGACTCATTTTGGTTAGCACCACATCGTTGAATACAACCAAATCACAAGAGATTTTTGCCGCTGCCCAAACTCTGATGCCAGGCGGCGTTAGTTCCCCGGTACGGGCCTTTAAGTCTGTCGGGGGCCAGCCCATTGTCTTTGACCGGGTCAACGGCGCCTATATCTGGGATGTGGATGGCAATCGCTACATCGACTATGTGGGCACCTGGGGACCTGCCATCTGCGGCCATGCCCATCCGGAAGTGCTGCAGGCTCTATCAGAGGCTCTGCAGAAGGGCACCAGCTTTGGGGCACCCTGCAAGGAAGAAAATGTGCTGGCAGAGATGGTGATTGAGGCCGTTCCCAGCATCGAGATGGTGCGCTTCGTCAACTCTGGCACCGAAGCCTGTATGTCGGTACTACGGCTGATGCGGGCCTACACTAAGCGAGACAAGGTGATCAAGTTCTCAGGCTGCTACCACGGCCATGGCGACATGTTCTTGGTGCAGGCAGGCTCTGGGGTGGCCACCCTGGGCTTGCCCGATTCTCCCGGGGTGCCGAAAGCCACCACCAGTAGCACCCTGGCTGCTCCCTACAACGATCTAGAGGCAGTCAAGGCCCTCTTCGCAGAGCATCCCGATGACATCGCTGGGGTGATTTTGGAACCGGTCGTCGGCAACTCCGGATTTATTATTCCTGATGCTGGCTTCCTGGAAGGGCTGCGGGAGATCACTCGGGAACACGGTGCTCTCCTGGTCTTCGACGAAGTGATGACGGGCTTCCGCATTGCCTACGGTGGGGCTCAAGCGAAGTTCAACGTGATCCCTGATCTCACTACCCTGGGCAAAATCATTGGCGGTGGCCTACCGGTGGGCGCCTATGGCGGTCGGCGAGACATCATGGAAATGGTGGCCCCTGCTGGCCCCATGTACCAGGCGGGCACCCTTTCCGGCAATCCCCTAGCCATGACCGCCGGGATTAAGACCCTGGAGCTGCTGAAGCGACCGGGTACCTATGAGCAGCTGCAGCGCACCACTAAAACCCTGATCGAGGGGATGCTGCAGGCCGCTAAAGAGAGTGGCCATGCTACCTTTGGCGGCCATATCAGCGCCATGTTTGGCATGTTCTTCCAGGCGGGACCGGTCCATCGTTACGAAGATGCCAAGCAGTCTGATCTGGAAAAATTCAGCCGCTTTCATCGGGGCATGTTGGAGCGGGGTATTTATTTAGCCCCCTCACAATTTGAGGCAGGATTCACGTCTCTGGCCCACACCGACGATGATATCCAGGCTACCCTGGCCGCAGCTCGCGAGGTATTCGCCGCGCTATAACCAGGGCTAACTAGCACTCTGTGGCAGAAATTATGCCTCTGTTGACTAGTGTGGAAAGGCTGCATTTATCAGGATTTCCCTTTCTGCCTTTCTGCCTTCCTACTTCTGCCTTGGTATACTAGCTGCTCTTCCCTGGTTGGCGGTGCATTTGACCCAGTACTCTGGGAGAGTAGCTGGTTAGGGGGCCAGTGGCCTCTGGTGCACTAAAGTGGATTTATGTACGACGACGACGACCTAACGACGCTTGATCTCGAGCAGGACTCAGAGACAGATGCCCTCGACGATGACGAGGCGGATCTGGACTTCGTCGATCCCTTAGATCAACTGGAACCGTTAGATGGCCCGGCTAGCGGTCCCCAGCTTAATCCTGAGGTGATGTTGCCGTTGTTGGCCTCGTCAGATACCCAGCAACGGATGCTGGCAGCCCGAGCCTTCTGTGACCTACAAGATTCCCGAGCTGTTCCGGCCTTGATTGGATTGCTGCAAGATCTATGCCCTCTGATTCGAGTCAGCGCTTCCTATGGTCTGGGTCGCAACCCCGACTCAACCGCCGTGGAGCCGTTGATTCAGCAGCTGCACCAGGATTGGAATGGTTATGTGCGCAAGGGGATTGTCTGGGCCCTGGGCAATTGCCGTGATGGTCGTACCCTGGTGCCCTTGATTGAAGCCCTGCGCACCGATATTTCGGCAGTGCGGCTCTGGGCCGCCAGTGCTCTGGCTCAGATGATATATGTCAGCTATGACGCCTCGGTAGCGGCAATGCCACCGCTGATTGAAGCCCTGCGACGGGATGCGATCGCAGCGGTGCGCAGTAACTGTGCCTGGGCCGTTGGCCAACTCTGTCGCGAATTACCCGCCAATGTGGTCTATGCCACCGCCATCGATGCCCTGATCGAGACCTTCGCCGAGGAAGACGATTTGGGAGTGCGGGAAGACGCCCGCGCGGCTCTATTAAAGCTGGGGGACACCCGCGGCTTGCAAACCATTGAGGAGATTGAGCAGGACGGCTTTTTTTAACATCGTTTCCAAGGATGCAGGAGGCTCATAGGGTTTCCTCCACCAGGGCTAGGGATTTACGGATCACCCGATCGGTCAAATACATCCTAGTTTTTCGGCGTTTTTAGGCTAAATATAAGCCCTATTGTGATTGCCTTGCCCTTGCCCAAGTTCACCGCCCACTTCTTGCGCCTGGCGGCCGCCAATATTCTCTCGAACCTGATGGTGCCGCTGGCGGGGTTGATTGACACCGCGTTTTTAGGACATCTGAACGACATTCGGCATCTGGCCGGGGTGGCGTTGGCCACGGTAATTTTCAATGTGCTGTATCACAGCCTGGGCTTTCTACGCATGGGCACCACGGGGCTAACGGCCCAGGCCCGAGGGCGTGGTGAGGACGACGAGGTTTGGCGGGTGGCCTTGCGCAATGGCAGCCTGGCCTTAGGCTTGGGCTTACTAATCCTGCTACTGCAGGGGCCGATTCGCACCGTCGGCTTTGCCCTACTCCCAGCTGAAGCAGCGGTGCAGGTAGCGGGAGCGGCCTTTTATAACACCCGCATTTGGGGAGCGCCGGCGGTACTACTCAATCTGGTGCTGCTGGGCTGGTTTCTGGGGCAGGGCCAGGGACGGCGGCTGATACTTCTTTCGGCCTTAGGCAATGGAGCCAACATCGGCTTAGATTACTTGTTCATTCGCCAGTGGGGTTGGGCTAGTGCCGGGGCGGGGGCGGCTACGGCCCTGAGTCAATATGCAGTATTGCTGGTGGGACTGAACTGGGTATTGAGGGACGGGGGTTGGGGCCGCCTGAGTCGGCTGCTGCCGCAGTTGCGAGACTATACTGCCTTGCGGGGCTTACTGCAGTTGAACCGGGATATTTTGATTCGTACCCTGGCCCTGGTGGCCAGTTTTGCCCTGTTTACCCAATTCAGTGCCAGGCTGGGAACGCCAGTGCTGACCGCCAATACTCTGCTACTGCAGGTGATTAGCCTGACGGCCTATTTCGTCGATGGCATTGCCTTTGCCACCGAGAGCTTAGCGGGGCAATTCCATGGCAGCGGTGAGCGCCAGCACTTGAGATGGTTGCTGGGGTTAGGGGGGACCCTGAGTGTCGCCATCGGCATCGGCATCGCCCTGGGATTTTCCCTTTGGCCGATCCCCTTGTTTGGTCTGCTTACCGGTCACGGCGATGTGGTGGCTCGGGTGGGACACTATGTCTGGTGGTTGTTGCCGAGTTTAGGCCTGGGTGCGATCGCATATCTCCTGGATGGCTATTTCCTCGGGCTCACCGCTGGCAAAGCCCTGAGGAACTCCAGCCTCCTGGCGGCAGCCGTAGGATTTTTACCCTCAGCCCTCCTGGCTCAGCACTTAGACAGTCCCCATCTGCTCTGGCTGGCCTTTACCCTATTTATGGCGGGTCGAGCCACGACATTGGCTCGTCTGGTGCCATCAACCCTGACATCTTTGGATACAATTGAGACCTTTGGAGAGTTGAAATAGTTACCCTCCGCCTCCTTACCTGCCACAACCTGGTCGCGGGCAGACCTTCCCACCGCCTCGGCGCCAGCCAGCCGACTAGTTCCTCTCTTGCCAAGTTTTTACCCCGTCGCTGACTCCAGCCATGGCCGCCGACAATAATTTCATTCTGGATCTAACCCTGGCCCTGGGCTGTTCGGCCGTGGGAGGGTATATCGCCAACCGCTTAAAGCAACCTATCTTGCTGGGTTATCTAGCCACAGGCTTGCTGATTGGTCCTTTCGGCTTTGGCTTACTCAGCGACGCCGAGCAGATTCGGGCCCTAGCAGAACTAGGGGTCGCCTTTTTGCTGTTTGCCCTGGGGGTAGAATTTTCCCTGGCCGAGTTAAAGCGAATGCGCAAAATTGTGGTCCAGGGCAGCCTCTGGCAAATTGGCCTGACCATTGCCCTGGTCAGCAGCATTACCGTGGCGGTAGGCTGGGCTGCCACGTTGACCCAGGGCATTTTCTTGGGGCTAGTGCTGTCCCTGTCGTCAACCGCCGTGGTCTTGAAAACCCTGAGTGAACGAGGGGAGACCAACACTGTTCATGGTCAGGTGATGTTGGCCATTTTAATTGCTCAGGATCTGGCCCTGGGCTTGATGTTGGCGGTTTTGCCCGCCCTCGATCCGGAGAATCCCCTGGGGGTAACCCTAGGGCTGGCGCTGCTCAAGATCACGCTGTTTTTGATCGGGGCTCTAGCTTTGGGGCGCTGGGTAGTGCCGCGGCTGATCCAGGCGGTGGCGGCCACCGAGAGCAACGAGCTGTTTCTCTTGGCCATCGTCGGCCTGTGTCTTAGCATCGCCTGGATCACCTCCAGGTTAGGGCTGTCCATTGAAATGGGAGCCTTTGTGGCCGGGCTGATGATTTCTGAAATCGACTATGCCGACCACGCCCTAGGCAAGGTGGTGCCGATTCGAGATACCTTTGCCTCTCTGTTTTTTGCCTCCATCGGCATGTTGATCAATCCGGAGCTGGTCCTCCAGAATCTGGGGCCGATTTTGGGGTTTGTCACCCTGGTCATGGTGGGTAAAGCGATGATTATTTTGCCAGTGGTGTTGCAGTTTAAGTTTTCGCTGAAGACAGCGGTATTAACAGCAGTGGGGCTGAATCAGATCGGAGAATTTTCCTTTGTGCTGTCCCTGGTGGGCTACGACATGGACCTGATCGATGAACGGCGCTATGCCCTGCTGCTAGGCACCACTGCCGTTACTCTGGTGCTGACGCCATTCGGCATTCAACAAGGGCCTAATCTGAGTCAGCGCCTGGCCCGGCTGCCGTGGATACAGCGGTATCTAAAACGGACGGAGGACCCTGCTCTGTTGTCGGTGCCGCAGGGGATTAAGGATCATGTGATCGTGGCTGGCTATGGCCGAGTCGGGCAGGTCATTGTCAATATCTTGGTGAGCCAGGGCTATCCAGTATTGGTGATCGAAAATAGCGAGGCGGCGGTGCAGCGGTTGCGATCGCACGGCATTCCCTTCGTCTTTGGCGACGCCGATGCCGAACAGATTCTCGAGAAAACCCACCTGGAAACCGCCAAAGCCCTAGCCATTGCCCTGCCCGATCCCACCAGCACCCGTCTGTTGCTGCAGCAGGCCCTAGCCCGCGCCCCTCATCTAGATATCATCGCCCGCTCCCACACCAGCCAAGAGATCGATCTGCTCACCCAGATGGGGGCCCGGGAAGTGGTGCAGCCTGAATTCGAAGCCGCCCTCGAACTGGGGGCCCATCTACTCAACACCCTAGGAGATCCGCCCCAAACCATCCGCGCCGTGATCAAAAGTATTCGCCGCGATCGCTACCGCAGCATTCGCGATCGCTAACGTCCCGCCTCAGTCGGCCCGAAATAGCATTCCGTAAAGCTGCCATGCAGTCCATAGGGCACATGATGGGCAAGCAACAGCCGCGCCAACGGGCCCTGTTGAATATCCCCAGCCTCAAAAATCGCCAGGTCAGAACAGCGCCGGGCCGCATTATAAAGCAGCAACAGCAACCAACCGTCATCTTCAGCCTGGCCCTGGGGCTTAGGCACAAACACCGGTTCTCCCGAGAACCCCTGGGGAGCTGCACTCCAAACCTGCTCCTCGCCACTGACCAGATCTTGCTTCAGCAGCGCCTGCAGCGGCGCATTGCCGCGAGGCGCATGGGCCGCCCCCAAATAGAGATAGCGATAGGGCCGTCCCTGCCGTTGCGGATGCAAACAAGGAAACTCACAACAGCGCTCAATCAGCGGCTCCCGAGTGACCATATTGTGGTCCAAATTCAGGGTAAAGCGCCACAGCTGCCCTTCCGGCACCGCCTCAAAATCAACCGTGCGATAATCTTCCTGCTCCAGGCTAGGAAAATCGCGATAGCAGATCGAATCCACCACAATCTGCCCCTCTTGCTCAAAGGCATTGCCATGGTGAAACACAAAACAGGGAGCCGTCTCCAGGGTTTGCACCGCTCCTCCATGGCGAGGAATCACCCAAATCTTAGTGGGCTCCTCCGGCTTAAAAGTGATGCACTCTGCCGCCCCCTTCAGCCCCAAGAGATAGGGCAATGGATTGTAGGCCACAGGGGCCTGGAACAACAGGGCATAGTGGGGAGTAATGGCGAAATCATGGATAAAGGCGAAACCTGGCACGGAGTGAGCCTGCCGCTGCACCAAGTTACCGTGTAAATCAAACTCGTACAGGGTAATAGTCGTCGACAGGCCCGGCTTGATGGCGAAGTTAACCAATCGAGGCGGTTGTCCCTGGCTGCTATCCCCTGGATCAAACCGGGGATGAGCGGCAAAGGCATCCCCCTCGGCCAAAGTCCCATCTAAATGGTCTAGGCCCAGGGTCTCCAGAGTATAAGGATCGAGGCGATGGGGAGCCGCAGCCTCCCAAAGGGCCAGCAACTTATCGCCCCAGTAGATCACATGGGTATTGGCAATATTCTTCAGCCGCAAGTCCAAGGCATTGGCCAAGACTCCACCTGGCTTTTGAGTGCCAAAGACACCGCGGTAGAGAGGTTTACCCGCCTGTTGCTCTGCCACATAGCCCCCGGTACGCACGAAGCGATTGCGATAGAAGGCTCGCCCTTGGCTGAAGGCAATACTGTTGACCATACCATCCCCATCGAAGGGATGGCGCACCGGATAGCCATGGATATCCAACAAGCCGGGGCCATTACGAAACAGAGTGCCTTCCAGCTCCAGAGGAATTTGTCCTTCAACCTGATCGATCCAGTAGGCAAATTCCTGGGGCTGGGAGCGATAGCCCCTCAGCCAATCTTCCTTCGAGAAAGACGACTGCTGAGCTAACTGGTTGGGCTCGAGAGTTTGCATGGGTTAGCGAGATAAGGTGAGCAATCTATGAATTAGCTAGATCTATCGAGTTTCTTGCAATTCCACCTGGGGTGGTTGCGCCGCTAGGGTTTCAATGGTGGCCGACTGATCGAAGGCCAGCGGCGTCACAGACCCTGGCTCTAGGATCGGCGTCGGCCCTGGCTGATCCCCTTGAGATGAAGTGGCCGGTAGCAAGAACAATAATGGCAGCGGCAGCAGGGTCGTTAGATTGGTAAGCAACACCAGCAGCCAGAGATTATCAAAATTGCTCTCCGTCACTCCTAGCAGATGCGTTAACAGAGCCCCTAACTCATGGGATACCAGCCCAGCCAGGTTGACCACCGACATCAGTAGCGCAAACAGAGTAGCCTCCACCCCCGCCGGGCAGAGCCGCGCCGATAATACCAGGACGGGCATGAAGGAGATTTCCCCCATCACCGTCAAAATCAAACTGTCGCCCAGGCTAAACCATTGATCATCGATACCCAAGGCCCGGTTGGCATGGGTCACCAACAGCAAACTCGTCAATCCCAAGACAGCCGACAGCACTGTCGACCAGGCAAAAATCGTTCGGAAGGGCACCGCCCGTAGAAATCGCTGGAAAATCCAGATCCCAAGCAGAGCCGCCAGACTGGTCACTAAACGCACTCGCCCTAGAAATTCCGGCTGGAAATCTAAGTCATTGGTAATGAAGAAGAAAAAGGCTGAATCTGCCGTGGGCGTAGCCTGCCACAGGAATAGAAACAAGGCTGGCATCCAGATCACCCGCTGGCTCACTGCCTGCCGCAATTGTTTAACCTGGCCCCAAATTGCTTGCCAGCTAGGGCGCTCTGATACAGGGTCCTCGGCAACCAACCAGGCTACCAACGACACAATCAACGGAAACGTTGCCGTAATGCCGAACACAGCCCGGGTACTGACCTGCTCTAACAATAGCCCCCCCAGGTAGGCCGTGATAATACCACCTACGGCCGATGCGCCCCAAGCCAGGGATTGCAGGGTACCGGCATCGCTCTGAGACTCCTGACGGGCTCGCTCCACCACTAAGGAGTCTACGATTACATCACTGATGGCCACAGACAGGGAACTAAGAGCAATAGCGGCAGTTGCCGCCCACGCTGCCTGCACCACCGTGGCTAGGACCACCCAGGACAGGGCTCCTAGCAGCCCAGACAAAATCAAATAGGGCCGCCGTCGATAGCGAAATAAGGGCAACCCATCGGATATGAAGCCGAACAGGGGCTTAATCGTCCAAGGAAAGCTGGCAATTCCCGTGATGACCCCGACTTCTGCCGGTGTCAGCCCCAGATCATCCTTGAGAAAGAAGCTGACAGCCAACCGAGCCAGCCCCAAGATACCCTGCACAAAGTAGACCAGCAGGATGGCCGTCAGCTCCAGGGTAAGGGGTTGCCCCTGAAGCAGGCGCGTTTCCACAAAGCGTTTTAGGGAATCTTTGCTGGAGAAAGAAGCCGTCATGCAGGAGATCTTTATTAAGAAATGTCAATCTCTTCCCATGATAGCTTCCCTAGGCGGGTTCCCCCATTCCCAAGAGTATGCCATCTAAAAAATATCTTGATCCAGGCTATTGAACTCAGCCTATCTGGCCTATTCAGCAAGCCCTTGGATGAGTATTTAGCTAGAACACTCTAAAACAGATTCAGGCTTAGCGGCATCCCAACACAGAGGCCCGATAGGTATTCCCTTCTGCCTCAATGCCCCCAACCCGCAGGTTTACCTGGTAAGGAGTTTCCCCGACTCGGGCATTGACGCCAATCTCGACAGGATCCGCTTCCATGACTGTGAGGCTGTCCACGCTGTAGGGGGTATCGACACTGTCGTTGCTGTACTTGAGATTCACATCGACGTCGTATACTGTGCCATCTTGGGAAACAAAGTTGACGATGAAGCGACTAAAGCGAGTATCGCTAGGTACAGAGAAATCCGTATTCCAATTATTGCCGGTCACTAGAAAGCTGGGCGGTGACACAGTTTTCTCCACCTCGGCGCCCTCACCACCGACCACACTCAAGGGGGTACAGCTTTGAGCAACCGCAGGGGCAGCACTGCCCGCAAGCATGACTCCTGTAGCCAGTAGGCCAGGTAAAGACCAGCGAGACAAAGGGATGCGTATCATCTGAGAATCCTCGAATGTAGGCACGATTGATTGAGAGACCACCACTTACACAGCAGCCTTGTTGACTCGGCGTACGCCAGCTTAGAGGTGAGACGTTTCCTGGAGGGAATGCTGGATCCTAAACTGGACTCCGCCTAGTACCGTTGTATCGAATAGCGGCCATCAGCTACCTCACTCCTAGGGATGGAATCTGTATCAGCCTATCTGATGACATTTAAGCTCCATGATGCTATGTGGGGGTCTTATTGCGATCGCCCCAGCAACTTCCCTTAGGGACGTTATGTGCCATTGATTACGCCCCCCGGGAAATCGGCGGCAACATCGTTGCCTGCCTGCAGGATTTCGCCGAGATCGTAAAGTACGAACTTTATCGCCGCGCAGCTGATACGGCCTGGTTGAATCTGACCAGTCAGGTGTCATCAGCTGACTTGCCATCAATGGCCATGAATGCCGGTGACTTTCGCTCAGCCGCCAACCAACTCCTGCTCATCAATAACGGTGGTTTTGTCGCCAATTTTATCTGCGATGTACCCAAGTTGCAGAATATCAACCGAACGTTCGGTGGTGCTGTTGGCAGTGAGCTGCTGTTGGAAATCGCCCGTCGGATACGGCTGACCATCTCCAAGCGCAGATTTTTACTGGGACGCGACTTACCCCACCGGTTCGTAGGGCTAGTCGACCTCTCCGGTCCCAACGACACCCTTGAAAAGCTGGCTGATGAGCTCAGTTCCACCATTGGTAACCGGGTGCAAACTAGCACCAATGTGATTTCGACGCCGATCAACATTGGACTAACCTTGTTTGCACCGGCAGATGATTCTATCGATGACTCGATACGCCGGGCACAACTTGCCATTGATGATATTCCAGTGACGTCTTCTGGAGTCGTCACCAGTGTTTTTCGCTCAGAACTACACGACAGGATGATCCGCTGTTATGGCATCGCTGCCATCCTTGAACCGGCGCTCAACGACAAGAATATTCAAGTCTTCTTTCAACCTAAGATTAGCGTCAGGAATAGCCAAATCATTGGTGCAGAAGCCCTCATGCGCTGGACCGACGATCAACTAGGCCCCATCTCACCACTAGAGATCTTGGAAGCCGCACAGAAAATTGATTTTATGCCATTGCTAGACGAAGGCATCCTGAAAAGCGTTTGCAGCCAGTTGACAGCTTGGATGAGGCGCGGACTCAACGTCTTCCCCATATCCATAAACCTTTCAGGCACAACTTTCATGCTGCCTAACTTTGTCGAACGAGTAACCTCCATACTCTCGGAGTATCAACTTCCATTCCACCTCATCGATAGAGAAGGGAATAGCTCTTGTAACTGTGACTATAGAGCGGGGATTAACTATCTAGTCGACGCGACGACTAGCTACGAATTTGAACTGGCATTACCAGATACGTCATCTTCAACTCGCCTAGAGGAGTCAAAATTGAAGGGCTGGTGGGGGAGTTGCACTGCATCTGCACTTCGCTGGTGGTCAAGGCCTTGAGACCATCCAGCAGATAGCGCACATTGAAGGCGATATCCATGTCCTCGCCGCTGACCTGAGCCGCTAAGACCTCACGCCCACTGCCCACCTCTTGGGCTTCTACAGACATGGCCACAGTTTGAGCCCCACTAGCCATGGTTAGCTTAATAATATGGTTCTTCTGGTCAGCTAACACGGCAATCCGCTCTAGGGCAGAGAGCAACAGACGCCGATCTACGGTCACCTGACGCGCAAATTGTTTGGGGATTAGCTGCCGGTAGTTAGGGTACTGTCCCTCCAGCAATCGAGTGGTGAGGCGCTGTTGCCCCAGCTCAAACATGGCTTGGGTATGGTCGAAGCGAACAGTGACTGGCTCACTGGTGGCGTAGAGCTGCACTATCCGCTCCAGTTCCCGCAATGCCTTGGCTGGTAGCGTCACCTTTAAGGCTACCGAGTCATCTCCATGCTTGGTTTCCCCAACGGTGTCTTCGATGTTGACAACGGCCAAGCGGTGACCATCAGTTGCCGCAAATTCTAGGCCGGTTTCATCAGCCACCACATGGACCCCAGTCAATACTTGCTTGGTCTCATCGGCACTGGTCGAAAATAGGGACCCCTGCAGTCCAGCCAATAGCGTTTCGGCCGAAACCTGGGTACTTTGGCCATCAGCTACCGTCGGTAATTGTGGATAATCATCAGCACTGAGACCACGAACTTGATATTCACCTGAGGTAGACACCAGAGTCACTGTAGTTTCATCTTCATTGACTTGCAGTTGAATGTCTTCAGCAGGTAATCGTGACACAATGTCCCCTAACAGGCGAGCAGGCAGGGTTAAACGCCCGTCTGTCTCTACTTGAGCGGTAAAAGTCGTTTCTACCCCTAAGGTTTCGTCAAACCCTACGAGGGTAAGCTGCTGGGATTCACTGTCAGCAGTAATCAGGATGTTGCCTAGGATAGGCCGACTGGGACGCGAGGGAATCGCTCGACTAACAAGGGATAGCTGAGAATTGAGTTCGCTCTGGGAACAGGTGAATTTCATAGAGGTGGCCTAGAGAACCTCGCTGGATCAGGATAAATAAGTGGGGGCGGATGTCTGACAAAGGTCATGTTGGCATTGGGGGTGGCTTAATTGGGAGGCCAACTGTCCTGGAGCCAATGTGGTCCAACTGGTCTGGAAGCCAATCGTATCACTCTGCCATTCGGGCTTCAATTCTTCTCTGGTTCTTGTGATGGGGACTACCTTCTGGATCTATATTTAAATTCCTTAGTCGTAGTAGTAGGGACTGGGGAAACTGGGGAAAACCTAGGGATCAGTGGTGCGGTGACGGTTTCTAGGTTCACAGTCCTGTGGAAAACCTGAGGAAACTCCCACAAGAATTCCACAACCTTGGCAGGTGGGCTTTATGGTTCCACAGATAGAGCCTCTTATTCCCCACTAGTACACGAGTTTTCCACAAGTTTTTCCAAGTTTTCCACAGAGTTTTAGGGGAAATAGTTGCAAACCGTCACATAGATAGCTGCCTAGCCTCGCGCATGGGACTAGGCGGTCGGAGATTAACGCTGATCTCCGGCCAGTGCTCTCTTGGTTGCATTCCAGAGTGGCTCAGGATTGGCCAGTCAGGTTGATGCGATCGCTAATGTCACGAACCGTCTGAGACAACTTGGGGTCCCGCTTCAGTGCCTGGGTGATCTTGTCACAGCTGTACATCACCGTGGTGTGATCTTTGCCGCCAAATTCTTCGCCAATCTTGGGCAGGCTCAGGTCAGTATGTTGCCGCATTAGATACATGCCGACTTGACGCGCCTGGCTGATTTCGCGACGACGGGAGTTACCCTTCAAATCGTCAATGGAGATCCCAAATGTCTCGGCGACGGCTGCAATCACAGAACTCGGGGAGGCTTCCATGGTCTCCGCCGGCGGATTTAATACCGGGCCCAGGTTTTCGACGGTCATGGGCAGCCCCGAGATAGAGGTATAGGCAATGGCCCGAATCAAGGCCCCCTCTAATTCACGGATATTGGAAGTATAGACAGAGGCGATATACTCAATCACCTGGCGTGGCAGGCGTACATTCTCGTATTCAGCCTTCTTCTGCAAGATGGCCATACGCGTCTCAAAATCGGGCGGTTGAATGTCGGCAATTAGCCCCATAGAAAACCGAGAGCACAGGCGTTCTTGCAGGCGAGGAATGTGATTAGGCGGGCGGTCTGATGCCAATACAATTTGCTTGCCGGCCTCATGCAGTGTATTGAAGGTGTGGAAGAATTCTTCTTGGGTGTATTCCTTACCTTCAATGAATTGAATATCGTCTACCAGCAGAATATCGACCACTCGATAGTGTTCTCGAAAGGTCTGCATGCTGTCTTTGCGGATGGCCGTAATCAAATCATTGGTGAATTGCTCGGTGGACACGTAGGACACCCGAGCATTGCCATCGATTTCTAGGCGATAGTGGCCGATGGCTTGCATCAGGTGGGTTTTGCCAAGGCCGACGCCCCCGCATAGAAACAACGGATTAAATTCACGACCCGGGGACTCGGCCACTGCCAAGGAAGCGGCATGGGCCATGCGGTTGTTGGCCCCGACGACAAAGCGGGAAAATACCGCTTTAGGATTGAGTTCACTGGCTCGGGGACGGCCACCGGCCTGGGTCGGTTCAGGGGCCCGGGGCACAGATGAGGGCGTGGGCCAGGTCAGGTTAGCAGCTGGCAAGGGGTCGCCCTCGGTGTTGGCCTCTGCATTCACGGTGACTTGAATCGCCACGGGATGCCCTAGAATCTCCTGGACTACACTGCCGATGGTGCCCACATAGTGTTTCTGGAGCCAGTTACGGGCGAAAGGGTTCGGCGTCGCGATAACAAGCTCTTGCTCCGTCAGGGTTTGCGCTTTAGCTGGTTTGATCCAGGTTTCGAACGTAGGACGGCTGAGCTGTAGCTGTAGCTTAGCCAAAACCTCTTCCCAGAGCCCATCCAGCGCCTTCTCCACAGCGAACCTCCGCGACGTTACAGATCTTCTCAGCCTTACCCCGATGGGCTTCCGGAGCCGTTATGGGTTGCCCCTACTACTATCACCTAGGGACTTACTAGGGTACTAGATATGCTGTCGAAAGGCAGTGCCGTTTCTGCATCTAGTGTCTGAGAGGGATCGGCGCCATGGTCAGAGACTGGCTCCTCGTGGCCATTGCAGCTATCCTGTCCCAGCCGAGGTCGTCCATCCAGTCCGGCAAGCTGCTAGCGAACCCCTGCCCGCACAACTGCCCAATCCCGTCACCAATTCCTGGCCTCAGGATCTACTATCCTACCCGACGACTTGCTGGCATAGAATAGCTGGACATAGGCTGCGCGAGGATGCCATCGCCTGCAGGCAGGGAACTTGAGGCGGTTCTTGCCAGTCCTGAGATCCAAATAGATGGATTTCCTCAGATTTGCTGATCATGGGGTTTGGACGGGACTAGTGCGGCAATCTGAACAACTGTTGTCGGCCAATCCTGAATCGCCTAAGCGTGCTGCTGCAGCCTATGCTGTAAATAGGGCAACTGCCTGAAGGAAAGGGCAATTATCGGCCGGATGCTCCCTTGGGTTGCAAGACGCCGCTCTAGTGATTTCCCTGCAGCTATTTACTCCCCTGTAGACTACCCTATCTGCATTTAGATAAGGCCCATGAGCGATCCCAATATTCGCGATGTAAACCGATCTCCTCGTTCCTGGCTACGGTCTCGGTTGCCTGGACTGCCAGCCATTGCCTATGGGCTGATTGCCTTAGTGATTATTGCTGCAGTGATGGTGAGGTATCCCCTGGTTAATAAAGCAGTTGCCGTGGAGGCCTCTTTGGTGAGCCAGGCCCCTACGGGGACTCAACGGCTGGTCGAGCAGGTTCCCAATAACTTCATTGCTGAGGCTGTGGAACGAGTAGGGGCAGCGGTGGTGCGGATTGACTCAGCCCGCACGGTAGTGCAACGAGTTCCTAGTATTTTCAGTGATCCATTTTTCCGAGATTTCTTCGGAGATTTTGGCGTTCCCACCGAGCCTCGGACTCGAGTGGAGCGGGGGACGGGATCGGGGTTTGTGATCGATCCCGACGGCGTGATTTTGACTAATGCCCATGTGGTCGCGGAGGCTGACCAAGTCATCGTCACCCTTAAGGATGGCCGTGAACTGCAGGGGCAAGTAGTGGGCGAAGATCCGGTGACTGATGTGGCGGTCGTGCGCGTGGATGCGAAGGATCTGCCCACAGTTACCTTCGGCGATTCTGAGCAACTGCGTCCTGGTCAGTGGGCCATTGCCATCGGCAATCCCCTGGGACTCGACAATACGGTGACCGCTGGGATCATTAGTGCTACTGGTCGCAGCAGTTCCCAGGTACGGGTTCCCGATAAACGGGTCAGTTTTATTCAAACCGATGCGGCCATTAATCCCGGAAACTCTGGCGGCCCTTTGCTAGATGAGCGGGGCTATGTGATTGGTATGAACACCGCCATCATCGGGGGGGCCCAGGGACTAGGCTTTGCCATCCCCATCAATACGGCTCGGGAGATTTCTGCAGAGCTCATCGCCCGTGGCCGTGTGGATCACCCTTATATTGGCATCCAAATGCGCACCCTGACGCCAGAACTGCGGCAAGTGATCAATCGAGATCCGGACAATGGCATTCAGATTCGGGTGGATCAAGGGGTAGTTGTCCTGCGAGTGGTGCCGAACTCGCCGGCAGATCGCGCTGGTCTGCGTCCCGGGGATGTGATTCAGCGCATTGGTGAGACTGAGATAGCAGAGGCCGATGGAGTGCAGCAACGGGTACAGGAGAGCAATATTGGCGAGCCGCTGAGTATTGTGATTAATCGCAATGGCCGTACGCTGACTATTTCTGTGCGACCAGCACCGTTGCCGATCCGACGAGATTAGGATGTCTACTGATGAGCCCATCGACCATTCTGCAACTAGGTCATCCCTGCCTCCGCCAAGTGGCTGCCCCAGTGGACCATGTAGAGGCACCGCAGATTCAGAGACTGATCGATGATCTGCTGACCACGACCACGGCTACCCATGGAGTGGGGATTGCTGCGCCGCAGGTAGGGGAGTCGTGCCAGGTGGTGATTATTGCGTCCCATCCCAATCCCCGCTATCCGGAGGCGCCTGCGATGAAGCCTATGGCCCTGATCAATCCCCAGATTGTAGCTCACTCTGATGAGGTGGTCAGTGGCTGGGAGGGCTGCTTAAGTGTACCGGGGAGACGAGGGGTGGTCTGGCGCTATCGCCAAGTGGAGGTGGCCTATTTGGATCGGTGGGGGCGAGAGCAGCAGCGGGAATTTAGTGACTTCGTGGCCCGCATCGTGCAACATGAGGTGGATCATCTGCAGGGCAAGGTATTTCTCGATCGGGTCAAGCAGCCTCAGGACGTGCTGGATGAGCAGACCTATTGGCAACGGCGTTAATACCGATTTCCTGTGGAGATGGGGGCCCCTGGCAGGGGGGGACGCAGATGCTGGGGCAGATGGTTGCAATCGTTGAGGGCTTTGATAAAAGGACCGTATTGGGCCAATTCAATGATGGTAATGGCGGCTTCTGGCATGGCTAGGCGATCGCGGTAGCGGCCCACGTCTACGCCTAGCAGGGTGCAGAGCATGATGCGCAGAGTGGCTTTGTGGGAGACGACCAGAACATTGCCATCGGGGTAGGTTTCTTCGATCTCATCGAGGACGGCGGAGCTGCGACGGGCCACTCGAATACCTTTTTCGCCACCGGTGGGGGCATTCCAGGCGGGATCAGCTAGCCAACGAATGTAGTCATCGTGGAAGGTGGTGTTAACCTCTTCTGGGGATAGCCCTTCCCATTGGCCAAAGGAGAGTTCTCGCAGGGCGGGGCGGGTATCTAGGGACAGCCCCAGGGGCTGGGCCGTTGCGATCGCATGATTCAGCGGACTTGCCAGGACTGCTTTCCAGTCGAGATCCTGATAGGCCTTGGCAAAGTAATCGGCCATTTGTTGGCCTCGATCTGTCAGGGGCACCCCATCGCAACTACAATAGCGCCCGGTCCGACAGAAATAGGTTTCCCCGTTACGTAGCAAATAGATTCTTAGAACCATGGGGTCTCGTCAGGTACTGGGTAGGGCGCGCAGGGCGTCATTGAGGTAAGAGCGATCGGCCAGGGTATGAAACATCGGTCCTCGCTCGGCCAGTTCCACGATGCTGACGGCAGCCACCGGCATATCCATGCGATCGCGATAGCGACCGACGTCAATTCCCAATAGGGTGCAGAGCATGATCCGAATCGTAGCCTTGTGGGCCACGATCAAAATGTTGCCCTGCGAATACGCCTGCTCGATTTCATCTAACACCTGGGACGAGCGCCGGGCGATATCCACCGCTCGCTCGCCACCGATGGGAGCATACCAGGCCGGGTCGGTCAGCCAGGCCACAAACTCATCATGGTATTCCTGATCAACAGCATCGGGATGCATGCCTTCCCAACGGCCATACATCACCTCGCGCAGCCCGTCCCGCACTTGCATGGTCAGCCCTGCAGCTTCGCAGAGGGGACGAGCCGTTTCAATGGCGCGGCGTAGCGGGCTGACATAGGCAGCTTGCCAAGGAAGATGAGAGAAGGCTGCTGCAAACTCCTGAGCCATGGTAATGCCCTCTGGAGTCAGCCCCGGATCATTTTCTGGGGTGCCGCAGTAACCCCCGGTGAGGCTGTAGGCCGTTTGCCCATGGCGCAAAAAATATAGCACCGCTCCCATCATATGTCTCCCTCGCCAACTCCCCCATCTCTATTCAGACAGACCCAGCGGGAGTTGGCAATCTTAAGGGGGATGATGCCCTAGTCACGCCTGGCCCTCTCATAGAGGCACAGGTGTCATGGCACAGTGCCCCAGCCCCATGAACTCCCTTAGGATTTCGACGACTTGGGGGAGGAGGTTGTGTTCTCATCGGTGTCATCGGCTGTGGTGTCAGTGGTAGTGTTCTCCGTCTCGTCCATTGCCGCTGAATTGGTAGCGTCGGTAGCCTCTGCGGTGTCCCCCACCTCATCGACAGGAGCTCCGTCTGCGGCGTCTGGGTCTGGGGCTGCATCTACTGGAGGTTGCTCTGGCCCCTCCGTGACCGCAGCCTCTGCTGGCCTATCCGCTATCTCATCGACGGGAGCTGATACCACCGCTTCCGCCACTGCCGGTGCTGCCTCTGGTTCATGGACGGGAACAGTTTCCTCCATGTTGGCCGCTGCTGAGGGCTCTACTGCTTCATCGGCAGGCTCATGGATAGGCTCATCGACGGGCTCATCGGCGGGAGCTGATACCGCTGCTGCTGGTGCCGCTGGGGCCTTCGTCGCAGTGGGGGCGGCAGTCGTTCCCTTACTGGCGGGGGGAGTAGATGCCGGTTCTGTCGGCACTGGGGGTAAGTCTTTCTGAATCCACAGCCGTCGAATCACCCCTTGGTCCAGATGCTGGCGTCCCATTTTCTGGGAGAGGGCCGCGATTTTTTCCCCTAGGGCGGTGCCGACGGCATGGGCGTCGGCCAGGCTAATGAAGGGGGCCTGGCCCAAGGCATCTACCACGAAGCTCAACTCCTTATTGCCGCGCCGGGTACTGGCCTTAATGCCCTGGGCCGTCAGGGCCTGCTTGGTACCTTGCCGGATGGCCTTGGTGATGCGATTGCGGCTGAGGGAGCCCATAGTTAACGTTCTCCCTGCATAGTGGCAGCTAGCGACATGACCGGGCCCAGGGATGGCAATGGCCTGGGCGAGTCGAGTTCAGCCTACAGCAGACAGTCTGAAGCCGGGTGCTGTCTGCTATACATCCGCGGCTAGGTTGTCTGCTCAAGGAGCTGCCAAGGCGGAGGGAGAGGCCCACAAAAATCCCCTGGGTCGTAGACCAGGGGATCCAGAATTTTGAGGTGTGGTACTCGTCTGTCAAGACATGAGCTGGTAGATGCTAGACCATTTGGCCAACATCTATTATCTATTGGCGCCTCTGCAGCTGAGTTGCCGCTGATGGCTAAGTAAGTGTTCTCTGAGAAAGTCCTGAGAAGCCTGAGAAAGTAGCGACAGAGGCCCCAGTTCTTGAAAAATGACTTACCTTGAGAGCAGGGGATGACTTAGACCATGGCCAGGCAATACAGATGGGCCTCAATGGCGAGGGTAGTTGCTGGCCAACCGCTGTCAACAGGGTGGTGGCAGTGGCGATATCCGGGGACTGTTACCTGGGGGATGGCTTAGATTCAGATCCCTATTGCCCGTGTGGTCAGGTTTCTTCTCAATGCAGCCCACTCGAGCAGAAAATCATGCGTATTTGGATGGCATTTTTAGTCAGTTTGCCGCTGTTGGCCTGTAGTGTGCCTGCGTCTTTGGGGCAAACCAATGAGAACTTGGCCGAGGATTTATTTGAGCAGGGCCAGGCGGCGTTTCGTGGCGGTGAGCCCGATAGTGCGATCGCACTGTATACCGAAGCCATTGGCGCCGACCCCAACTATGCAGCCGCCTACGTGGGGCGCGGTGGGGTTTATGCCGTGCTCAAGGATTATGAGGCGGCCATTGCCGATTTCGATCAGGCCATTGAGCTAGATCCCGAGTTGGCCAGTGCCTATGGCAGTCGTGGGGTGGCCCGTTATCGCAGTGGCGATCCAGAGGGCATTCGCGATCTCTGGCAAGCCGCCCGGCTCTTCCGGGACCAAGACCGCATGGAAGACTACTTCAAGACTCTGGTGATCATCCGGCGCCTCGATCCCTAGGCCCTGGGCTAATGCCTCCCGGCTCTTCTCTGGGGCCAAAGCTGTGGCTAACTCGGGGAATCATCCCCCTTAGCACCGCTGGCTGCCAGACGGCCTGCCGAGGAGTCCTCCA